>NZ_QBKS01000002.1:334166-668333 GCF_003054285.1 Litoreibacter ponti
CGGCCTTGGACAAAAGCGCGCCGAAGGTGATGATCTGGCCCACCTTGTCGCGACCGTATTTCTCTTGCACGTAGCGGATCACCTCTTCGCGGCGGTCCATGCAGAAGTCGATGTCGAAGTCGGGCATCGACACCCGTTCGGGGTTCAGGAACCGCTCGAACAGAAGCGAATAGCGCAGCGGATCGAGGTCGGTAATGGTTAGCGCATAGGCGACCAGCGAGCCCGCGCCGGAGCCGCGCCCCGGGCCCACCGGAATGTCGTGATCCTTGGCCCATTTGATGAAATCCGCCACGATCAGGAAGTAGCCGGGGAAGCCCATCCCCTCGATGATCCCCAGCTCGAACTCCAGCCGCTTCTCGTATTCCTCGACCGAGGCCGCGTGGGGGATCACGGCCAACCGCGCTTTCAGGCCCTCGGCGGCCTGGCGGCGAAGCTCTTCGATCTCATTATCCGCAAACTTCGGCAGGATCGGGTCGCGCTTATAGGCCTTGAAGGCGCAGCGCCGCGCGATCTCGACCGTGTTCTCCAGCGCCTCCGGCAGGTCGGCGAACAGCGTCGCCATTTCTTGCGGCGTCTTGAAATAGTGCTGCGGGGTCAGGCGACGACGCTCTTCCTGCTGGTCGACATAGGCCCCTTCGGAGATGCAGATCAGCGCATCGTGGGCCTCATACATGTCGGGCTTGGGGAAGTAGACATCGTTGGTCGCGACCAGCGGCAGACCCATGGCGTAGGCCATCTCGATATGGCCGCGCTCGGACAGGCGCTCCGCCTCGGGCAGGCCCGCCTCGCCCGGGTGGCGCTGCAATTCGACGTAGAGACGATCGGGGTAAATCTGCGCCAGATCGCGCATCAGGGCTTCCGCTTTAGGCATCTGGCCCGCGCGCAGCAGCCTGCCAATGGGACCGTCAGGGCCGCCGGACAAACAGATCAGCCCGTCAGCATGGGTGCCAAGTTCCGCCAACGTGACCTGCGGCAGCTGACCCGCCTTGTCGAGGTAGAGGCACGAGTTCAGCTTCATCAGGTTCTCGTAGCCCGCCTCGTTTTGGGCCAGCAGGACCACCGGCGCGGGCAGGCGTGGGCGCTCGCCTGGGGCGGTCTCTTCGAATCGCAGATCGACCTGACATCCGACGATGGGCTGCACGCCCGCGCCGCTGGCGTATTCGGAAAACTCCAATGCCGCGAACATGTTATTGGTGTCGGTTAACGCGACAGCCGGCATGCCCATATCGGCACACAGGCCGGGCAGCTTCTTCAGACGCATGGCCCCTTCCAAAAGCGAGTATTCGGAATGGACGCGAAGGTGGATGAATCGGGGATCACTGCTCATGGGGTCAGTCTAGGCGCGGGGCTTGGCGGGCAAAAGGGACGATTGGCAGAAAGCGGGGGATATGATAGTTAGCCATATGGCTAACCATTCCTTAGATGCGCTGTTCTCTGCCCTTGCAGACCCGACCCGCCGCGCGGTTCTGGAGGCACTTGCGCATGGCCCGGCACCGATCAAAACACTTTCAGATCAGCATGATATGACGCTTCCCTCATTCTTGAAGCATCTGCGCGTCATGGAGAATGGCGGCCTGATCACGACCCGCAAGGAAGGCCGCCAGCGCATCTGCCACATGGCGCCAAACGCGCTCATTCCGCTGCAAGGGTGGTTAGAATGGCAGCGTTCGGTCCAAGACGCTGCCACTGGCGGCGCGTAAGGCTTGCCAAGCCCGCGCCCTTGGGCTTTGCTGTCACCCGTCCCCCTTCTACGCCGCATCGAAGGGAGACGATGAGCACCCATTCGGTACCGCGGCGGGACATATCACACATGCTGAAGTTTCTTCTCAATGGAGAGACCATCGAGGCGGAAGTCGGCGCGACCGAGACCCTGCTCGATTTCCTGCGCGAGCGGCGCGGGCTGACCGGCACCAAGGAAGGCTGCAACGAAGGCGATTGCGGCGCGTGCTCTGTCATTGTCACTGGCGAGGACGGCGTGGCCCGCGCGATGAACGCCTGCATTCTGTTCATGCCGCAGCTTGCGGGACGGGCCGTGCGCACGGTCGAAGGCATCGCCGGGCCGGACGGCGCGCTGCACCCGGTGCAGCAGGCGATGGTCGAACATCACGGCTCGCAATGCGGCTTCTGCACGCCCGGCTTCATCACCACGATGGCCGCCGCCCACAAGAACGGCGCGAAAGATCACGAGGACCAGCTGGCGGGCAACCTATGCCGCTGCACCGGCTACGCCCCAATCCTGCGCGCGGCTGAGGCCGCGTCGCGCGCAGACGTGCCGGATTGGATGGACGACACCGCACTCACCGCTCAAGCGCCCTACCCGATGCCCGAAAGCTCCGACGCCTTGGCGGCGTGGTATGCCGACCACCCGGACGCGACGCTGATTGGCGGCGCGACGGATGTGGGGCTTTGGGTGACCAAGCAGCTGCGCGAGCTGGGCGATGTCGCCTTCCTCGCCCGCTGTACGGACCTGCAGCAGATCGAAGAGACCGAGGATGGTCTGCGCATCGGCGCCGCCTGCACGATCACGCAAGTGCTCGACGCCATGCGCGACCGCCACCCGTCCATGGCCGAGATGCTGCGCCGCTACGGCTCTGTCCAGGTGCGCAACGCGGCCACCATCGGCGGCAATATCGCCAATGGCTCGCCCATCGGGGACAGTCCGCCCGCGCTGATCGCGCTTGGGGCGACACTGCATCTGCGCCATGGCGAGACCCGCCGCGAAATGCCGCTGCAGGAGTTCTTCGTTGAGTACGGCAAGCAGGACCGCGCGCCGGGGGAGTTCGTCGAATTCGTCACCATCCCCAACCAACGCGACACGCTGAAATGCTACAAGCTGTCCAAGCGCCACGATCAGGACATCAGCGCGGTCTGCGGCTGTTTCAACATCGTGGTGGCGGGCGGCTCCGTCGCGCGGGCGCGGATCGCCTTTGGCGGTATGGCAGGCACGCCCAAGCGCGCTTTGGCGGTCGAGCAGGCGCTGATCGGCAAAGCCTGGTCGGAAGAGAATATGGAAGCCGCCCTGCCCGCGTTTGAAAAGGATTTCGCACCAATGTCCGACATGCGCGCCTCCGCCGAATACCGGATGCAAACGGCCAAGAACATGCTGCGCCGCGCCTATGTGGAAAGCCTTGGCGTGCCCGCCTCGGTGCTGGAGGTGCAGCCATGAGCGTCGGCACCAAGACGCCCCATGATGCGGGCGCGCTGCACGTCACCGGTGCCGCGCGCTACACAGACGATATCCCGACGCCCGCGGGCACGCTGCATCTGGCTTTTGGCCTGAGCACGATCGCGCGCGGCAGGATTACCGCGATGGACCTGTCCGCAGTTCGCGCGGCGGAGGGCGTGCTTGACGTTTTGGTGGCCGACGACCTGCCCCATGACAACGACGTCAGCCCTTCCGCCCATGACGAACCGCTGCTGGCCACGGGCAAGGTGCACTATCTGGGCCAGCCGATCTTTCTGGTCGTCGCGACCTCGCATCTGGCGGCCCGCAAGGCGGCGCGGCTGAGTGCGGTCGAATACGCCGAAGAGACCCCGATCCTGAGCATCGATGACGCGATCAAGGCCGACAGCCACTTCGAGGACGGCCCGCGCATCTACACTAAGGGCGACGTGCAAGCGGCCTTGTCCAAAGCCAAAAACCGCCTTCAGGGGTCGGTCGAGATCGGCGGGCAGGAGCATTTCTACCTAGAAGGCCACGCGGCCCTCGCTCTGCCGCAAGAGGGCGGCGATATGGTCGTGCACGCGTCCTCCCAGCATCCGACCGAGATCCAGCACAAGGTGGCCGAGGCGCTTGGCACGCCCATGCATTCTGTGCGGGTCGAGGTGCGCCGCATGGGCGGCGGCTTCGGCGGCAAGGAAAGTCAGGGCAACGCGCTTTGCGTGGCCTGCGCCGTGGTCGCCGCCAAGCACCAGCGCCCCGCAAAGATGCGTTACGACCGCGACGATGACATGACGATCACCGGCAAGCGCCACGAGTTCCGCATCGACTACGACGTGGGCTTCGCGCCCGACGGGCGCCTCACGGCGGTCGATTTCACCCAATACGCCCGCTGCGGCTGGGCGCAGGACCTGTCCCTGCCCGTGGCCGACCGCGCGATGCTGCACGCCGACAATACCTATCATCTGGAACACGCCCGGATCACGTCGCACCGGTTGAAGACCAACACCCAAAGCAACACCGCCTTTCGCGGGTTCGGCGGGCCGCAAGGCATCGTCGGGATCGAGCGCGTGATGGATCACGTGGCGCACCATTTGGGCCTTGATCCGCTGGAGGTGCGCCGCCGTAATTTCTATGCCTCCGGCGGGAGTATTTCCGCCAAAACGAAGCAAACAACGCCCTACGGAATGGCGGTGACAGATAGCATTCTGGACGAACTGGTGGGTCAACTTGAGGAGTCATCGGATTATCAGGCGCGGCGGCGCGCAGTGGCGGATTGGAACGCGCGCAATCCGGTGTTGAAGCGCGGGATCGCGCTGACGCCGGTGAAGTTCGGTATCTCTTTCACGCTCACTCATCTCAATCAGGCGGGTGCGCTGGTCCATGTATATCAAGACGGCTCGATCCATCTGAACCATGGCGGCACCGAGATGGGCCAGGGCCTGTTCACCAAGGTCGCGCAGGTGGCGGCGTCGAGCTTCGGCGTGCCGCTTGAGACGGTGAAGATCACCGCGACCGACACGGGAAAGGTGCCAAATACGTCCGCCACGGCGGCCTCCTCCGGATCGGACTTGAACGGCATGGCGGTGCTGAACGCCTGCGAAGAGATCAAGGCGCGCATTGCGGACTTCCTGTCTGAGCGCGCCCAAGGGGCCGAAGTTCGGTTTGAGGCGGGCAAGGTCCATGTCGGCGGCGAGGTCCTGACCTTTGCAGAGGCGATCAACCTGGCCTACACCAACCGCGTCTCGCTCTCGGCCACCGGGTTCTACAAGACGCCCGATCTGGCCTGGGATCGCATCAAGGGCGAGGGCCGCCCGTTCTTCTATTTCGCCTATGGCGCGGCGGTCTCGGAGGTGGTGATCGACACGCTGACCGGCGAGAACCGCATCCTGCGCACCGACATCTTGCATGATTGCGGCCGCTCGCTGAACCCGGCGCTCGACATTGGCCAGATCGAGGGCGGCTTCGTGCAAGGCGCGGGCTGGCTGACCATGGAAGAGTTGGTCTGGGACGACACAGGCGCGCTGAAAACCCATGCGCCTGCGACCTACAAAATCCCCTGCGCCTCTGACGCGCCGGACGTGTTCAACGTGGCGCTGTGGGAGGGCGAGAACCGCGCCGACACGGTCTTCAAATCGAAAGCCGTTGGCGAGCCGCCCCTGATGCTGGGCATCTCCGTCTGGGCGGCGCTGTCGGACGCGATCGCGGCCTGTGGGCCGGACTATCCCGCGCTCGACGCGCCCGCCACGGCGGAGCGGGTGCTGGACGCCTGCCAGAGGCTGCGCGCGTGAGCTTCGATCTTGACACCCTGCGCGCAGCGCTCGACCGGCATGGTCGCGTCGCCCGCGTGGTCATTGCGGAGCATCACGGCTCCAGCCCCCGCGAGACGGGGACCGCGATGCTAGTCTGGGACGGCGGGCAATCCGGCACCATCGGCGGTGGCACGTTGGAGCTGGAGGCCGCGCGGCGCGCGCTGACCTGCCCCGGCATCCGCCGCATCCCGCTTGGGCCCGCGCTTGGGCAATGCTGCGGCGGGGCGGTGACGCTGGTCACAGAAGTGTTCGAGACCTTGCCGGACACGGGCGAAGTCTTCGCCCGCCGCATCGACGGCACAGACGAGATGCCTCTCGCAATCCGCCGGGCCATGCATGACGCACGCAACGGCAACACCAGTGATCTGGTCTTCGCCGAGGGTTGGCTGGCCGAGCCCGTGACCACGGCCAAGACGCCGCTCTGGATCTGGGGCGCGGGCCATGTCGGTCGCGCGTTGGTCGATGTGCTTGCCCCGCTCAACCGGTTCGTAATCACGTGGGTCGACAGCGCGCTCGATCGATTCCCCGACGCAGCCCCAGCGCGCGCCCTGCCCGTGGCGGCGATGCCCGATGCCGCGCCGCTCGCGCCGCTCGACGCCCATCACATCATCCTCACCTACTCCCACGCCTTCGATCTGGAGATTTGCCACCGCCTGCTGCAGCACGGCGCCGCTTCGGTCGGGCTGATCGGGTCTGACACGAAATGGGCCCGGTTCCGCACCCGCCTGCGCGCCCTTGGCCATTCAGATGCCCAAATAAGCGCCATCCGCTGCCCAATTGGGCAGCCAGAGCTCGGGAAACACCCACAGGCCATTGCGATTGGGGTCGCATCTGAGCTAATCACGCTGTCGGAGCGCGTCAGCGCCACGAAGCATTTGGGGATGGATGCAGCACGTTGAGCGATAAGTCGGACGCGCAGAAGCTGGGCGCGGCAGAGGACCTGCTGCGCATCGAGGGCCTGACCAAGGCCTATCCCGGCGTTGTCGCCAATGATGACGTCTCCTTCACGATCAAGCCCGGTGAGGTACACGCGCTGCTCGGCGAGAACGGTGCGGGCAAGTCCACGCTGGTCAAGATGATCTACGGGCTGGTGAAGCCCGACGCAGGCACGATGACCTTCAAGGGCGCGCGCTTTGCCCCGCCCGAGCCACGCGCCGCCCGCGCGTCTGGCGTCGCGATGGTGTTTCAGCATTTCTCGTTGTTCGAGGCTCTGAGCGTCGCCGAAAATATCGCCCTTGGCATGGAAGATCCGCCCAAGATGCGCGATCTTGCGGCGCGCATCCGTGAGGTCTCGCAGACCTACGGCCTGCCGCTTGACCCCGATCAGATGGTCGGCGATCTGTCCGCAGGCGAGCGCCAGCGGGTCGAGATCATCCGCTGCCTGCTGCAGAACCCGAAACTGCTGATCATGGACGAGCCGACCAGCGTTCTGACCCCGCAAGAGGTTTCCATTCTCTTCCAAACGCTGGAGAAATTGCGCGGCGAAGGCCGCTCGATCTTGTACATATCGCACAAACTGGAAGAAATCCGCGCGCTCTGCGACACGGCGACGATCCTGCGGCTCGGCAAGAAGGTCGCCACCTGCAATCCGCGCATGGAAACCGCCCGTGCGATGGCTGAAATGATGGTTGGGCAGACCTTGCATGTGCCGCAAAAGGCGCCGCGTGTGGCGCAGGATGTGGTGCTGGAGATCGACGGGCTCGACCTGCCCGCGCGCGCTGCGTTTGGCACCTCGCTGAAACAGATCAGCCTGTCCGTGCAACGCGGTGAAATCCTTGGCATCGGCGGGGTTGCTGGCAACGGTCAGGACGAGCTGACCGCGGTGATCGCGGGCGAGGTGTTGGTCGCGCCAGGTAAAGTCCGGCTTGCAGGGTCCGATATCGGCCATAAGGGTCCTATTTTCCGGCGTGAGCTGGGCCTGCTCTCCGCGCCAGAGGAGCGCTTGGGCCATGCCGCAGCCCCTGACATGTCGCTGACCGAGAACGGCTTGCTGTCGGCTTCCGCCCGCGAAGCGCTGGAAAGCCGGGGCATGATCAACTGGTCCGCCTCGCGCGCTTTCGCGCGCAAAGTGATCGAGGCGTTCGACGTGCGCACCCCGTCGGAGGCCACTGCCGCCCGAGCGCTGTCGGGTGGAAACTTGCAGAAATTCGTCATCGGACGCGAAATTATACAGAAGCCGGACGTGCTGGTTGTCAATCAGCCAACATGGGGCGTCGACGCCTCTGCCGCCGCCGCGATCCGTCAGGCACTGCTGGATTTGGCCGCCCAAGGGGCCGGTATCGTGGTGATCAGTCAGGATCTCGACGAGCTGATGGAAATCTCCGACCGTTTCGCAGCGCTGAACGAAGGCCGCCTGACCGCGCCGGTTCCGGCGGCGGGCCTGACGGTGGACGAGATCGGCCTGATGATGGGCGGAGCCCATGATCTGGAGGCGGCGGAATGATCGCGCTGGAAAAACGCCCCCAGCCGTCTCGGTTGCTGAGCGCGCTGACGCCAGTTCTGGCGGTGATCGCCACAATGATCGCGGGCGGCATCATGTTCGCAGCCCTCGGCAAGGACCCGTTCGAGGCGATCCGAACGATCTTCTGGGACCCGATCTTCAACGAACAATTCGCCTCCTTCTCGCGCCCACAACTGCTGGTGAAGGCCGCGCCGCTGATCCTGATCGCCATAGGCCTGTCGCTGGGCTTCCGCGCAGGCGTCTGGAACATCGGGGCGGAGGGGCAGTATATCATCGGCGCCATCGCAGGCGCCGCCGTGGGCCTCGCCTTCTACCCTTATGAGAGCTTTATCGTCTTCCCGCTGATGGTGATCGCGGGCGCGCTTGGCGGCTTCCTGTGGGCCATGATCCCCGGCTTGTTGAAGGTGAAGTTCCACACCAACGAAATCCTCGTGTCGCTTCTGCTGGTTTACGTGGCCGAGTTCATCCTCGCCTCCATGGCGCTCGGCGCGCTGCGCAACCCCGAGGGCGCGGGCTTCCCCGGCTCACGCAACCTCAAGGACTACCCATCCGCCTTCAACGCAGAGCTGATCCCCGGCACTGGCGCGCATTGGGGCGTCGTGGCTGCGATCATCGCGGTGATCTTTGCCTACGTGCTGTTCTCCAAACACATGATGGGCTTCCACATCCGCCTCGCGGGTCAGGCCCCCAAGGCCGCGCGTTTTGCGGGCGTCGAGCCCGCGCGGCTGGTCCTGTTCTGCCTTGGCATGTCCGGCGCGCTGGCGGGCCTTGCGGGCCTGTTCGAGATTTCCGGCCCCGCAGGCCAAGTCAGCATCGACTTCAACGTGGGCTACGGCTTCACTGCGATCATCGTGGCCTTTCTGGGCCGCCTGCACCCGGTGGGCATCCTGCTCGCGGGGCTGCTCATGGCGCTGACCTATATCGGCGGCGAGCTGGCGAGCTTCATGCTCGGCATCCCCGGCGCGGCCATTCAGGCCTTTCAGGGGATGCTGTTGTTCTTCCTGCTCGCGGTGGATGTGCTAACCAACTACCGCATCCGCTTCGGCAAGCGGGAGGTGGCGTGATGAACAATGCGAACACGCGGATCATAAGCTTTTACGGGGCGCTTCTGGCCGCGGGTGGCCTGATGGGCGCACAGCTCGTGCCAGTCGCCCGCACCCTTCCGGGTTGGAGCACCGCTTATGGCTGGACCACGATCCTCGGCATCGCAGCGATCCTCGGCATCCTCAAAATGCGCGCCACATTGCGGCCCACGGTGATGTTCTTCGGCCTTGGCACGATGGTCGGCCTTCTGTTTGGCATGGTGGGCTAGCGCATGGACCTAGGCGGCATCTCCATCACCCTGCTTCTGGCCTCGCTCATGGTGGCGGCGACACCGATCCTGCTGGCGGCCTTGGGCGAGCTGGTGGTTGAGAAATCGGGCGTCCTGAACCTGGGCGTCGAGGGCATGATGATCGTGGGCGCGATCTGCGGCTTTGCCATCGCGGTGGAAAGTGGCTCCGCGGCGCTAGGCTTCGTCGCCGCGGCCATCGGTGGGGCGCTGCTGTCGATGATTTTTGCAATCCTGACGCAGTATCTGTTGGCGAACCAGGTCGCCACGGGGTTGGCGCTGACGCTGTTCGGGCTGGGGCTGTCGTCGCTTCTGGGACAGGGCTATGTCGGCATCCGCCCGCCGGCGGTCGAGAAGCTGAACCTTGGGGCTTTGGCGGATATCCCGTTCCTTGGCCCGGTGCTCTTTAACCATGATCTGATGGTCTACCTGACATTGCTGCTCTGTGCCTCGATCTGGGCGGTGCTGCGCTACACCCGCGCGGGCCTGATCCTGCGCGCTGTGGGCGAAAACCATGATGCCGCCCACGCGCTTGGCTACAAGGTCGTGCGGGTTCGCATCATGGCCATCGGCTTTGGCGGGGCCTGCGCGGGTCTCGGTGGGGCCTATCTGAGCCTTATCCGCGTGCCGCAATGGACCGAAGGCATGACCGCAGGTGCGGGCTGGATCGCGCTGGCCATCGTGGTCTTTGCCAGCTGGCGGCCCCTGCGGGTGCTGCTGGGTGCCTATCTTTTTGGCGGCGTGACCGTGTTGCAGCTGAACCTGCAGGCTGCGGGCTTCGCAATCCCGGTCGAGGTCTTGTCCATGTCGCCCTATCTGATAACCATCGCCGTGCTGGTGGTAATGTCCGCGCCTCGCAAGGGCGGCCGAAGCCGCGCACAGTTATCCGCGCCCGCCTGCCTCGGGCGTCCGTTCCACGCCTCGCAATGAGGCCAATTTGTTAACCAACCTGGGGAGAACCATTCCATGAAACGCAGAACACTTCTGGCCAGCGCCGCCGCGGCCCTCGCCTTGACCACGGGCGCAGCCTTGGCCGATGGCCACGAGAAAACCAAAGTCGGCTTCGTCTATGTCGGCCCGATCGGCGATGGCGGCTGGACCTATGAGCACGACAAGGGCCGTCTGGCCGTCGAGGCCGAGTACGGCGACAAGGTCGAGACGATCTACCAAGAGAGCGTGCCCGAGGGCGCGGACGCCGAGCGGGTGATCACCCAAATGGCACTGTCCGGGGCCGACATCATCTTCACCACGTCCTTCGGCTACATGGACCCGACGATCAACGTCGCCAAGAACTTCCCCGATGTGAAGTTCGAGCACGCCACTGGCTACAAGCGCGCCGATAACGTCTCGACCTATTCCGCGCGCTTCTACGAGGGCCGCGCAATTCAGGGGCATATCGCAGGCAAGATGACCAAGTCGAACAAGATCGGCTACATCGCCTCTTTCCCGATCCCGGAGGTCATCCGTGGCATCAACTCCGCCTATCTTCACGCCAAGAAAGTGAACCCCGATGTCGAGTTCAACATCGTCTGGGTCTACACTTGGTTCGACCCCGCCAAGGAAGCCGACGCGGCCAACGCGCTGATCGAACAGGGCGCTGACGTGATCCTGCAGCATACCGACTCCACCGCGCCGCAGGCCGCGGCCCAAAAGGCCGACGGGGTGATCACTTTCGGGCAGGCCTCCGACATGAGCGAATACGCGCCAATGCCGCGCGTCTCCTCGATCATTGACGACTGGGCACCCTACTACATCGCGCGCGTGGGCGCCGTGATGGATGGCACCTGGGAGAGCAAGGACACCTGGGACGGCATCGGTGCTGGCATGGTTGCAATTGGCGAAATCTCCGACGCCGTGCCGGCCGACGTGAAAGAGGAAGCGCTGGCCATGAAAGCCGCCCTCGCGGACGGCTCCTACCACGCCTTCACCGGCCCGATTAACAAGCAGGACGGCACGCCGTGGCTTGCCGAGGGTGAGACGGCCGCCGATTTCGGCGATGACGGGCTCGCCGGGATGAACTTCTACGTCGAAGGCATCACTGCCGAGATCCCGAACTAAGGGCGCGACATCTGATCAGGAAAAAGGCCCGCTCGCGCGGGCCTTTTTTGGTGCGGGGGAAGCGATTTCGAAATCGCTTCTCAAAGCACCTTGCAAGGTGCTTTTCACCGCTCCGGCAGCGGGATGAACTCGTCCTTGTCGTCTGGCGGCAGTTTGAACCGACCGTGATCCCAATCGCCCGCGGCCCAGGCCACTTTCGCGGCCTCGATCTTGTCTCGCGACGAGGCCACGAAATTCCACCAGATATAGCGCGGCCCGTTCAGTGTCTCGCCGCCCAGCATCATCAGCCGCGCGCCGTCCGGCCCCGCCTTGATCGACAGGTCGTCGCCCGGGCGGAAGACCATCATGCGCCCCGCCTCGAAATCGTCGCCTGCCACGTTGACCGAGCCGGAAACCACGTAGATTCCGCGATCTTCGTGGTTGTCCGGCAGCGGGATTGCCGCCCCGGGCTGCAGCACCGCATCGGCATAGAACATCTCGGTGAAGGTCTTGGTGGGCGCGCGCTCACCCCAGGCATTGCCCAGGATCAGGCGGACCTTCTTGCCCTCGCCTTCAAGGAACGGCAGCGCCTCTGCGCCGTGGTGCTCGAAGCCAGCATCGACCTCCTCTGCCTCCTCGGGCAGGGCCACCCAAGTCTGGATGCCAAACAGCTTGCTGCCCGCCGCCCGCGTCTCGGCGCTGGTGCGCTCCGAATGGGTGACGCCATTGCCCGCGATCATCCAGTTCACCTCGCCGGGGTAGATCATCTGGTTGGTGCCCAGACTGTCGCGATGCTGGAACTCGCCTTGATAGAGATATGTCACCGTCGCGAGACCAATATGCGGGTGCGGCCGCACATCGATGCCCTGATCGGTCAGGAACTCCGCCGGGCCCATCTGGTCGAAGAACACGAACGGGCCCACCATCTGGCGCTTCGGCGACGGCAAGGCCCGGCGCACCTCGAATCCTCCAAGGTCGCGCGCGCGCGGCACGATCAGGGTCTCGATCTGGTCCATCTCGCCCGCATCGGGGCAGCGCGGCTCGAGGGTCGGGTTCCAGCTCATGTCAGGGCTCCTTCGCGAATGAAGTCTTGCAGCGCCACCAGTTCCGTCTGGCGCAGCTCGTGCCCACCCTCGTGCCAAACGGTCCTTATGTCAGCGCCCTGCGCCCGGAAATAGGCGTCAAGCCGCTCGGTCTGCGGGGCGGGGCAGATCGGATCATTCCGGCCGGCGGTCATCAATATGCGCGCCGTGCTTGGTGCGTCTGGCGGCGAGAACGGGATCAGCGGATGCATCAGGACCACCTCATCCACCAGTGCCGGATCATCGAACGTCACCGACGCCAGGATATTGGCCCCGTTGGAGTACCCCATTGCGGCGACACGCGATGGAGCCACCACGTCGATATGCGCGCGCATGAAGTCCGCCATCCGTGCCGTGCGCGCCGCGAGGTCGTCCATGTCGTAGACCCCTTCGCCGGTCCGGCGGAAATAGCGAGCGGCCCCGTACTCTGAGACATCGCCGCGGGGCGAGATCACGGATGCACCCGGATAAAGCTCGCCCGCAAGCCCATGGAACTGGTGCTCATCGCCGCCGGTTCCATGGAAGGTGAAAACCAAGGGGCCCTGCCCCTTGGTCTGCGCGTATGTGTAAGCCTCGCGCATTATGCTGCCAGACTTGGCAGGTGCTTCTCCAGCGCGGGGCGCAGGGCCTCATGCTGGGTCGGCAGCTTCAGCGCTTCGCCCAGATGCGCCGTGTCCTCGTCGCGGTCGAAGCCGGGCTCGTTGGTGGCAATCTCGAAAAGCACGCCGCCGGGGGTGCGGAAGTAGATCGCCCAGAAGTAATCCCGGTCGATCACGGGCGTGACTTGATGGCCGGTGTCCAGCAGCGCCTTGCGCACCTCTAACTGCGCCGCGCGATCTTCGACCGCAAAGGCGATATGGTGTACCGATCCCGCACCGGAATTCGCCGCTGCGACCTCTGGCATCAGCTCCAGATCGATCAGGTCCGCGCCATTGCCGCCGGGCACACCGAAGCGGGTGACATTGCCGTCGCGCGCTTGCTCGGCGTACCCCATGAACTTCAACAGCTCGGTCGTCGCGCCATTGTCGCGCAACCGCATCGACGCGCCTTGGAAGCCGCGAATGGCCTCATCGCCCGCGATCAGCCCGTCCCAGCCAGGGCGCGTGTCGCCTTTGGCCTCGATCAGCGCGAATTTGTCGCCGTCGGGGGCATCAAAGCTGAGGCGCTTCTCGCCGAACAGCTCTTCTTCGTGCAAACCGGCGACGCCCAGCCCTTCGAGCCGCTCGCGCCAGAACCCAAGCGATCCTTCCGGGATTGCGAAGCTGGTCACCCCGACCTCGCCCGTGCCTTGGCGGCCGCGGGTCATGCCGGGAAAGGGGAAATAGGTCATCACCGAGCCAGGCGTGCCGACCTCGTCGCCGTAATACAGGTGGTAGACATCGGGCGCGTCAAAATTCACCGTCTTCTTCACCCGGCGCAGGCCGAGCGTGTCGGTGAAGAACGCGTTATTCTCCGCAGCGTTGCTCGCCAGCGAGGTGACGTGGTGGAGGCCTTTGATCTGGGTCAGCATGGAAATCATCCTTGATAATTTTGCGTTGACCCGAAGATGGGGCATTCACGCCTCCAACAGAACAGTCAATAATAACGATTATTTATTGCATCATGCGCAATAATAATGGATCACACGCGATATGGGCGAGTTGGAACGCATCAAAATCTTTCTCGAAGTCGCAGAGCAGCAGAGCTTTGCCAAAGCCGCCCGACGGCTGAACCTATCCCCCAGCGTGGTGACCCGGCAGGTGGGCGAGCTGGAAGCGACGCTTGGCACGCAGCTGTTTGTGCGCACGACGCGACAGGTGGCGTTGACCAAGGCGGGGGAGAGCTATGCCGCCGAGACGCGCCCGCTCGCACAAGCGATCGACCAGGCCAGCGAGGCGCTGCGCGCGCAGCAAACCGACCTGACCGGCGCATTGAAAGTCTCTGCGCCGCTCTCGCTGGGACTGCGCCTTCTGCCAGATATCATTGCGCAGTTTCGCTTGCTCCATCCGAAGGTGGAGCTGACCCTGGACCTGACCGATCGCTTCATCGATATCATGGACGAAGGCTATGACATGGCGCTGCGCGTCTCAGGGCCACCGTCCGACAAATCGACCATCTGGCGCAAGATCTGCCCAGTGCCGCGCAGCCTCGTGGCCTCGCCCACTTATCTGGCCCGGCGGGGCACACCGAAGGGCCCGATGGACCTCAAGGACCATGATTGCCTTGGGTATTCCAACCTGCAGGGCACCAACCTGACCCTCACCCGGGGCGACGAGACGGTCAATGTTCCCGCGCACCACCCATTCCAGTGCAACAACGGCGAGATGATCGCGCATATGGCGCGCCGGGACGAAGGCGTGGCCCTGCTGCCCGATTTCATCGTCGCACATGATCTCGCTTCCGGGGCGCTTGTATCGATCTTGCAGGACTGGGCCGCCCCGCCAATCTGGCTAACTGCCTTCTATCCCCCTTACGCACGCCTGCCGGTCAAGGTCGCAACCCTGACGGAATTCGTCGAAGCGCAGGTGGCCGAACGCGGGATCTGATGAGCCGGGCGCAGAAGTCGCGTCGACGCGACTTTCTAAAAACCGCCTTCGAAGGCGGTTTTCATGCGATTTCAAAATCGCATCCTGAAGCCCGTTCGAACGGGCTTCCCGCCTTCCATCGAGCCCCCCACGCCATTCGGCTTGCTGCCCTTCGCGAAATCGCGGAGAGTTTCTCCATGACACAGATGCTTACCCCCAACGGCGCCCCCGTCTCGCGCCTTTGCTTCGGCACCATGCAATTCGGTGGTAACGCCGATATCGTGGCCAGCCAGTCAATGTACGAAGACAGCCGCGCCGCAGGCATTAATTTCTTCGACACGGCCTACGTGTATACCGGCGGCCAGTCCGAGGCGATGCTGGGCCGGTTCGCCGCCAAGGAGCGCGATGACATCCTGATCGCGACCAAGGCCGCCTATGACAAGCCCGCCACCAAGGAGAATGTGCTGGCCTCCTTCGAGGAGAGCCGCATGCGCATGAACATCGACACGGTCGATCTGATGTACCTGCACCGCTTCGACCCGGAAACGCCTCTGCAGGACAGCTTCGAGGCCCTTGCAGAGCTGCGCGAGGACGGGTTGATCCGCTATATCGGCATCTCCAACTTCGCGGCCTGGCAGGTGATGAAGGCCGCGCAGATCGCACGCTCGCTCGGCGTGACGGTGGACATGCTTCAGCCGATGTACAGCCTGGTGAAGCGGCAGGCGGAAGTTGAGTTACTGCCCGCCTGCCACGATCAAGGCATTGCAGTCGTGCCTTATTCGCCGCTCGGCGGGGGCCTGCTGACGGGCAAATACGCCACCCCGGGAGGCACCGGCCGCCTGTCCGAGGACAGCCGATACACCGCGCGCTACAATGTCGACTGGATGCACGAGGCCGCAGCCGCGTTGCCGCAGATCGCGGCGGATCACGGCACTGAGGCCGCAACGCTGGCCGTCGCCTGGGTGATGAAAAATCGGCACGTCACGGCACCGATCATCTCTGCCCGCTCGTCAGAGCAACTGGCGCCCTCGCTCGCGGCGCTCGACTTCGAAATGGACGACACACTTTACGCCGAGGTGACCGCGCTCAGCCAGACCCCGGCCCCCGCGACGGACAGGCTCGAGGAAGCATGATCGACTTTCTGGTGATCGGCGGCGGGGTCGCTGGCCTGTCTGCCGCCGCCAAGCTGTCAGAGCATGGTGCCGTGACGGTGCTCGAGCGGGAGAGCAACGTCGGCTACCATGCCTCCGGCCGCTCCGCCGCGATGTTCGAAGAGACTTACGGCCTGCCGTCCACGATCGCATTGAACCGGGCCAGCAAGCATTGGCATCTCGACGTCGCGGGCGCGCGGGGGACGCCGCGCGGGCTGATGCTTTTGGGCTCTGACGGGAATGAGGACGCCTTTGCCCACGACATGAAGGCGATGGCGATGGCCCGCATGGGCTTCGACGAGGCCCGCGGACTGATCCCGGTGCTGAACCCGGACACGGTTACGCAAACCGCCTACCACGCAGAGGCCTGGGATATCGACACGGACGCTGTCCTGCAGCGGTTCATCAAGATCATCCGCGGCAATGGCGGGCAGGTCGTCACCGATGCGGCGGTCACAGCTATCGCAGGCACCGCGCAAGGTTGGCAGGTCACCGCAGGCGAGACATATAACACGCGCCAGATCGTGAACGCCGCCGGGGCCTGGGCCGATGAGGTCGCGAAGCTGGCGCAGGTCCACCCCATCGGATTGCAACCGATGCGCCGCTCCATGGCGCGTGTTGCGGCTCCCGAGGGTCATAATCCGGCCAAATGGCCGATGCTCTTTGGCCCCGGCGAGACGTGGTATGCCAAGCCGGACGCGGGCGCATTGCTGATCTCTCCCGCCGACGAGGAGCCCGTCGCCCCGATGGACGCCTGGGCCGAGGATATGACACTTGCGGAAGGGATCGCGAGATACGAGGCCCATGTCACCACGTCCGTCACGCGTATGTTGTCGAACTGGGCGGGGCTGCGCAGCTTCTCGCCCGACCGCAACCTGTGCCTCGGCGCATCAGAGCGGCCGGGATTCTGGTGGTGCGCGGCGCAGGGCGGCTACGGCTTCCAGACCGCGCCCGCCGCAAGCCAGCTGATCGCCGACCTGATCACCGGCGCGCCGTCAGAACTGGACCGCGACACCATCGCCGCACTGGACCCGGCGCGGTTTCGCTAGGTCTTCCCAAAGCCGATTGGCGTTATTACCTGTCGCATATGATGGCTTCTGACCCAGAACTCTCCCGGCGCGAGCGCGCCCGGCTCCGCCTCGACCGGCAACTCAATGCCATCGGTCGCAGCCTGCCTGCCCTGCGCCGCCCGCTGAACGCGATCCGCGCGCGCGGGTGGTGGATCGTCAGGCTGCCCATCGCCCTCATTTTCATCCTGGGCGGCCTGCTGTCGATCCTGCCGTTTCTGGGATTGTGGATGTTGCCGGTGGGCCTGCTGCTGCTGGCCATTGACCTGCCACTGCTGCGCGCGCCCGTCTCAAACGCCATCGTGCGCGGACGGCGCTGGCTGGCGGTGCGCCGTCACAAGCGCCGCCGCTAGAGGCAGACGCGCCTCACTCCAGCACCAAGGCGGAGCGGCGCAGGTGGAAGCCCTGCCCGGCTTCATTTCGGCACCGCACACCATCTTGCGCGACCGAACATGTGAAGGTCGGAAGGGACCATTCCGATCCGTAGCTCAACGCGCCTTGCGGATATGGCCAGAACACATCCCCGTGGCAGACCCAGCGGGCCGAAGCGGGCGCCTCGGGCGGCAGGATCACGATGCGCGTGCGGTCGAGATCGCAGGTCGGATCATTATCGCCATAATCCGGCGGCATGTCCCAATCCGCCAGAAAAATAAGGCAGTGCAGCGCCTTTTGGTCGTACGGCGTGTCGCTGAAGACGTCGAGATAGCACACGATGTTGCCGCTTGGGCTTTCAAAGCCGTTGGGCCACGCGGGCTGTGCAAAGGCCCCGACGCATGCCAGCCAGAAACTAGCCGTCGAGGCGAATTTTCTCGTTTTTCGGATCATAAGGGCTGTCCTCGACCACTTCCGCGTCCCAAAGCTTGCGCTGCATCCGGACTTGCAACTTCGTGCCGACCTCGGCCAGCTCGGGCGAGACATAGCCCATCCCGATGCTCTTGCCAAAGGCGACCGAGTAGCCACCGGAAGTCAGGCGACCCACCTTGGTGTCGCCGGAATAAAGCGCCTCGCGACCCCAGGGGTCGGCATCGTCCGGCCCTTCGATCAGCAGCGTCACGCATTTGGAACGGATGCCCAAAGCCTGCATCGCGGCCTTTCCGCGAAATTCCTTGGACAGGTCCACGAAGCGGGGCAGATCAGCCTCCAGCGGGGTCGCGTCGCGGCCAAGCTCATTGCCGAAGGCGCGGTAGGATTTTTCCTGCCGCAGCCAGTTCTGCGCTCGCGCGCCGACCAGCTTCATACCGTGGGGTTCGCCCGCCTTTTCGAGCAGATCGAACAGGTAGTTCTGCATCTCGATCGGGTGGTGCAGCTCCCATCCCAGCTCGCCGGTATAGGCCACGCGGATCGCGTTGACGGGACACATGCCCAGCTCGATCTGCTTGGCTGAAAGCCACGGGAAGCGCTTGTTGCTGAGCGCCGTGGCGGGGTCGGCATCCTTGATCACCGCAGCGAGCACGTCGCGCGATTTCGGCCCGGCGATGGCGAAGACGCCCCACTGGCTCGTCACATCCTGCATGTTGATGCGGCCGAACTCCGGCTCCATATCTTCGATGGATTTGTAGAGATAGTCCTGATCGTAAGCGGTCCAAGCGCCCGCCGAGACGAGGTAATAGTCATTCTCGCCATTGCGCACGATCGTGTATTCCGTGCGCGTCGTCCCCGCCTCCGTCAGCGCATAGGTCAGGTTGATCCGGCCAATGCGCGGCAGCTTGTTGGTGGTGAACCAATCAAGAAAGGCCGTGGCCCCCGGCCCGGTGATCCGGTGCTTGGTGAAGGCTGTGGCATCGATCAGACCGACGCCCTCGCGGATCGCTTTCGCCTCTTCCACGGCGTATTGCCACCACTCGCCGCGCCGGAAGGAGCGGGCGTCGTGGTCCCTGAACCCTTCGGGTGCGTAGTAGTTGGGGCGTTCCCAGCCGTTGACCTGGCCGAACTGCGCGCCGCGTGCCGCTTGCCGGTCATAGGCGGGCGAGGTTCTGAGCGGGCGACAGGCGGGGCGTTCTTCGTCCGGGTGGTGCAGGATGTAAACGTGGTCGTAGCATTCCTCGTTCTTGCGCGCCGCATACTCCGTGGTCATCCAGCTGCCGTAGCGCTTGGGATCGAGTGAGGCCATGTCGATCTCTGCCTCGCCCTCGACCATCATCTGCGCGAGGTAATGCCCGGTGCCGCCGGCAGCCGTGATCCCGAAGGAAAAGCCTTCGGCCAGCCACATATTGCGCAGTCCCGGCGCGGGGCCGACCAGCGGATTGCCATCCGGCGTGTAGCAGATCGGCCCGTTGAAATCGTCTTTTAGGCCGCATTGCTCGCAGGACGGGATGCGGTGGATCATCTCCATATATTGCTGCTCGATCCGTTCGAGATCGAGCTGGAACAGATCGGCGCGGAAGCTGTCGGGCACACCATATTCAAAACGCGCGGGCGCGTTCTTCTCGTAGACGCCCAGAATCCAGCCGCCGCGTTCCTCGCGCACGTAGCTTTGTGCGTCGGCGTCGCGGATGACGGGATGTTCGGGGTTGTCCTTGCGCCACTCGACCAGTGCGGGGTCCTGCTCCATCACGATGAACTGGTGCTCGACCGGGATGGCGGGGATCTTGATGCCCAGAAGCTGCGCGGTGCGCTGCGCGTGGTTGCCCGTGGCGGTGACAACATGCTCGGCGGTGATGACGGCCTGCTCGTCTGACGGGACCAGATTGCCACCCTTCTCGACCATCTTGGTGACGGTCACGCGCCACTCGGAGCCGGTCCACTCATAGCCATCGACCTGCCATTTGCGCTCGATCGTGACGCCGCGCTGGCGCGCGCCCTTGGCCATCGCCATCGTTACATCGGCGGGGTTAATATAGCCGTCGGTGTTGTGATAAATCGCGCCCTTCAGATCATCGGTGCGGATCAGCGGCCAGCGGTCTTTGATCTCCGCCGGCGTCATCCATTCATGGGGCACGCCGACCGTCTCGGCCGTCGAGGAATAGAGCGCGTATTCGTCCATCCGCTCCTGCGTGCGGGCCATGCGCAGGTTGCCGCAGACCGAAAAGCCCGCGTTCAGGCCGGTCTCTTCCTCGAGCGTCTTGTAGAAGCGGATCGAGTAGTCGTGAATGTGGGTCGTCGCGAAGCTCATGTTGAAATAGGGCAGCAGGCCCGCCGCGTGCCAGGTCGAGCCGGAGGTCAACTCGTCGCGCTCCAGCAGCATCGTGTCCCAGCCCGCCTTGCCCAGATGGTAGGCGATCGAGGTTCCGACGGCGCCACCGCCGACGACCAGAGCTTTGACATGGGTTTTCATCGGGTTTCGCCCTCAACAGATGCAACGTATCACCGCCAGATGTAGCAAGCCCGCGCGCGCGCGCTCCGGCATCATTCGACCCAACTTCGCCCGTTTCCGACAATTCTCTTTGCGCCCGCCGGACCGGGCCCTAGTATCGACGAGGACAGGTATTCAACGCAAAAGAGATTTCCCATGCGCTTTCTACAATCCGCCGCCGTCGCTCTCGTGATTTCCGCGCTGCCCGCCATGGGCCTTGCTGCGCAATGTGGCAACACCGGTGCGGGCTATCCGGCCTGGAAAGCCGCCTTCGCCAAAGAGGCCGCCGCCAATGGCGTGGGCCAGCGTGGGCTCGCGGCACTCGCGGGCACCAGCTACGCCCAGCGCACCATCGCCGCCGACCGCAACCAGAAGAGCTTCAAGTATAGCCTGCCGAAATTCATGGAAGTGCGCGGGGCCAATACGATCATCGCCCAAGGCCGCAAACGCAAGGCCCAGAATGCTGGGTTCTATGCGTCGCTGGAGAAGAAATACGGCGTGCCCGCAGGCGTGCTGATCGCGATCCACGGGATGGAAACGGGCTTTGGCCGTTTCATGGGCGACAGCAATGTGGTCAGTTCCATCGCGACGCTGGCCTATGATTGCCGCCGGTCGGAGTTCTTCACCGGCCACACGCTTGCGGCGCTGAAGCTGGTGGACCGCGGCGTGATCTCGCCCGGCTCCGTTGGTGCCAAACACGGCGAGCTGGGTCACACCCAATTCCTGCCGGGCAACGTGCTGAAATACGGCCAGGACGGCAATGGCGACGGGCGCATTGACCTCAACAACTTCGCCGACGCCATGGCGTCGACCGCGAATTTTCTCAAAGGCAAAGGCTGGAAGCGTGGTCAGGGTTACCAAGAGGGCCAGCCGAATTTCCGCGCGATCCAGGCGTGGAATGCCGCGGGCGTCTATCAGAAGGCGATTGCGATCATGGCGAGCAAGATCGACGGGTAAGCTGTCGAGTTGGCACGTGCCTAACGGCTGATAATAAACTCAATCCGCAACAAAAATGCCCCGCCGACGTGACGGGGCATTCAAATTTTTTTCAAGCGCTTATGCGGCGGCGGGGAAGTTAATCACCTGATGCTCGCCGACATCGGCGGTTTCGCCATCGCGGTTGCCCTTCAGGATTTCCAAGCCAAACACAAACGGGTTCTTGGAGCTTGCCCAAACAGCGGCTTCGCGCAGCGGCATTTGCAAGAGAACCACATCGGGGTCCTGACGCCCTTCCTCAAACCATGCGGCTGCCATTGCGGACCAAATCTCGTCGAGCTTGGCCTCGTCCATGCTTTGCGTGATCGGGCCGGACATGCAGGCGTAGTAGTCCTGCGAGGTCGATTGCACAGTGAAATGCGCCGTGTTGCCAGCGTTGCCGATGGCCTTGAACAGGTCGGTTTGCGCCGACGTGATGAAGTACAGTGTCTGCCCTTCGCGGTCGACGTAATGGCTCATCGGTTGCATGTGCTGGCCGGAGCCTTCGATCCCAAGCATACCGGCGCGCAGATCATCCAGACGGTCGAAAAGCTGCGTGGCGGGCTCGGACAGGGTACGATCTGTATCAGCCATGATTAACTCGCCATGAAGGCGTCGACTTCTTTCTTCGCCTCTTCCTTGGTCTTGCCGTATTTCTGCTGGATCAGGCCTTCGATTTTCTCGCGCTCGCCAGCCGCCTGGTCAAGCTCGTCATCGGTCAGCTCACCCCATTTCGACTGGGCTTTGCCCTTCCACTCTTTCCAATTGCCTTGGATCTGGTCCCAATTCATCTCAGGTCTCCTCTTTTGCGTTGATGTTGAAAGACCAACACCGCGACGCGCTTCAAAGTTCCGCGCGTGTCGCGAGTATTGACGGGGTGGAGCCGCGCGTGGTGTCATGTCCCATGCAGTTGGCGACATCCCTCAGACGTATTGCGATCATGGTCTCTGCCTGGGGCCTGTCTGCCGTGCCCTCCGCCGCGCTCGAGCTGGTAGAGACCGGCCGCTACACGCTCAACCGGCCCGCCAGCCTCGACTATGACCCGACCTTTTGCGGGCTTTGGATCGCCAATGAAGGCCCTGAAATCATTCTTGTGACGCTGATGGGCGACGAGCTGCGCCGCTTCGGCAGTGACCTGCGCCAGATCAAGGCGATCACGATCGAGGGCGACAACTTGCTGGTCGGTGACGGCTTCGGCCGGATGCAGCGGCTAAGCAAGAACGGCGAGCCGCTGGGGGCGCCCTTCACGCTGGAGGGCGGCTTTGCCGACACCGAAGGCGTGGCGATCACCGCAGGTGGCGACATCGTGACGGTCGAGGACGACCCGGAGCGGCTGTCATGGTTCACCCCTGACGGCCGCCTCAAGACGCGGATCGACACCATGTCCCTGACCCCACCGCTGAGCGAGGCACAGGGCATCGCGATTGATCCGCGCACCGGCCACATGCTGATCGTGGATGACTGGGAGGGATCGAACAGCCTTTATGAGTTTGACGCCGAAGGCACGCTGCTCGCCCAGGAAAGCCTCATGCGATACGGCACCGATCCCGAAGGTATCGCCATTAGGCCCGGCTCCGACCAGCTGTTCGTAGCCTTCGACAGCGGCGCGCGGATCGTGACGTTCGACTATACGCCAAGCCTGCCGCCCGGTGCCGAGCCTCTGCCTAAGGGCGCGGATTGCATGATGTTCTGAGCCGCGCGCGGGCTAGAGCATGCCCGGCACGACCTGATCAGGCGGGCGGTGGCCATCGTCGAACGTCTTGATATTGAGAAGCACCTTCTCGCCCATCTCCAGACGTCCCTCGCGCGTGGCCGAGCCCATGTGAGGCAGCAGCACCACGTTCTTGAGCTCGCGCAGGCGCGGATTGATCTGGGTCCCGTGCTCGAACACATCGAGCCCCGCGCCTGCCAGCTCGCCCGCGCGCAGCATCCGGGTCAAGGCGTTTTCATCCACGACCTCGCCCCGCGACGTGTTCACGATCACCGCGTCGGGCTTCATCAGCTTCAGCCGGCGCGCGTTCATCAGGTGATAGGTGGACGGCGTGTGCGGGCAGTTGACTGACACCACGTCCATGCGCGCGATCATCTGGTCGAGGCTGTCCCAATAGGTCGCTTCCAGCTCCTCGGCGATGCCGTCATGGACCTTCTTGCGATTGTGGTAATGCACCTGCATGCCAAACGCCTTTGCGCGCCGGGCGACGGCCTGCCCGATATGGCCCATGCCTAGGATACCCAGCCGCCGCCCGGCGATGCGCCCGCCCAAAAGCGCGGTGGGGGCCCAGCCTTCCCATTCGCCCGACTGCATCAGGGCAAGGCCTTCGGGGATGCGGCGCGTAACCGCCATGATCAAGGCCATCGTCATGTCAGCCGTATCATCGGCGGAGGCGCCCGGGGTGTTCGACACCAGGATGCCCCGTTGCCGGGCGGTCGAGACGTCAATGTGATCGACCCCGGCGCCGTAATTGGCGATCAGTTTCAGCCGCTCGCCCGCCTGACCCAGAAGGCCCGCATCAATCGTGTCGGTCACCGTCGGTACCAGCACATCGGCGGTCTGCACGGCCTCGACTAGCTCGGCGCGGGTCATCGGCGTGTCGTCCTCGCGCAGCCTTACATCGAAGAGTTCCGTCATCCGGGTCTCCACATGTTCGGGCAACCGTCGCGTCACGACAACACTTAGCTTCTGCTTTGACATAGGTGGGAGCCCCCGGCTGGAATTCTGAGACCCATAGTGACAAGATCGACGCCAAAGGGGCAACCCAAGAATGCCCCGACAAAGAACGAAGAAGCAGGACGAGCAGCTGATGAAACGTGTATTGAGTTTGGCCGCGTTGATCGTGGCGATGATGTGCGCGCCGCTGGCGGCGAGCGAGCGTGGGCCGGTGACCAATTTGCCGATGCCGCGGTTCGTGTCTTTGAAGGCCTCCGAGGGCAATGTCCGCCGCGGCCCCTCCCTGTCCCACCGCATCGATTGGGTCTTCAAGCACCGCAATATGCCCTTGCAGGTGGTGGCCGAACACGGCCACTGGCGGCGGGTTGTCGACCGCGATGGCGCGGGCGGCTGGGTCCATTACACGCTGCTGTCCGGCACCCGCTTCGGGCTGGTCGAGGAAGACATGACGCCGGTCTACAAGACCGCTGACACCAACTCCATGGTCGTGGCCCATGCCGAGCTTGGCGCCGTGACGCGTCTGGGCAAATGCGATGACTATTGGTGCCGCATCACCGCCTCCGGCGCGAAGGGCTGGGTGCCGCGCGAGAAGCTCTGGGGCCTGATGCCCGGCGAAACGCGGGAATAGCCAGTCTGCGTGTCTGTCGGGCCTGCCATTGCGCACGCTCAGCACCCCTTGCAAAAAAAATTTCGCCCACCTGTCGAAATCTGGACCGTCCGTCCGTCATGTCTGTGAAAGCACTCCCGCTTTCGAGCCAACAGACCGGAGGACATATCCATGGCACTCATTCAAACTCTCGCCTACGGCGCAGGCGCAATCGGCCTGGCAATCGCCGCGACCTACCTCATTCCTGCGCAAGTTCATGTCGAGCGCAGCGCGCTTGTCGAGGCTGACCCCGCCACCGTCATCGCGCTGGCCGCCTCGAACCGGGGCTACCAGAAGTTCAACCCCTACCTCGCCGCCGATCCGGCGCTGAAGATCACCCATTTTGGACCAGACCACGGCGTCGGCTCCAGCTTCCATTTCGATGGGCGCGACGGCAAGGGCAGCCAGACGGTGGCAGAGGTGGGTCCCGCCCATGTGCGCTACGAGATCGACCTCGGGCCTATGGGCAAGCCGAGCCAGACTCTGCGGGTCACACCGACAGACAACGGCACGCAGGTCACATGGTCGATGGACGCCGATATGGGCCTGAACCCGATCGCACGCGTCATGGGGCTTTTCATGGAACGCATGATGGGCAAGACTTTCGAGGCCGGGTTGAGCCGCATCCAGGCCGCCACCGCGTGAAGGGAGAGACACACATGCGCTATACATTCCTGCTTTACACCGATCCTGCCGATCTCGCGCACATGACCGAAGAGGACTGGGCCGCCGAAAAAGAAGTCTACGGCGCCTATATCGGCGCGCTACAAGAGGCGGGCGTCTTCATCGACACCGACTGGCTACAGCCCGCGCAATCGGCCACGACCGTAAGCCGCAAAACCGGCGAGACGGTGATCCAGGACGGCCCCTTTGCCGAGACTAAGGAGACGCTGGGTGGCTTCTTCACCGTCGAGGTGCCTGATCTGGATGCAGCCCTCGCCTGGGCCGAGAAATGCCCCGCCGCGCGTACCGGCAAGGTGGAGGTTCGACCCTCCGCCATGGGTGGCTGAATGAGCGACGCGGCGGCGCGGGCGGAACAGATCGCCCGCGCCTCCTATGGCAAGCTGGTGGCCATCCTCGCCGCCCGCGATCGCGACATCGCCCGCGCGGAGGACGCGCTTGCGACCGCTTTTGCCAAGGCGCTTGCAAGCTGGCCGCGCGACGGTGTCCCGGACCGACCCGAAGCGTGGTTGATCACCACCGCTCGCCATGCGGCGACGGATAGCTGGCGGCGCGACGCGCGCCATGATCCGCTCGACGAGGTGCCAGAGATGCAGACCGAGACCCCTCACCCGATCCCCGATGACCGCCTGCGGCTGATGTTCGTGTGCGCCCACCCCGCGCTTGATCGGGGTGTGCACACGGCGATGATGCTGCAAACGGTGCTGGGCGTGACGTCAGAGCGGATGGCGCGCGCGTTTCAGCTGCGCCCGTCCACCCTGTCGCAACGGCTGGTGCGCGCGAAGACGAAGATCAAACAGGCCGGCATCGCGTTCGAGCTGCCCGAGGCGGACGCCCTGCCCGCGCGCCTCGGCGCGGTGTTGGAAGCGGTCTACGGCGCATACGCCATCGACTGGATGGTCCCGGACAGCGCGGGTGATTTGACGCGCGAGGCGCTGTTTTTGTCAGACCTGACCGCCCAGCTCTGCCCCGACGAGCCCGAGGCACTCGGCCTCGCGGCGCTCATCGCCTTTCTCGCCGCGCGCCATGAAGCGCGCTTGGCGGGCGGGATGCTGGTGCCCCTCCACGCTCAGGATACGGACCTCTGGGACCATGACATGATCACCCATGCGGCGCATGTGCTGACCCGCGCGTCCAGATTGGGGCAGCCGGGGCGGTTCCAGCTGGAGGCTTCGATCCAGGCGGTCCATGCCGCGCGCGCCCAGACGGGGCGAACGGATTGGCGGGCGCTGTCACAGCTTTACGCGGGGTTGCTGCATGTCGCGCCGAGCCTTGGCGCAGAGGTCGCGCGCGCGGCGGTGGTGGCAGAGGATGCAGGGGCCGATCAGGGGCTCGCCTTGCTCGATCTCATCGCGCCTGAGTGTATCGCGCGGTTCCAGCCCTATTGGGCCACCCGCGCTCACATCCTGCGCCAGCTTGACCACCCGGATGCGCCGGAGGCCTACGCCAAGGCGATCTCGCTCTGCACCGAGCCGCCCTTGCGGCGGTGGCTGGAGGCCGAGCGCGACGCGCTAATCCACTAGGAAGGCGAACCGCTCCTGCAAGGCGTCCCAAAGCGGCTCGGACACGGCAAGCATCAATCGCCCCTCTCTCATGACCGGGTCATAGTCTCGCCCGTCCAGCAAGCGCGCGACTCCGCCCAGCTCTTGGTAGATCAGCACGCCCGCCGCGTGATCCCATACGTTTAGCATCCCGTTCAGCCCGAACTGGGCCGCGCCCGTGGCAAGAAGGCGGTATTCGTGGCACGAACAGCGCAGGGTCTGGGTCCGGCGGAAGGCTGGCAACTGTGCCGCGATCTGAGCCTGCTGGGATTTCGAGAACAGATACATCCCCACGAAGCCAAAGGTGTCAGGGATTTCAGGCGTTTGTGGCAAATGCAGCTGCCGCGTGGTCGCGCCCGAACCAAACCACGCGCCATGACCCTTCCGCGCGGCGATCCAATCGTCGTAGCTCGGATCATAGAGCAGGCCGAAGACCGTCTCGCCCTCCTCGATCACCGAAAGTATCACGCCGTAGGTCGCGTTGCCATGGGCGTAATTCCACGTGCCATCGATCGGGTCGATGACCACGACTTGTCCGTGTCCAACCCGGTCGAGCACGGATTTGTCGGCAGAGACCGCCTCTTCGCCAACGACCGCGGCCTCGGGCAACAGCTCACGCACAGCGGCGGTGATCGCCAGCTCTGCCGCACGATCTGCGACGGTGACCAGATCGTCAGGCGCGGATTTGCTGTCGATCGCGCCTGCATCGAGATTGCGAAACAGCGGTTTGATCTCCCGCGCGGCAACCTCGCGGACGATCTCGATCAGCGCGCCCGACTGCGCTTCGGTCAGCCTCACGCGACCTTGTCCAGACCGCGCCCCTTCAGCAGCGCCTCGACCCCCGGCAGGCGGCCGCGGAACTCGGTGTAGAGCACGTCCGCTTCACGCAACCCGCCCACGGACAGGATATGATCCTCGAGCTTCTTCGCGGTAGCGTCGTCGAACGCGCCGCCCGCTTCCTCGAACGCGGCGAAGGCGTCGGCGTCCATCACCTCTGACCACATGTAGCTGTAATAGGCCGCCGAATAGCCGTCGCCCGCGAAGACATGGGCGAAATGCGGCGTCGCGTGGCGCATGCGGATGGCGGGCGGCATGCCCATCTCTTCCAACACCTCCGCCTGCCGCGCCATCGGGTCTTCCGGCGCCTCGCCGGTGTGGAATTCCAGATCGACCATGGCGGAGGCCACGTATTCCACTGTCGCAAAGCCTTGATCGTAAGTGCCCGCATCGAGCATGCGTTGCAGCATGTCCTGCGGCATCGGTTCGCCCGTCTCCGCGTGGGTCGCGTATTTGGACAGCACCTCGGGCACTTCAAGCCAATGCTCGTAAAGCTGGCTCGGCAACTCTACGAAGTCCCGCGCCACGGAGGTGCCGGAAATCGACTCGTAGGTCACGTCGGACAGCATCTGGTGCAGAGCGTGGCCGAACTCGTGAAACAGCGTGCGCGCGTCGTCGTAGCTGAGCAGCGCGGGTTTGCCCGCGGGCGGTTTGGCGAAGTTGCACACGTTGATTACATGGGGCCGGATGTCGCCGCGCAGCTTTTGCTGGGACCGGAGGGCCGAACACCACGCACCGGAGCGCTTGCCGCCCCGCGCGAAATAGTCCCCGATGAAGACAGCGATGTGCTGGCCGTCGCGTGTGACCTCCCATGCGCGGGCATCGGGATGGTGCAGCGGCACGTCGAGCGGTTTGAACTGCAGGTCGAACAGGCGCGTGGAGCAGTCAAACGCGGCCTCGATCATGCGATCGAGCTGCAGATATGGCTTCAGTTCCGCCTCATCCAGATCATGTTCCGCCGCACGCCGTTTCTCGGAATAATAGCGCCAATCCCAAGGCTCCAGCGCGTCGTTGACGCCGTCATTGTGCATCATCGCGGCGAGGCTTTGCGCATCAAGATCGGCCTGCGCCTTGGCGGGTTCCCACACCTGAATCAAAAGATCGCGCACCGCGTCAGGCGTCTTCGCCATCTCGGTCTCGAGCTTGTAGGAAGCGAAATCGTCATAGCCCAGAAGGTTCGCGCGTTCCTCGCGCAGGGCCAAAATTTCCGCCGCGATATCGCGATTGTCGGTCTCGCCGCCATTGGCGCCGCGCGCGGTCCATGCCTCGTAGGCGCGCTCGCGCAGGTCGCGGCGGGGGCAGAATTGCAGGAACGGCACAATCAGCGAGCGCGACAGCGTCACGACATGGCCGTCGATGCCCTTTTCCTCGGCCGCGGATTTAGCAGTGGCGATGACGAAGTCGGGCAGACCTTCCAGCTCGTCCGCGTCCAGCTCCATATACCAGCCCCGCTCATCGGCCAGCAGGTTTTGGGTGAACCGCGTGCCAAGCACCGCGAGCCGTTCCTTGACCTGTTTCAGCCGGTCAAAGGCAAACCCTTCCAGCTGCCCGCCCGCGCGGACAAGCCCGCGGCGGGTCAGTTCCAGCACGCGCATCTGCTCGTCGCTCAGCTCGAGATTTTCGCGATCCTGATAGAGCGCCTCGACCCGGGCAAAAAGCTTGGGGTTCATCGACACCTCGGACCCCCAGGCGGCGAGCTTGGGGGAGAAGTCCCGCTGCAACTCCTCGCGCTTGGGATTACTGTCGACGCCCGCCAGCGTGTAGAAAGGCGACAGCACCTTGTGCAGCCCCTCGCCCATCAGTTCCAGCGCATCAATCGTGTTGGCGAAGCTCGGCGCATCCGGGTTGTCGATGATTGCATCAAGTTCCGCCCGCGCCGTGGCCAAAGCCTCGTCCAGGCCGGGGGCAAAATCATCGTCAGAGATTTCAGCGAAAGGGGGCAGTCCGAAGGGCGTGTCCCAGTCGGCGAGTAGCGGGTTAGTCATTGGGGTCTCCTTTGTCACTCAAGGTAAGGCCCCGCGCCCGGGATGCAATCAGCTCTCGCGCATCCGGCGCTCAAATCGGCGCAAGGCGAGCGATAGCGTGACCGTCAGGGTCAGGTAGATCAGCGCCACCACGTTGTAGGTCTCGAAGTAACGGAAGTTGCCTGCCGCAGTGACCTTGCCCAGCTGGGTAATGTCGCCCACACCCAGCACCGAGACGAGCGAGCTGTCTTTCACCATCGCCACAAAGTCATTGCCCAAGGGCGGCAGTATCGTGCGGATCGCTTGTGGAAAGACCACATAACGGAAGCGCTGCCAGCGGCTCAGGCCCAGCGTCTGCGCGGCCTCAAGCTGGCCGGGGTCGACCGATTGCAGACCGGCGCGAAAGACCTCTGCGATGAAGGCGGAATAGCCAATCGCCAGCGCCAGCGTCGCCCGCCAGAGCAGCGGAAAGTCGCGGGTTCGCCAAGGGTCCGCGCCAAACGGCTCCAGCGCCCAGTTGATCCCAGCGATCAGGCCGGGGGCCACCACGAAGGCCGTGTAGAGCAGCAGCACGATGATCGGGATGCCGCGAATGACCTCAATATATAGCCGGGCAATCTGCCGCGCGATCAGGCTGCGCGACAGCGACATCAGCGCGAGGATTAGCCCCAGCGAGGCGGCAAGCGCGAAGCCCACCAGCGTCACGATGACGGTGATCTGGATGCCTTTGGACAGGGTGCCGAGGACCTGCGAATACAGATCGTCGGCCACCACTTGGTAGCCGAGCCACAGCACGACGCCCCCCAAAAGCACCAGCCAGTAGGGGAAATCGCCGCTCTCGTCGCGGGCGGGGCCCAGCAAGGATTAGCCGCCGAGCTTGTAGTCGAGGAACCACTTCTTGTTGAGCGCCTCAAGCGTGCCGTCCGCCTCCATCGCGGCGATGGCGGCGTTGATCGGCGCGACCAGATCGGAGCCTTTGGGGAAGATGAAGCCGAAATCCTCGGTCCCGAGCGGCTCGCCCACGATCTTCAGCGCCCCGTCGGACGCACGCACATAGCCCTCGCCCGCGGTGCTGTCGGTCAGAACCAGATCAACGTCGCCCGTGCGCAGGGCCTGAACGCCTGCCCCGAAGGTCTCGAACTTGACAATGCGCGGGTTTTCTTCGTTGCCGTCAAGCACATCATAGACGCCGACATAGAAGGGCGTGGTGCCGGGTTGGGCGGCCATCAGCAGCCCATCGTCCGCCGCAAAGCTCGCCGCATCGCTGAAGCGCGCCTCGTCTCCGCGCACCATCATCAGCATCTGGCTGGTCATGTATTTATCGGAGAAATCGACCTTCTCCTTGCGGTCCTCGCGGATGGTGATGCCGGTCATGCCGACATCATACTGCGCCTCAGAGACGGCGGGGATCATCGCGTCCCAGCTGGTGTTCTCGTATACGACGGTGATGTTGATCCGCTCCGCGATCTCGGCCACCGCGTCGTATTCCCAGCCGATGGGATTGCCGGTCCCGGGCTCGATGAATTGCAGCGGCGGGTAGGCGTTTTCGGTCACAAACACCACCTCGCGCCCCTCCAAATCGGGCAGATGCCCGTCCGCAAGCGCGGCAGTGGCGGTGAAGGCGGCAAGGGTGAGGGCAGCGTATTTCAACATCGGTCAGGTTCCCTGTTGTCATTGACTGGCAGACAGTATGGTGTGGCCCGAAGGGTTTGCAAGCGGGGAGGCCAGCATGACCATAGGACGGGTGCAATCGCCCCGGATCATCCGGATCGGTGGCGGAGTGGCGGCGGAAACTGCCGATGTTTTAGGCCAATTGGGGCTGTCCCACCCGTTGATCGTGACAGACAAGACCCTGGTCGGGCTAGGCCACGTGGCCCGGGTGACGGACACGCTTGACGCTGCGGGAATGCGCTATTCGATCTTCGATGGCGTGGTGGAGGATCCGACGGACACCTGCCTCGATGCAGGGTTGCAGGCCTTGAGGGCGGAAGATTTCGACTGCGTGATTGGCCTCGGCGGCGGCTCGGCGCTGGATGCGGCCAAGGCGGTATCCTTCATGTCGGTCAATCCGGGCCATGTGCGCGACTACAAGGCGCCCACACAGATCGACCGTTGCGGCCCGCCTGTCATTGCGATCCCGACAACGGGCGGCACCGGGTCAGAGCTGACCCGCTGGTGCGTAATTACCGACACCAAGCGGGTGGAGAAATACAACCTGTCCGGCCTCGCCTGCGTCGCCACCGCAGCACTGATCGACTGGGAATTCACCGTGACAAAGCCCGCGCGTATCACGGCGGATACGGCGGTAGACAGCCTGACCCACGCGATCGAGGCCTATGTGTCGAAGAAGGCCTTCGCCTATACCGACACCTTCGCGCTCTCCGCCATGCCGCTGATTGCGCGCCATGTACGACACGCCTGCGCCGAGCCGGACCATGCCGAGGCGCGCGAGGCCCTGATGCTAGCCGCAAGCCAGGCGGGGATGGCGTTTTCCAACGCTTCCGTCGCGCTGGTCCATGGCATGAGCCGCCCCATCGGCGCTCATTTCCACGTGGCCCACGGACTGTCCAACGCGATGCTGCTGCCAGAGGTTACCGCCTTCTCGGTCGATCACGCACAGGCTCGATACGCGACCTGCGCCCGCGTGATGGAGATGGCAGGCGACACCGACAGCGACGCCACCGCCTGCGCCAAGCTGGTGGAGGGTCTGCGGCGGCTGAACGACGATCTCAAAGTGCCCAGCCCTTCGGCGCAGGGGCTTGAAGAGACCGCGTATTTCGACACGCTGCCGCTGATGGCCGAGCAGGCGTTGGCCTCTGGCTCCCCGCAAAACAATCCCCGCGTGCCAAGCGCCGAGGAGATCGTCTCGCTCTACACCAAGATCTGGTGACCCAGATGGCGCTCGTGAAATTCTTCTGCTGGCTCCTGTCGCTTATCGCCCTCACCGCGCTATTGGTGACGGGCTTCGGGCTGTCGCTGACGGGTCTTCCACGCATGGTCATCGACGGCTACCTGACGGCCCAATCTGCGCTCTTTGCGCTGGTCCCGCGCGCGGTCTCTGCAAGCTGGCAGGCGGCCTTCGTCTTCTATCTGCTCTTCGGCGTCGTCGAGCGCGCCTTCAGCGAATGGGGGTTCGAGTATGCGGGGCTCGTGCAGCGCGGCACCCGAATGCCCCTCAAAAAGCTCGGCCGCTGGGTTCGCGCCGTGGTGTCGGTGGTGGCGTGGCCGCTCTCGCTGGCCTCGGATGTGATGGCGGTGCTGCTGTGGCACCGGGGCACCGGCGAGCTGGCGCGCGAGGCCTCCGCCCTGACCTTGCGCTCGATGCGGTACGGCCTGAGCCGCGACGAGGTCGAGGACGTCGTGGGCCGCTACGGCCGTCTGACCTACATGGCTCGCCCCCTGTTCATGACCGCACTTTGCCTGACCTACGTCGTCCTGATGCTCGTCCTGTTCCTGATCTTTTAGGCCATTGTGCGCGAAAGGAAGAGATTGAGTGTGCTCTTAGATTTCCCATCTCTGATCTGCCCTTCGCCGCAGAGTCGCAAACGGCAGCTTGGATAAAAACCTAGGACGTGTTGGGCGGCTTCTAGCGATCAAGGAACGGTTTCTCGATCCGCCACCATGTCCATCCACCGAAGATCCCCGCAAGCAATCCGACGGATATGACTTGCAGCCAAGCAGACCATCCGTCTTCGGTTGAGAATAAAACAAACACAGAGCCGCAAAGACCAATAAAAGCCCCGGATATCAGCGCGACGGCCCGCGGACGCTCGAATGCCAGCCCCAAAACCATGCGCAGCAGCGCGCCAGCCGGCATTGCGAACAAAGCGACGAGCAGGATGATCGGTTGCGCGACCACCCAAATAGCAAACCCCTCCAAAATCGAAGATAGGCCACTGTCGAGAAGCATGATCCCCTGACAAACAACCAACGCGCCAGTTTCTACTGCGACAAAGCACGCTGCCATCGAGAGTACGAGATTGAATTTTCGTTCGGTCAATTGGTTCTGTTCGCCGTTATCAATCCCAAAGAGTCTCGGACTCTTCTATCAGGTCTGCGAAGGCCGAGACAAAAATACGTTCTCCGCATAGCCGATAGGTAGGCGCGAAGCCAATCGTGCTTTCAGTTCCTGTCGAGACGACACGGCCCTGAAGACAATGCGCCGATTCCGACCAGCAGCTTAGCCCCACGCGGCGTTTTGGAATACGATGCGGTAACCATCCGGGTCCTCGAAGGTCAGGCCGTCCCTGTCCCAGTAGGGGTTGAGGGAAGCCACAGGCGCAAAGCCCGCAGACCGCATTTGGTCGACCTGAGCCTGCCAGACGGGACGCTCCGGCAGGTAGAACACCAACAGATTGTCTTGACTGGGCGCGCGCCCGACCCGGTGCTCCGCGGCCCGTGTGAACTCGAAGTGATAGGGCGCGCCGGGATTGCCCAGCATGACACCGTCAAATCCGTCATGGTCGCGGAATTCGTACAACACCGACAGGCCGAGGCCGTCCCGGTAAAACGGCAGCAAATTCGCGATATTTTCGGTGGGACGCGCCACCCTCAGGGTCGGCGCGCGCATCGGTCAGGACTTCTTCTTGCGCTCCAGCGCGTCGAGCCGGGATTTCAGCGCCTCGTTCTCTTCACGCGCCTTCTGGGCCATCAGGCGGACGGCCTCGAACTCGTCGCGGGTCACGAAATCGCGGTCCGCGAGCCAGCGATCGAGCATGCCCTTCATGGCGTTCTCGGCCTCGGTCTTGGCGCCCTGTGCCACGCCCATCGCGTTGGTGGCGAGCTGCGACATGTCGTCGAAAAACTTGTTGCGGGTCTGCATGGGATCACTCCTTCGTGTTGCCATATATATGGGTCGCTCCGCCACGCTGCGCAAGGTTGACATCGCGAGCGCGGCGTCGCACCACGCCAACATGATCGCAGCCCTGCCCTTTCCCGACGTCTCGCCCGAGATCTTCAGCATCGAGATCGGCACGTTCACCTTCGCCCTTCGCTGGTACGCGCTGGCCTATATCGCGGGGCTGGTGATCGCGTGGCGGATCGTTGTGGGGCTGATGAAGCGCCCTGCGCTGTGGGGGACCTATGGCGCGCCGATGAAGCCTGACCAGCCGGAGGATCTACTGACCTGGATCATCATCGGCGTGGTCTTTGGCGGGCGTCTGGGCTTCGTGCTGTTCTACCAGCCCGAGTATTACCTCGCGAACCCTACCGATATCCTGAAGGTCTGGGAGGGCGGTATGTCCTTCCATGGCGGCTTTCTTGGCGTGGTCATCGCCGCGATGATCTACTGCCGCCGCCACGCGCTGCCGATGCTGCGGGTGGGCGACGCGGTCGCGATCTCCGCACCGCCCGGGCTATTCTTGGGCCGGGTTGCCAACTTCATCAATGCAGAGCTTTGGGGCCGCCCCACGGACGTGCCTTGGGCCTTCGCCTTTCCGGGCAGCGCCGCGCAGGATTGCCCGGGCGTCGAGGGCATCTGCACCCGCCACCCCTCGCAGCTTTACGAGGCGGGGCTCGAGGGCCTGGTGCTTGGCGGTGTCATGCTTTGGCTCGCCTATCGGCGCGGTTGGCTGATGCGCCCCGGCGCGATGATCGGCGTGTTCCTGATCGGCTACGGGGCGGCGCGGTTCTTTGTCGAATTCTTCCGCCAGCCCGATGCGCAGTTTGTCTCCGACGACAACCTGCTGGGCCTCGCCTTCGAGGTCTCCGGCTACGGGTTGACCATGGGGCAGATCCTGTCGACGCCGATGATCCTCTTGGGGCTCTGGATGATCTGGCGCGCCCGCATCAAGACATGAGCCTGCGCACGCAGATCCTGCGCCAGATCGAGCTCGACGGCCCGATCAGCGTGGCCGACTACATGAACCTTTGCCTGCTGTCGCCCGGGCATGGCTATTACGCGACCCGCGACCCGTTCGGCAGCTCGGGTGACTTCATCACCGCACCGGAGGTCAGCCAGATGTTCGGCGAGCTCTTGGGGCTGTGCCTTGCGCAGGCGTGGATGGATCAGGGCCGACCCGATTGCTACCTGGCGGAGCTTGGCCCGGGCCGCGGCACGCTCATGCGTGATGTCCTGCGGGCGACGGCGGGTGTGCCGGGCTTTCCGCGCCGCGTCGTTCTGGTGGAAGCCAGCGCTCATCTACGCGCCGTGCAACGCGAGACGCTTAATGGCGCGGATGTCTCGTGGGTCGAAAGCGCTGATGCCTTGCCGGACGGCCCCGCGCTTATTCTGGCCAACGAGTTTTTTGACGCGCTGCCCGTGCGCCAGTTCCTGCGCGCCGATGATGGCTGGTGCGAGCGCCGCATCGGGCGCAAGGACGAGGCGCTGATCTTCGGTCTGACCCCTCCCGCTGCGGTGGACGCCCTAGCCCACCGGCTGGAGGATACCGCGCCCGGAGATATGGTGGCGCATTGCCCCACAGCGGCGGCCGTGATGGAGGCGCTTGCGCCGCGCATTGGCCGCAATGGTGCCCTGATCGTGATCGACTACGGCGATTGGCGGGTGACAGGCGACACGTTTCAAGCCGTCAAGGGACACCAAAAGGTAGACCCGCTCGCAGAGCCGGGTGAAGCCGACCTGACCGCCCACGTCGAGTTCGAAGCACTGACATTGCCCGACCTGCAGCACTCGGGCCTGACCCCTCAAGGTGTGCTGCTGGAGCGGCTTGGCATCACGGCGCGCGCGCAGGCGCTCGCGCGAAACCTGACCGGCGCAGCGCTCGAAAACCATATCGCGGCCCATCGCCGCTTGACGCACCCGGCGGAAATGGGGACGCTGTTCAAAGCGATCGCCTTTACCCCGCCCGGCGCGCCCTTGCCGCCTGGCTTTGACCCCGCGAGCCCGACATGACGCTGGAGATCCTGACCCATGATAGCCTTGCCCCTTTGCGGCATGGCTTCTTTACACGCCGTGGGGGGGCGTCCTCGGGGATCTTCAAGGGGCTGAACTGCGGCGCAGGATCGTCCGACCAGCGCGAGGCGGTGATGACCAACCGCGCCCGGGTCGCAGAGGCGATGGAGGTCCCCGACACTCACCTGGTGTCCGTGCATCAATGCCACTCCGCCGATGTGGTGGTGGTCGACCGCCCGTTGTCGGAAAAGCCGAAAGCGGACGGTCTGGTCACCGCGACGCCGGGCGTAGCCCTTGGCATCCTGACGGCTGATTGCCAGCCGGTGCTTTTCGCGGATGCGGATGCGGGCGTGATCGGGGCGGCCCATGCAGGCTGGGGCGGCGCGCTTGGCGGCGTGCTCGAGAACACGGTCAATGCGATGATCGGCCTTGGCGCCGCGCGCGACCGCATCCGGGCAGTGATCGGCCCCTGCATCTCGCAACGCGCCTACGAGGTCGGACCGGATTACATGGAGCGATTTCTTGACGAGGACCCGGACAGCGCGCGCTTCTTTGCTGACGGCGCGGGCGACCGCGTGCAATTCGACCTTCCGGGCTACGGTCTGCACCGGTTGCGCGAAGCAGGGATCGAGGCCGAGTGGACGCGACACTGTACCTATTCCGAACCCGACCGGTTCTACTCCTATCGCCGTAGTGTCCACGAAAAAGAGGCCGACTACGGGCGCTTGATCGCAACAATTCGGCTGTAACCTCGCTTATTGTTTCGCAAATCGTGACGATAACGGGGCGGTGACGCGCCTTAATCCCGCCTTAAATCTTTTGCTCTACGACTCGTGGTATGGACATTTTGCATACATACGCGCTGGAATTGTTGGCTTTCACGCTGCTGTCGGTCTGCGTGGTGCTGCGCCACAATCGCCTTCAGAGAAATCTGAAGAAAATCTCTCAAAGCCATTCTGACGCCCCAATGGCGTGGTGGATTAACCCTGTCCCAAAGCGGGACACGAATTCACCAAACGGGGCCGGAAGGCAGCAGTAAAGTAGCGGCGCCCCAGTTAAGCAGAACGGAGCAGGAATATGGGCAAGAACAGCCGCTGGATGACATGGGTTCTCGAAGAAAGCGCCACGACCAAGGTCACCATGCCCTGGGCGCGCGGCACTCGTCCTGACTGGAAAGAGAAGCTGGCAACCGACACGCCAGAGCTCGCCCAGATCGTCGAGAATGGACTGCATTTGGCACGCGGGTCGCATCAGCACGCCGCCCATTAGACCCATTGAACACGCTCAACGCGAAATGCCGCGCGATTGTTTTTCGCGCAGGTGTGGGTTTGCGCGGCCGTTGCGGCGAGCCAAGGTGATCCCAAGGACGCCGCTTTGGCGCGGAACCATTTCTCTTTGCATCCGAAAAACATTTGGGCCATGACGGATTCATGACACCGCAGTTCAAGGCCCTCTCCGTCCATTTGCTCACCGCCACCGGGGCCGTTTTCGCAATGCTTGCGATGCTGGCTGCGATTGATGGCAAATGGGCACTGATGTTCTTATGGCTTGTGGTCGCCTTTGGCGTGGACGGGATCGATGGCCCGCTCGCGCGAAAGTACCATGTCAAGGAATACGCGCCGCAATTCGACGGCGTGCTGCTCGACCTGATCATCGACTACCTGACTTACGTCTTCATCCCGGCCTTCGCGCTGTTCAAATCCGGCCTCTTCGAAGGATGGACCGGGTGGTTTGTCATCATCGTGATCACCTTCACCTCCGCGCTCTATTTCGCGGATACGCGGATGAAAACAAAGGATAATTCCTTCTCCGGCTTCCCCGGTTGCTGGAACATGGTAGCGATCGTGGTCTTCGCGTTGGAGCCGAACTTCTGGATCATCCTTGTGCTTATCACGGCATTGGCCGTCGCCATGTTCTTTCCGCTGAAATTCGTCCATCCCGTGCGCACGGAGCGGTGGCGGATGGTCACACTGCCGACCGCGCTGGCATGGACCTTCTTTGCGGGATGGGCCGCTTGGGTCAATTTCGATCCGCAAAGCTGGGCGCATTGGGGTCTGGTTCTAAGCTCGATCTACTTGCTGTTCGCCGGGATTGCGCAACAGGTTCTGTACGGGCGGGACGGCTAAAGCAGCAGACCTGCCGCCCCCTCCAGTTTCAAAAGCGCCACCTTCGCTTCGACCCCGCCCCGGCCCGAAAATCCGCCAAGCCCGCTGGCGGCGAGAACGCGGTGGCACGGGATCAAGATTGCAATCGGGTTTGCGCCGCAGGCTTGCCCGATGGCCTGCGCGGAGACACCAAGCTCGCCGGCAAGTTCGCCATAGGTGCGCGTCTCCCCGTAGGGAATGGCGCGCAGGGCTTGGTAGAAATCCTGTTGAAACGCAGAGCCGCGCGGGCGCAATGGCAAGTCGAATTCTAAACGCTTGCCCGCGAAATAGTCCTGCATCTGGGCAACCGCGCCGCGCAGAAGATCGCTCTCAGGCTCACCTCCGGACGCATCCCAATCAAGCGATGCGATCGCTCCGTCTTCCTCTGTAAGTGTCAGCGGGCCAACAGGTGACGCGAGGGACGCGCGTCTCATAAAAGACCCAGCCGGATCGGGCCCTTGGCGGTCACCGGATCAACCGTTTCGCCTTTTTGGGTGGCCGCGATCCCGTCCATCCCTGACGCTATCCGGCGCACGTCGTCCATCACGGGGCGCCAGTCGGACGCCACCGCGCGGGCCACCTCCGACGGGCAAAATGTCTTGCCGAGACCCCGCCGGTGGGCGAGGTCCCGGATCGCGTTTTCTATGTCCTCATCCGAGGGCATCATCGCAGCGTCCACAGACGCCGGGGTGCGCATGGGTACCGACATCGGGCAGGATCTTCCAGCAGCGCTGGCATTTCTCACCGTCCGCCTTGGCAAAGCTCACGGCGATGCCTTCGACATCCTCGATGGTGAACGCACCCGCAGGCGCATCTTCGGTCGAGACCGCGATATCGGAGGTGATGCACATGTCGTCGAAACTGACGGTGCCCAGCACCTCGGCCACGTCCGCCCCGACAAAGACCGTTGGCGCGGCCTCCAGCGAGGAGCCGATGACCTTGTTGGTGCGCTCGACTTCCAACGCGCCGGTGACAACCCGGCGCACGCGGCGCACGGTGGACCATTTCTCGGCCAGAGCAGCATCGCGCCAATCGGCAGGCGTCTCGGGGATGTCGACCAGATGGACCGAGCTGTCATCGCCCGGGTAGCGCTCCAGCCAGATCTCCTCGCAGGTGAACACCAGGATCGGTGCCAGCCACGTCGTCAGCCGGTGGAACAGAATGTCGAGCACCGTGCGCGCCGCCCGTCGCCGCGCCGTATCGCCGTCGCAATACAAAGCGTCCTTGCGGATGTCGAAATAGAAGGCCGACAGGTCCAGCGTCGCAAAGGTGAAGATCGCCTGGAACACGCCCTGGAAGTCGAACTTCGCATAGCCGTCGCGGACCACCTCGTCGAGCTCGGACAGACGGTGCAGCACCCAGCGCTCCAGCTCTGGCATGTCCGCCGGATCGGTGCGATCTGCGTCCGAGAAATCCGCCAAAGAGCCCAGCATAAAGCGCATCGTGTTGCGCAAGCGGCGGTAGCTGTCGGCGACGCCCTTAAGGATTTCCGGCCCGATCCGCTGATCGACGGTAAAGTCCGTCTGCGCCACCCAAAGGCGCAGGATATCGGCGCCGTATTGCTTGATCACCTCTTCCGGAACGATGGTGTTGCCCACCGATTTGGACATCTTCATGCCCTTCTCATCCAGCGTGAAGCCGTGGGTGACCACCTGCCGATACGGCGCGCGACCCGTGGTGCCAACCGATTGCAGCAGGGACGAGTGGAACCACCCGCGGTGCTGATCGGTGCCTTCCATATAAACGTCGGCGATGCCGTCCTCGGTGCCGTCCTCGCGGTCGCGCAATGTGAACGCATGGGTCGAGCCGGAGTCGAACCACACGTCCAAAATATCCATCACTTGGGTGTAGTCGTCGGAATTCACGATGCCACTCAGGAACCGCTCTTTCGCACCGTCCTTGTACCAGGCATCCGCGCCTTCCGCCTCAAACGCCTCCAGAATGCGGGCGTTCACCTCTTCGTTGCGCAGCAGGAACTCGGCATCATCGGGACGGGTGCCGTTCTTGGTGAAACATGTCAGCGGCACGCCCCAGGCGCGCTGGCGGGACAGAACCCAGTCGGGCCGCGCCTCCATCATCGAATGCAGGCGGTTGCGCCCCGATTGCGGCGTCCATTTCACGTTGTCAATCTCGGTCAGCGCCCGCTCGCGGATTGTCTTGCCGTGCATGTCTTGGCCGTCACCCACCGGCTTGTCGATGGCCGCGAACCACTGCGGCGTGTTGCGGAAGATCAGCGGTGCCTTTGAGCGCCAGGAATGTGGGTAGCTGTGGGTCAGCTTGCCACGCGCCATCAGCAGGTTGCCCGATGCCAGCACGTCGATCACCGCCTTGTTGGCATCGCCCTCCTTGCCGTTGGGCTTGAGGATGCGCTTGCCGCCAAACAGCGGCAGGTCGGCGCGGTAAGAGCCATCCTCCAGCACATTATACGTCATCGGCAGATCAAACTTCACGCCGATCTGGTAGTCGTCATCACCATGGGACGGTGCGGTGTGCACAAAGCCCGTGCCCGCGTCATCGGTCACGTGATCGCCCGGCAACATCGGCACGTCGTAATCCCACTCGCCCTCGCCCCCCGGCACGCCGCGCAGCGGGTGCTTCATGGTCAGCGCGTCCAGCATCAGGGGCGTGACGTCGCGCACGCGCTCATAGGCCTCGACCCGGGCCTGCGCGAAGATGCTTTCGGCCAACGCGTCGGCCATCAGGTATTTCTCGCCGGTCTTGGCCCAGTTGTCTTGGGCCGCTTCGGTCACCCGGTACAGCCCGTAGCCGATCTTCGGCCCGTAACACACCGCCCGGTTCTGGGGGATGGTCCACGGCGTCGTTGTCCAGATCACAACATTGGTATTGGCGAAATCGGAGCCAAGCTCCTGCGCAACAGCGCCGGATTTCGACGCGTCGCCGCCGGTCAGCTCGCGCACTAGCTCTTCCGAGCCGTTGACCGCCACGATGGGGAACTTCACCCAGATCGTGTGCGAGACATGGTCGTGATACTCGACCTCGGCCTCGGCCAATGCGGTCTTCTCCACCGGCGACCACATCACCGGTTTGGAGCCTTGGTAGAGCGTGCCGGTCATCAGGAATTTCTGGAACTCCTCGGCGATGACACGCTCGGCGTGGAAGTCCATCGTCAGATAGGGGTTCTCCCAGTTGCCGGTGACGCCAAGGCGCTTGAACTCTTCGCGCTGGATATCGACCCATCCGGCAGCAAACTCGCGGCATTCCTGACGGAACTCGACAATATCGACCGCGTCCTTGTCGCGGCCTTTCTGGCGGTATTTCTCCTCGATCTTCCACTCAATGGGCAGCCCGTGGCAGTCCCAGCCCGGAATGTAGCGCGCATCAAAGCCCATCATCTGGTGCGAGCGCACGATCATGTCCTTGATCGTCTTGTTCAGCGCGTGGCCGATATGCAGATGCCCGTTGGCATAGGGCGGGCCGTCATGCAGGGTGAAGGGCTCGCGCGTCTCAGCGCGGGCCTTCTCGCGCAGCTTCTGGTAGACCCCGATCCGCGCCCAGCGCTCCAGCCAGCCGGGCTCGCGCTTTGGCAGGCCCGCGCGCATCGGGAAGTCGGTTCGGGGAAGGTTCAGCGTGTCCTTGTAGGATACGGTCTCGGTCGTGTCGGCGCACATATCTGGCGTCCTTTGTCAGCGAATTTCACGAATAGGGAGAGGGCGGTGCGAGCAACGTCATGCACCTTGGCCCGGCGTCTCATCTGTCTCAGAGCGCCGGGGATATAATTCGGTGAATGAGGCTCAGCATCATCATGGCGTGCTTATAGCCCCGCCCGCGCGCAAACGTCCAGTGGGGGGCGGGCGAAATACCGCATGGTCCGTGTCGGACGACCGGGCGAAGAGTTGAGCCATGAGATACGACATCGCAATCGCGGGCGCCGGGATCGGCGGCCTGACCGCCGGTGCGCTGCTGGCCGCCCAGGGGCACAAGGTCACCGTATTCGACCGGTTCGCGGCACCCCGGCCGGTAGGCTCCGGCCTCGTGATCCAGCCCGTGGGGCAACAGGTGCTGTCGGAGATCGGTGCCTTTGACGCCGCTGCCGCCCGAGGCAACTTCATCCGCCGCATGTACGGCCACGAGATCGAAGGTGGCCGCTCGGTCCTCGACGTGCTCTACGATCACGACCCGGACGGGCCGAATCGCGGCCTGGCCATTCACCGCGCGACGCTGTTCGACGCTATTCTCGACGCCGCACACGCCGCGGGCGTGACGCTCGCGCACTCGCATGAGATCACCGGGCGGCAGGGACAGCACCTGGCCTTCGCCAACGGCACGCGCGACGGTCCGTTCGACCTGATCATCGACGCGGCGGGCGCGTCATCGCCGCTCTCGCCCATCACGGCCACGCCCCTGCCATATGGCGCGATCTGGGGCACTGTGCCGTGGCCCCAGGGGACGACCCTGCCGATCGATGAGCTGCGCCAAAGCTACCGGCGCGCGGACCGGATGATCGGGGTGCTGCCCATCGGTCAATTGCCGGGTCAACCAGACCCGCAGGCCGCGGTCTTCTGGTCGCTCCCGCGCGACAGCCACACTGCGTGGCGCGCGCAACCACTCGAGGTCTGGAAAACCGAGGCCATCACCCTTTGGCCCGAGGTCGCGCCCTTTCTCGAAGGCATCACGGATCACGACCAAATGACCATGGCCCGCTACGCCCATGGCACGCTGCGCAAACCCTTCGACGACGGCCTTGCAATCATCGGCGACGCCGCACACAAGGCCAGCCCACAGCTGGGCCAAGGGGCCAATATGGCCCTGCTGGACGCGTCCGCCTTGGCCCGCGCCGTCGCACAACACCCCTTGGACGAGGCATTGCCCGCCTACGCCTCAGCCCGCCGCTGGCATGTGCGCATCTATCAGGCGATGTCTTGGGCGTTCACGCCGCAATACCAATCCGACAGCCGCTGGCTTCCGATCCTGCGCGACCGCATCCTCTTTCCAGTCAGCCAGACCTGGCCCGCCTCCCGCGTCCTGACCCGCCTCGTGCGCGGCGACATGATCCCGCCCATGGCGTCCCTGACGCCGCGAGACTAGGCCCACATCGCCCCCTTTCTTTGTTCCAAAAATACGGAAATTCCGCACTCTCAACCGTTCACGTGTTCCCACACTTTGGAGATCACGACCGAGCCTTCGCCCACCGCCGACGCCACCCGCTTGACCGACGCGGCGCGGACATCGCCCACTGCGAAAATACCCGGCGTCGAGGTCTCATAGGCCGATGGCGCGCCGATGGGCTCGCCGGTGCACACGAAGCCCTTGTCATCAAGATCGACGAGGCCGGACAGCCACTCTGTATTGGGCGCAGCACCAACCATGACGAACACCGCCTTGGCGTTCAGCTCCCAATCCATGCCGGAGGCACCGTCGCGGATCACCACCTGCTCCAACGCCTCCTCCCCGCGCAGCTCTTTCAGCTGCGTATGGTAGTGGATGGTGATCGACGGATCGGCCTCGAGCCGGCTGAGCAGATAATCCGACATCGATGCGGCCAGGGACGGCCCGCGCACGAGCAAATGCACATGTTTGGCCGTGCGGCACAGATGCATCGCCGCCTGCCCGGCGGAATTGCCGCCGCCGACGATCACGACCTCTGTGTCGCGGCAATAGCGTGCCTCCAGCTCGGTCGCGGCATAGTAGATGCCCGCGCCTTCCAGCTCTTCAAGCCGGTCCAGCGGCAGGCGGCGGTACTGCACGCCAGTCGCGACCACCACGGCACGTGCGCAGACCTCGACGCCATTGTCGAGCGTCGCGCAGAACAAACCGTCCTCCTTGCGCTCCAGCCCGGTCACCCGGCACGGCATCGCGAAGCGCGTGCCGAATTTCATCGCCTGCACCTCGCCGCGCCAGACCAAGTCCGCCCCTGAAATTCCCGTGGGAAAGCCCATGTAGTTCTCGATTCGCGACGAGGTGCCCGCCTGCCCGCCGACGGCCACATCCTCGACCACCAGTGCCGACAGACCTTCTGCGCCCGCATAGACCGCTGCCGCAACGCCCGCGGGGCCGCCGCCCACGATCAGCACATCGACCACCTCGTCATGGTCCACCTGAATGCCAAGCCCCAGCATCTCGGCCAGCTTTGCGGGCGTCGGCTCCTCAATCACCCGGTTCGCGCCAAAGACCACCAAAGGGCGGGCAAGATCGACCGAGCACGCCTCCGCCTCGGCCTTGGCTTCCGGCGTGCCAAGGTCATGGGTCTGGTAGGGAATTTTGTTGCGCGCGGCGAAATCCACGATCTTCCGGATATTGCGGTCCACATCGGCGCCAATCAGCTTCAGCGAGGTGTCGCTGTCCTCCACCTGACGCCTGCGACGCGCGGCAAAGACAGTGATGATGATATCGCTCATCTCCGGGATTTCCGACATCAGCCGCAGCATCGTCTCGCGCTCGACCTCGATACACAGGCTGTCCTGCGCCGCCCGCATTGGCAGCGACGACACGCCACCCGACAAAAAGGCGATTTCGCCCACAAATTGCGTGGGCCCGAGCGAAAACTTGCCTTTGCGTTCGCGGGTATAGGGGTCCATCAGCTCTATTTCGCCATCGACGAGGTAAATGAACCGGTCCATCGGCTCGCCCACATCCATCACGATCTCGCCCGCGCCGTAGCGGCGCTCCGACCCGGCCCGGCGCAGGGCCGTGACGTGACTGTCATGGAGCGGCGTGCGCACCATCTGGCTGAGGTCGGGGGCAAGTCTTTCCATGTGGTCTACTCCTTCTGGCCCGGGAACAGCCCGGTCATGGCGCGGCGCACCATCCCCGTCACCGAGGGACGATCTGTCGAGACATAGGGCAGAGGGCGGCACACATCCATTGCCGCGACGCCCACGCGCGCGGTGAGCGCCCCGTTGATGATGCCCTCACCAAATCTGCGGGACACCCGCGACAAAATCCCACCGCCCGCAATCGAGCCCACAAGATCGTCGCCTACGGCCACCGCGCCCGTCGCCACCAGATGCGTCAGCACCGCGCGGGTCAGCCGCCAACTGCCCAGAGTGCCGGAGCGGCCACCATAGATTTCCGCGACCCGCCGGATCATGCGCAGGTTAGCCGTCAGCGCCGCGATCAGATCGGCCAAGGCCAGCGGCACGATCGCTGTGACGGTTGCCACCTGGCGCGCAGCCGCCTCGACCTCCCGCATGGCTTGCGCGTCGAGCGGGATCAGCAAATGCGCCTCCGCCGCGGCAAAAACCGCGTCCGCATCAAAGCTGTCGCCCTCGCGCGCCAAAAGCGCCGCGCGACCGGCTTCAAGTTCGGGACGGTTGGCGTAAAGCGTCATCATGCGGGCGCGCACCGCGCGCGCGGCCTTCAGGTCTTGCCCCGCAAGCGCCGCTTCGGCCTCCGCCCGCAGCCCGTCGATCTTCTTGAGCCGTCCAAGGGCGAGCCACTCCTTGCCCGCCACAAGCAGCAGCGCAAAGACAAACAGGCCGGTCAAGCAAACAGCGATCGTACCAAGGATCGGGCTGCGCTCGATCAGCCCGGTCACAAAGTCCCATGCCGCCACACTGGTCACGAACCCGACAAGTGCCAGCAGCGACGACCAGAAAAAACGGGCCAGCCGCGAGGGCTTGCGCGTCACCACGGCCGCGACGGATTGCATGGCGCGCCCCTGCGGGCGCTCTTCGGGCAGCGGCGGAGCGGTCGCGGGGGTCTGTTCCGGCGGAGCGTCCAACTCGATGACGACGGGGCGTTTGCTCATCTCAGGCGATCTCCGATCAGAAATTCCGCCGCGCGGTCAAGACGGATATGCGGCGGCCCCTCGCCCGGGGCGAGGTCGAGTTTGGCGGGCGCGAAATTCATCACCGAATACTCGGCATCGAGCCATTTTTCGGCCGCGTCCCGCGCCGCGCCGATGATCTTGGACGGGTCCGACGGCAGCTCCCCGGGATAGAGCGCGGCCTGCTTGCCGTCGCTGAGCCGCGCGCCGCGCACGACGTCGAGCCCTTGCAGGTGATCCTCCACCGTGGCGCGGACAGCGGCGATGGACATGGCCCCGGTCGCAGCACCCGCGAACTCCGCCCGGTCCTTTGCATCGCGTAGCAGCGCCTCCATGATCGCGGTCAGTCGGGCATGTTGCGAATGGTGCAGATGGTCGGCCTTGGTGGCGGCAAACAGAATTTTCTCGACCCGCTTACCGAACAGAATCTGGCTCAGCCACGCATTCGGTCCGGGGCGAAAAGCACCCAGGATGTCCACCATGGATTGCCGCAAATCATCCACCGCCTGTGGCCCGGCATGGATCGCGCCCAGCGCGTCGACCAACACGATCTGGCGGTCGATGCGCGAGAAATGATCGCGAAAAAACGGTTTGACCACCTTGGATTTGTAGGCCTCGTAGCGCCGCTCGAACTCCCGCCACAGCGATCCGCGCGACGGGCGCTCGACCTGTGGTAACGGCGCGAAAGTCAGGACAGGCGAGCCATCCAACTCGCCGGGCAACAGGAACCGCCCCGGCGTGCAATCCGAAAAACCTTCCGCGCGGATGGCGTGCAGATAGGCCGTGAAATCGGCGGCCAGTCGCTGCGCGGTTGGCTCATCCAGCTTCGCAGAAGGGTCCACCACGCCCAAGGCCGCAAGATACGCGGCCCCCGCTTGTCGCGCTTGCGCGCGCGCCAGCGTCTCCGCCGACCATTCGGCGTAGCTTTTGTCCATCAAACCGAGGTCCAGCAGCCATTCGCCCGGGTAGTCGACGATATCGAGATGCACCGTTTTCGGCCCCGAAACCATCCCCACCAATCCGGAGGGCTGAACCCGCAGGGACAAGCGCAGCTCCGAGATCGTGCGGGTGGAATGAGGCCATTTGGGTTCGGCTCCGGTGAGGTCGGCCAGGTGGCTTTCGAAGTCGAACCGCGCGATCGTGTCGTCCGGCTGCGGATGCAGATAGGCCGTCTGGATCGCCCCGGTCGAGGCCGCCTTCAGCTGCCCCATCCGCGCACGGTCCATCAGGTTGGCGACCAGAGAAGTGATGAACACCGTCTTGCCCGCGCGGCTCAGTCCGGTGACGCCCAGACGGATCGTCGGCTCGAAAATGCCGGTGACAGATTGCGTGGCCCCCTCGACCGAGCGCCCGATGCCATCCACGATGTCGTATAGTATCAAATCCGCCCCTCGCGCCGTTCCAGCCAACATAGGGGCGGGGTCGCCGCATGTGTAGGGCCTTGGCAACCGCGCGCCTCCGCGATACCTGCAAAGGATGCCGCGCTACGCCTTCAAGATCGAGTATAACGGCCAGCCCTTCAAAGGCTGGCAGCGTCAGGACAACCTGCCCACGGTTCAAGGTGCCGTTGAGGACGCCTTGCGCAAGCTGCAGCCGGACTTTGAGACCATCGCCGCCGCCGGGCGCACGGATACCGGCGTGCACGGGCTGGCTCAGGTGGCCCATGCGGATCTTGCGCGAGACTGGGACACGTTCAGGTTGAGCGAGGCGCTGAATTACCACCTCAAGCCGCATCCCGTCGCCGTGCTGGAGACCGCGCCCGTGGCCGACGATTGGCACGCGCGGTTCGACGCCACCGAGCGGCGCTACCTGTTTCGGCTGCTGCACCGCAGGGCACCTGCGACCCACGAGAAGGGTCTGGTCTGGCAGATCAACCATCCGCTCAACCTCGATGCGATGCAAAGTGCTGCGACCTATCTCATCGGCCAGCACGACTTCACCACCTTCCGCTCGACCATGTGTCAGGCGAAATCGCCGGTCAAAACGCTCGATGCGCTGGAGATCGACGAGCGCGCGGTGCCCTATGGCACGGAGTACCGCTTCACGTTCCGCGCGCGCAGCTTTCTGCACAACCAGGTGCGCAGCTTCGTGGGCTCGCTGGAGCGTGTCGGCGCGGGGGCCTGGCCACCGGAGCAGATGAAGGATGCGCTCGACGCACGTGACCGCGCGGCGTGCGGGCCGGTGTGCCCGCCGGGCGGGCTCTATCTTGCCGGGGTCAGCTACCCCAATGATCCGTTTACGGGGCAATGATGGACGGTTTCGATCCCAAATGGCGCGATCCGGAACACTACATTCTGGGCATCACCAAGGCGATCTGGGAAGACCGCGAAATCGGCTCGCTAACGCGCTACTACGGCGAGGATCTGGTCGTCCGGTCACCCGCCTCCGTGGTCAAGGGCAACCGCGGCATCATCGCGGCCACCATGGCGACGCTGGCCGAATTTCCCGACCGGCAGCTTTATGGCGAGGATGTCATCTGGTGCGCGGCCAAGCCTCTGCCCGGCTTTTTGTCCTCCCACAGGCTGATTTGCACCGCGACCCATAGCCATCCGGGCGTCTACGGCGCGCCGACACGTCGGCGCCTGCACTACCGTATCCTCGCGGATTGCTACTGCGCCGAGGATGCCGTGCAGGACGAATGGCTTGTGCGGGATCAGGCCGCCATCGTGTTGCAAATGGGCGGCGATCTGGAGGCGTGGACCCGCGATCTGATCGCGCGCGAGGGCGGGCCCGAGGCCTGTGTGAAGCCCTATACTCCCGCCCGTGACCTGCCCGGGCCATACACCGGTCGTGGCAACAAGAGCGCGACGGCGGACGAGCTGGCGTCGATCCTGCGCGGCATCATGGATGCAGATTTTTCTGTTATTCCGTGCAGTTATGACCGCGCGTGCGCGCTGCACTACCCGCGCCATGAGCATGCCCACGGGACCGACGCCGCGGATCGGTTCTGGCTGGGACTGCGGGCCGCCCTGCCCTCCGCCCGGTTCGAGGTCCACCACCAGATGGGCAGCGACGACGGCATGCTCGGCGCGCGCGCGGCGGTGCGCTGGTCACTGACCGGCCCGCATGATGGATGGGGGCGTTTCGGTACGCCAACCGGGGCGGAGCTGCACGTGATGGGGATCACCCACGCCGAGTTCGGGCCGCGCGGGCTGCGTCGCGAATTCACGCTGATCGACGAGACGGCGATCTGGAAACAGATCCTGCTGGCAAGCGGGCGGGTTTAGGGCCTAGTTCATATGCTCATTGGCGCCATGGCCATTCTTCCGCGCACCATTGGACGGCTCGCTCGCCTGCTCGTTGCCCTGCTGGGTGTCAAGCTGAGGCGGCGCGGGCTTGCGTTCGGCGTCCAGCCGCCCTTCAAGCGCGTCCTGCTGGCATCCGGCCACATAACGCTGCAGCAGCCCAGAATAGAACTTCAGCTCTTCCATCTGAACATCCAGCCGGTCCAACCGGCGTCCGACGGCTTGGGCATGGTCGGTCAACAGCCCGCGCGAATTGGATTGCGACAGCGACAGGATGTCAAACAAGGGCGAGACGATGTCATGCAGCACATCCACCGCGATCCGTTCGCGCACCGTGTGGCTGGCCACGGCCATCGATGGTTCGAACTGGAATATTTCCTTGATCGCGCCGACGTAGTATTTGAAGCGCACCATGATGGAGTCGCCCCCGCCCTCGAACGGGCTCGACAGGATGCGCATGCCCGACAGCACGAGGCCCGGGATCGAATACAAGAAGTCCGGCAGCGATAGAATCCGCTCGCCTGTGCGCAGTTTTGCGATGGCTTCGAGGATGTGTTGCGCCACATCGCGCTGCAACACGCTGAACACGTCGCGGTCCGCGCGAAACGAGTATCTGTTGCGCATTTCGCCATTGGCGATCTCGATAGAGTTAACCAAGATTTCGCCACCACCGCTGCGGGTCAGGTTGATCACGAAACGGTCGGAATCTGTGCTGTCTTCCAGTGTTAAGGCGGTCATAGCTCCCTCATCATTGCAGGGGACACCGTTCGCAGAACAAATGGACTGCTTTCAGCTCGCTTACCCCAGCGCAACCTGACGTCCAAAGGTTAACAAAGAGTTACCATTTCATTAACGGAAAGCCTTTATTTTTCAGTGCCTCGAAATGGCATCAGCAGAGCGACACTTTTTCACTGTGATTTGCTTTCAGTCGCGCTTAATCTAGGCTCCTAATCATTATTAATTAGTAGTCATTTTTATTTCGATCTCCCTTCTTTCGTTACACGCACGCATTTCGAAAGCTGAATCATTATGACGGACGACAGCACGCCGCCCCAGGCAGACACCGCAGAGAAAGAGGCTCAGGACGAAGAGGTTCTGGCGCCACGGCCCGAGCCGCAACCAGACCTGGAGCTGCCGCGCATCATCGGGATCGGGTCATCGGCAGGTGGTCTTGAGGCCATTCGCGAATTGGTCGCCAATTTGCCGCGCGACGTGAACTGCGCCTACGTCGTGGTCCAGCACATGTCGCCGCAGCACAAAAGCCTGATGACGACGCTGATCTCATCGGAAACCACGTTGAGCGTCGTGGATGCCGGTGACGGCGTGAAGCCGCAGCCCAACACCGTGTATGTCACGCCACCGCGCACCGATATCATCATCGAGAACGGCGTGCTGAAGATGGTCGAATACGACCATGAGCCGGGCAAGCCGAAGCCATCGGTCAACCGCTTCCTGATCAGTCTCGCCGAAGATCAGGGCTCTCGGTCGATGGGGATCATCCTGTCGGGTACGGGCAGCGACGGGGCGTATGGCGTGCAGGCGATCCGCGAGGCGGGCGGGATCACGATCGCTCAGGACGACGTTTCCGCCAAGTATGACGGGATGGCCAACGCCGCGATCGAGACCGGCTGCGTGGACCTTGTGCTGCGCCCCAGCGAGATCGGCATCCACCTGCTCAAGATTCTCGATACGGCCCGTGACTTTGAACAATTCCGCGCCGATGGCGAGCGCGGCTCGCCGATCTCGGAAATCCTGCAAATCGTGCTGGCCCGGACTCGTGTGGATTTCCGCGACTACAAACCATCTACCGTGCAGCGGCGGATCGAACGGCGCCTGACCGCGCTTGGCATCAGCACGCCCGAGGAATACATTGAATACAGCCGCAACGAGCCGCGCGAGGTTGACGCGCTGTTCAAGGACTTGCTGATTTCGGTCACGCGTTTTTTCCGCGACAAATCAGAATTCGAAGCTCTGGAAGAGCAGATACACCACCTCGTGGAGAGCCGAAGCGATCGGCCCCTTCGCGTCTGGGTTGCAGGTTGCGCCACCGGCGAAGAGGTCTATTCGATCGCGATGCTTCTCGCAGAAGCGATGGGCGGTCCGGCGGAACTGGTGCGTTCCAAAACGCAGATCTTTGCCACCGACATCGACCGCGAGGCGCTGCAGATCGGGCGCAAGGGCTACTACCCCCATGGCGCGCTTTATGACGTGCCGAAGGCGCTTGCGGAGAAATACTTCATCCACCAGGAAAATGGCGTCCGGGTGATCGAAGCGCTGCGTTCAGTGATTTTGTTCTCGGATCACAATCTGTGCCAGGACCCGCCCTTCCTGAACATGGACCTGATTTGCTGCCGCAACTTGCTGATCTATTTCGGCGCGAAGTTGCAATCGAAGGTGCTCGCCCGGCTCCATTACGCCATGAATTCCAGCGCGTTGCTGTTCGTCGGCACGGCCGAGGCGGTGACCGGGGCGGATCAGCTTTTCGCCCCCGCCAGTGACAAGGCGCATATCTACGGCAAACGCGCGCTGACAGCCAAGGCCGGCTACCAGCGCGGGGCGCTCAGTGCCAGCAGCTGGACGCAGCGGCGCAAAGAGCGCGAGGATCGCGAACGCAACGACTCCAAGAACGAGGGCGGTGACCGGGCGATGTTCGACATGCTGGCGCGTTCGCTCGGCGACAACGCCATTCTGGTCAGCAACGAATTCTCCTTCCTGCGGATCTACGGCGACATCAGCCCCTATATCGACATGTCAGAGGGCAATGTGCTGAACATGCAGCTCAGCCTGCTGAAAAGCCCCTACCGCGAAGAGGCGCGCAGCCTCGTTACCCTGGCCCTCAAGCATGGCCGCCGCCGCATCGGTGGACGGCATTACACGGGCGAAAAGACCGACACAGAGGTGCGGCTGGAGGCGCTCCCCGTCCGTGGGCAAGAAGATCAGGACCACATGGCGATCCTTGTCATCAACGAGACCCCTGCGGCCAATCGGGAGATGCCGCAATCGGGCGATGATGACGCATCGGATCTGAGCGGCGAGCACCTGCGAGAGCTTGATCTTGAGCTCGCCAACGCGCGCGAGGCGTTGCAGCAGACGATTGAGGAGCTCGAGACCTCCAACGAGGAGCTGCAGGCGCTCAACGAAGAACTGCAATCGACCAACGAAGAGCTTCAAGCCACCAACGAGGAGCTGGAAACCTCCAACGAAGAGCTGCAATCGACCAACGAAGAGCTGATCACGGTCAACGAAGAGATGCAGGTCAACTCGTCCGAATTGATGGCGCTGAACGCCAAGCTCGGCTCGGTCCTTGGCAACGTCCCGATGCCCTTGCTGGTGCTGGACACGGCCCTGCAAATCTCGTCGGCAAGCCACGATGCGGTGGAAATCTTCAACATCAGCACGCCGCTGAAGCTGCCCCATCTCAGCCAGATCAACCTGCCCCAGGGCTTCCCGAAGATCGTCGAGGTCGCCAATCGCGCGCTGCAATATGGCGAGCTGATCACCATCGACTTCGAGTCCCAGGGCCACCTGTTCAATCTGCAATGTGCGCCCTTTACGGGCGAGGCTGGGCAGCTGATCGGGGCCACCATGGTCTTCATGGAGACGCCGTCCGCGCGCAATATCGAAGAGGACGAGCAGCTCGTTGTGCGCAACGCACCGCTGCATTTCCTGCAATTCGACGAGGAGGGCACGGTCGAGGCGATCTCCGAGCAAACGGCGGAGGCGCTCGGCGTCGTGGCAGAGCAGATCCGCGGCGGGCCCGTCGCCGCGGCCTTCCGAAACACGGACATCAAGGTCCGGGGCCATGATGTCTCGGAGATCCTGCTCAAGGGGCTCGACAGTAGCCTTCTGATGCCAATGGTGCGTGCGCCGGGAAGCAAGCCCCGCTGGGCGTCTGTGCAGCGCTTCAGCTACACCTCCGAGGACGGCAAGGTCTCGACGGTGATTGCAGGCAGCGATGTCACGGAAGTGCTCGACAGCAAGGCGCATGGGGAACAGCTCAACGACGATCTGGTCACGACCCTTGATACCAGCGGCGTTGGCTACTGGACGGCCGACATGAAGACCGAGGAAGTCGCCTGGTCCGACCGGGTCTACAAGATCCACGGCCTGTCCCCGGACGCCTATACGCCCGATCTGCGGCGGGCCATCGATTTCTATCACCCGCAGGACCGCGCCGACGTACGCGCCAAGCTCGATGCCGCGATGAAAAGCAACGCGCCGTCCCAAGCCTTCCGCAAGCGCATCTTCCACACCGACGGGCGCCTGCGGTGGATCGAGGGCACAATTTCCACGCGCGCCGGGCTGGAGGGCGGATCGTCCTATCTGATCGGGACGTTCCGCGATGTCAGCGACGAGGTTTTGACGGAAGCGCGCTTCGAGCAGATGCAGAAGCTCAACGTGAAAAGCGGCATGGGCTTCATGTCCTACGATGTGCTGACCCAGCACGCGTTCTGGTGCCCAACCGCTTATTCGGTGCTGGGCTTCAGCCCCGACCAGAAGCCGGGCTACGACACTTTGGTGGTCCGACTGCATCCCGACGATATCGAGGCGTTCACAAAGCTTCACCGCGACGCGCTGACGTCGGGTGCAGGCTTCGACACGACCGTGCGCGTTGTGGGGCCCAGCGAGGAGTTCCGCGTCAACATCATTGTCGACACAACGCTCGATCAGACCGGCAATTGCACGCATTATTACGGAACGGTCAAACGGGTTTGACGGCTTTGTGACATGCGCCCCGCGCGGCTCTGCGCTAGGCCTTGGGTTCAACCTGACGGCCGAGGGAACGGGAATGGGGATGCAGATACTGAGAAATCTGGCGCGCGGGCTGGCCGCGAGCGTTGCAATGTCGCTGCCCGTGGTGGCGCAGGAGCCTGCGCCTTGCGGCGCGGAAGTCCCCTGCCCGGTTGGCGCCCGTTCCTATCACCTTCTGCCGCCCGATGATTGGGACGGGGTGACGCCCCTGCCCGTGCTGCTTCATTTCCACGGCTGGGGGCGGCAAGGCACGCTTATCGTCAAGCACAGCCGCATCGCAGGCGCGACCCGCCCGCGCGGCGTCCTGCTTCTGGCCCCCAATGGGCGTGGCAAGACATGGGATTTCTGGCGTCCGGAAAGCCCTGACAGCGACTTCGCGGATGCCGTGCTGGAGGACGCCGCCACCCGCTTTCCCATCGACCGCGACCGGGTGTTCGTGTCGGGCTATTCCTATGGCTCCGCGATGGCATGGCGGTACGCGTGCGAGAATGGCGCGGGCGTGCGCGCTCTGCTCGCGGTCTCCGGCACGCTGGATCAAAGTGAGATCTGCGAGACCGCGCCCGCTGAGATCCGCCATGTCCACGGGCTGAAGGACACGGTGCTCGACTTCCCGTTCGGCCCGGACGGCGACACGACCTACCCCGTGGCGCTCTGGCGCGACCATTTCGGCTGCGGCGATGTGGCGAGGTCGGCGCAATATTCCACGACCGAGAAAGATCACTTCGAACGCTCGGTCTGGGACGGCTGCGCGCGCGAGGGCCGTGTGGTACTTGATGTGCACCCGCGCGGGCATTTCATCCCACGCGGCTGGTTCGCCTACCAGTTGGACGAGCTGCTCAACTCTTCAGCCGATAACCGGTCTTGAAGATCCACCAGATCACCGTCAGGCAGGCCACGGTAAACAGCGCGATGGCAAACAGGCTGACCCCGATCGCCACATCCGCCTCGCCGAAGAACGACCAGCGAAAGCCCGAGATCAGGTAGACCACCGGGTTGAACATGGTCACCGTCTGCCATACCGGCGGCAGCATCGAGATCGAGTAGAACGAGCCGCCAAGGAAAACCAGCGGCGTGATCACCAGCAACGGGATCAGCTGCAACTGCTCGAAATTCCCCGCCCAGATGCCGATGATGAAGCCCAGCAGCGCGAAGCTGAGGCAGGTCATCACAAGAAAGGCCAGCATCGCCACCGGGTGCGCGATGTCGAGATCGACGAAGAAATGCGCGGTGACGAGGATCACGATCCCGATGAACAGCGACTTGGTCGCCGCCGCCCCCACGTATCCGATGACAATTTCCAGGAAGGAGATCGGCGCGGACAGTAGCTCGTACACCGTGCCGATGAACTTTGGAAAATAGATCCCGAACGACGCGTTCGCCGTGCTCTGGGTCATCACCGACAGCATGATCAGGCCCGGCACGATGAAGGCGCCGTAGCTGACGCCCTCGACCGTGTCGATGCGGGAGCCGATGGCCGCGCCGAACACCACGAAATAAAGCGAGGTGGACAGCACCGGGGAGACGAAGCTTTGCGTCAGCGTGCGGAAAAAGCGCGCCATCTCAAAGACGTAGATGGCCTTGATCGCGGTCCAGTTCATGCCGATTGCTCCTCGACCAGTCCGACGAAGATATCCTCCAGCGAGGATTGCGACGTCGCCACATCCTTGAGCGTCAGCCCCGCCTTCGCGACCTCGGAGAGCAGCTTGGTGATGCCCGTCCTCTCGCCCTTGGTGTCGTATGTGTAGATGAGATTGCGCCTTTGATCGCAAAGCCTGAGATTGTACTGCGACAGGGCCTTTGGCACCGCCTCGAGCGGCTCTGACAGCTCGATCCACAGCTCCTTCTGACCCATCTGCGTCATCAGCTCCGCCTTGCCCTTGACCAGCAGGATCTCGCCCGCATTGATCACGCCCACCCGGTCGGCGATGGCCTCCGCCTCTTCGATGTAATGCGTGGTCAGGATGATCGTGACGCCATCGGCCTTGAGACCGCGTACGATCTCCCACATGTCGCGGCGCAGCTCGACATCAACGCCCGCTGTGGGCTCATCCAGAAACAGCACCCGCGGCTCGTGGGCCAGCGCCTTGGCGATCAGCACCCGGCGTTTCATGCCGCCCGACAGCTCCTTGATGCGGGCGTCCTTCTTGTCCCACAGGCTGAGCTGGCGCAGGATTTTCTCCAGATAGGCGTCGTCGCGCCCCTTGCCGAACAGTCCACGCGAGAAGCGCACCGTGTTGATCACCTTCTCGAAGGGCTCCAGCGCGATTTCCTGTGGCACCAACCCGATCAGGCGCCGCGCGGCGCGGTAGTCCGTGGTGATTTCGTGGCCGCCCACGGTGATCCGCCCAGCAGTCATATTGACCATGCCGCAGATGATCGAGATCAGCGTGGTCTTGCCCGCGCCATTGGGGCCGAGCAGGGCCAGGATTTCGCCCTCCATGATATCGAGCGAGACGCCCTTGAGTGCCTGAAAGCCCCCGTCATAAGTCTTGGTGACGTCGCTGGCGGATACGATGGCGGACATGATCTCTCCTGTGTTGACGCCTGATGTAGAGCTCACGGCGCTGTGAGGGAAGGCCGAGTTCTGTGCGCGTGTGCACGGCGATGTGCAAGATAGTGGGTCCGTGCCCCGACCGGACCTGCGAAACAATGCCTCTGGCATCCCAGCATTGTTTCCGTGTAAGTGACCTTAAGGTCAGTTTGTCGCCCGACCGTTGCCCGCGTCCGCCAGCACAGCGCCGCGTCGCATCCCGGGCGGCACGTTAAAAGAGTACCCGGCTTGAGCCTGCAGCAGATCGACACGATGATCGATTTCGCCATCGCGCGAATCTCCCATGGCCCCGAAGGCTACCGTGCCGTCGTCCGCGACATGGCCACTGAGTGGCCGGACGTGACCGGCGCACAGCTGGTTTTCGTGCTGGTCAGCGCCGCGCACGCGGTCGAGCAGGTGTTCGGCGGGGCGCTGGACCCGCGCGCCGAAGTGCAACAGACGTTTCGCCTCGCCGCTCTGCTGGCCTCCGACCTGTTTGCTTTGCAGCAGCAAGGCAATTACGCGCCGACGGGCCGGGATATGACGGCCTATTGGCGCGCCAATGATCCGTATTTCCTAGAGTTATGAGGGGGAACGCGCGTCGACGCGCGTTCGAAAATGCGCCTTCAAAGGCGCATCAAGACGGGATTTGCAAATCCCGTCAGAAAGGCCGTTCGAACGGCCTTACGCGTAAGACGCGCGGATCGCCTTGATATTGGCCCCATAGGGCGCGGGATCAGCGACCGACCCACCTTTGAAGACCGCGGAGCCCGCCACCAGCACATCCGCTCCGGCCTTGACCAGCCCGGGCGCCGTCTGCGGCGTCACGCCGCCGTCGATCTCGATCAGGACCTCGCGGTCGCCGATCATCTCACGCAGCCGGGCCACCTTGCCCTCCAACGGGATGAATTTCTGCCCACCGAAGCCCGGGTTCACCGTCATCACACAGATCAGGTCGGTGAGGTCCAGCAAATGTGCGACCGCCTCCGCCGGGGTGCCAGGGTTCAGCGCCACACCCGCCTTGGCTCCCGCCCCGCGGATCGCCTGCAGGGTCCGATGGATATGCGCGCCGGCCTCGACATGGGCCGTGATCACATCGGCGCCGGCTTCGGCAAAGGCTTCGATATAGGGATCGACCGGCGCGATCATCAGATGTACATCCATCACCGTCTTGATATGCGGGCGGATCGCGCGGCAGGTGTCGGGGCCGAAGGTGATGTTGGGCACGAAATGCCCGTCCATGACGTCCACGTGGATCCAGTCCGCGCCCTGCGCTTCCACGGCCTCGATCTCGGCCCCGAAATTGGCGAAATCGGCGGCAAGGATGGAGGGGGCGATCTTGATGTCTTTGGCGGTCATGGCGGGGCTCCTGATCTTTCCCCTTCCCTAGCCGCGTTGCGACGCGCCGTCAAAGCGTCTGCCGCCTTGCGGTCCGGCTCTTGCGCGATCAAAGTGGGCGTATGGAACAGACCCTCGCGCCCACGACGCAGCTGCCGCAAGTGCACCTGCCCCGCAACCCCGGCACGCCGCTCGATCTGGACTGGGTCGCGCGGGTGCAGGCCAACACCTCCGCCATCGAGCGGCGTGCAGCCACCTTGCCAGGCAGGCGCAGCGTCAAGAAGGACCATCAGGCCGCATGGCTTTTGAAGGCGGTGACCTGCATTGATCTGACCACGCTGTCGGGCGATGACACCGTGGGCCGCGTGCGCAGGCTCTGCGCCAAGGCCCGCCAGCCGATCCGCGCCGATATCCAGCAGGCGCTTGGCGTCAGCGGCATCCAAACGGGCGCAATCTGCGTCTATCACGACATAATCGAGACCGCAGTCGCCGCTCTGGATGGCTCCGGCATTCCGGTCGCCGCCGTCTCTACCGGTTTCCCCGCTGGCCTGTCGCCGTTCCATCTGCGGGTGGCCGAGATCGAGGAGAGCGTCAAATCAGGCGCGCGCGAGATCGACATCGTGATCTCCCGCCGCCACGTGCTGACCCAGAACTGGCAGGCGCTCTATGACGAGATGCGCGCCTTCCGGCAGGCCTGCGGTGACGCCCATGTGAAGGCCATTCTCGCCACCGGCGAGCTGGGTAGCTTGCGCAATGTCGGCCGCGCCTCGCTCATCTGCATGATGGCGGGGGCCGACTTCATCAAGACCTCCACCGGCAAGGAGAGCGTCAACGCGACGCTGCCCGTCAGCCTCGTGATGATCCGCGCCATCCGCGACTTTTTCGACGCCACAGGCTACCACGTCGGCTACAAGCCCGCGGGCGGGATCTCCAAGGCGAAGGACGCGATCACCTATCTGGCGCTGATGAAGGACGAGCTGGGCCATCGCTGGCTGCAGCCCGACCTGTTCCGCTTCGGGGCGTCGTCACTGCTGAACGATATCGAGCGCCAGCTCGAACACCACGTCACCGGCGCCTACTCCGCCTCCTACCGTCATCCGATGGGATAGAAAATTGTTCCGGATTACTAGTTTCGCTGTAGTCTTCTCGTCGCTTTGCCATCCTCTGGCGGCTTCGGAAGGTGATTTCGCTTTGTACAGAAATTCAACATTGGACCCATCATTTCGGATCTACATCGCTTCATTCGATTCTGTAGAAGGCGCACGATACAATTCAGAGAACTGTTGGCTAGCAGCCGAATTGTTCCAAAACCAACCCGGGATCAAAACTCGTTATTGGTGTGAGCCTTCTGAGGCAAAGGAAGACTGAAATGACCGTCAAAGAAATCTTCGAGACCATGGAGTACGGCCCCGCCCCCGAAAGCGCCGCCGAGGCCTTCGCGTGGCTGGACGGCAAATCCCGCAGCTTCGGCCACTTCATTTACGGCGCGTTCACCGATCCGACCTCTGACTTCACCTCCAAAAATCCCGCCACGGGCGAGGTTCTGGCGTCGCTCTCCCAAGCGCGGCCCGTTGACGTAGAGGCAGCCGTGACCGCAGCCCGCAAGGCGCAAAAGGCATGGGCCAAATCCGGCGCCACCCGCGCCCGGTATCTCTACGCCCTCGCCCGTGCCTTGCAAAAGCATTCCCGCCTCTTTGCGGTGCTCGAGACGCTCGACAACGGCAAACCGATCCGCGAGGCGCGCGATATCGACGTGCCGCTAGCTCAGCGCCATTTCTACCACCACGCAGGCTTCGCCCAGCTGATGGAAGCAGAGTTGCCAGACCGCCAGCCGCTTGGCGTCTGCGGTCAGATTATCCCGTGGAATTTCCCGCTGCTGATGCTCGCGTGGAAGATCGCGCCGGCCCTCGCCATGGGCAATACGGTCGTGCTGAAACCCGCCGAATACACCTCTCTCACGGCCCTGCTGTTTGCCGAGATATGCGCGCAAGTCGGCCTGCCCAAGGGCGTCGTGAACATCGTCACCGGCGACGGCGCGGTGGGCGAGATGATCACCGGGTCGGATGTCGACAAGCTGGCCTTTACAGGCTCGACGGAGGTTGGTCGCATCATCCGCCGCGCCACCGCGGGCTCCGGCAAGGCGCTGTCGCTCGAGCTGGGCGGCAAGTCGCCCTACATCGTATTTGATGACGCCGATCTGGATTCAGCCGTCGAAGGCCTCGTCGATGCGATCTGGTTCAATCAGGGACAGGTCTGCTGCGCGGGCTCGCGCCTGCTGGTGCAGGAAGGCATCGCCGAGACGTTCTACCGCAAGCTCAAGACCCGGATGGAGGGGCTACGCATCGGCGATCCGCTCGACAAATGCATCGACGTGGGCGCGGTCGTGGACCCGATCCAGCTGGCGACGATCTCGGACATGGTGGCCTCCAACGACGAGGGCGAGGTGTTTCAGGTGGCCGCCCCCGAGGGCTGCTACTACCCGCCGACGCTGATCACCGGCTTGCACACCGCGTCCCGGCTGATGCAGGAGGAAATCTTCGGCCCCGTCCTCGTCTCCACCACTTTCCGCACACCCGCCGAGGCCGTCGCGATGGCCAACGACACCCGCTACGGGTTGGCCGCAACGGTGTGGACCGAGAACATCAACCTCGCGCTCGACATTGCTCCCAAGCTGGTCTCCGGCATTGTCTGGGTGAACTCCACGAACCTGATGGACGCCGCCGCGGGCTTTGGCGGCGTGCGGGAAAGTGGCTTCGGGCGCGAAGGCGGCTGGGAAGGGCTGGCGGGCTATACCAAGCCCAAGGAGAGGCCAAAACCGCCAAAAGCCATCGAGGCATTCGCTGGTAAAGGCGGGCTCTCCGACCCGATCGACCGCACCGCGAAACTCTATATCGGCGGCAAGCAGGCGCGGCCCGATGGCGGCTATTCTCGCGTGGTCTACGGGCCAAAGGGCGACGCGTTGGGCGAGGTCAGCCTTGCCAACCGCAAGGACCTGCGCAACGCGGTTGAGGCGGCGCACGCGGCCAAAGGATGGTCCAAGACTACGGGGCACCTGCGCGCGCAAATCCTGTATTACATGGCCGAAAACCTGTCGGCGCGCGCCGACGAGTTTGCGAGCCGTATCAAGGACATGACCGGAAAGCAGGGCCGGGACGAGGTCGAAGGCGCGATCCAGACGCTTTTTACCTATGCCGCTTGGGCCGACAAGTTCGACGGGCAGGTCCACGGCGTGCCGATCCGCGGCGTGGCGCTCGCCATGAAAGAGCCCGTGGGCGTCATCGCCGCCCTGTGCGACAGCCGACCCCTTGCTGGCCTGATCGAGGTGATCGCGCCCGCCATGGCGATGGGAAACCGCGTCATCGCCGCCGCGTCCCAACCCTTCCCTCTGGCCGCGACGGACTTCATTCAGGTGCTCGAGACGTCTGATGTGCCCGGGGGTGTCGTGAACCTGCTGACCGGCGATCACAGCGATGTCGCAGGTCACATGGCGGCGCATATGGATGTGGATGCGGTCTGGAGCTTTTCGGACCCGAGCCTGGCCCAGCAGATCGAGGAGGCCTCGGCGAGCAATCTCAAGCGCACCTTCGTCGCGCCCAGTCCGGGAAGCGCGCGCGACATGCTACGGGCCTCGACCGAGGTCAAGAATATCTGGGTGCCCTACGGCGAGTAGGCGGTGCCAAACTTTCCCCGAAAGTTTGGTCCAAAATCTTCATAAGATTTTGGCGCCGCGCTATTTGCGCGGCTTGCCTTTCCACGTATCGAGCCACGCGCGCAGCCCCGTGCGCTTCTCGTCGGCGTAATCATCGACCGCGTCCCAAGTCTCGCCGACGCTCTCGGTGATCGGGTCGATCTTCGATCGCTTGAACCATTGGCTGAGCCGAAACAGGCCCAGCCCAAGTCCCGCCATGATGATCAGGATCAGGATGTTGAACCAAGGGATCAGCCGTGCATCGGGATCATCGGTCGCGCGCACGCCGACGGCATTGGGGAAGATCGACAGGAACTCGTTGCGCCAGCCGTAATGGGTCAGCACGACCCATTGCGGCTCCGCCTTGGGCGAGACGAGATCCGCCGCCTCGGTCTGAAGGTTCGAGCTGTCGAGCTTGAAGTAGGGCGGCCACCCCCAGCCGGTATCCTCGTTGCGGTACACCATCACCCGGCCGCTGTCATGGAGCACCGCGTTGATGAAGCGCACATCGCGGTTCGAGCCCGTTCCGTCCTGTCCCGTGTCCGCCTGCGCCCAGAAGATCGAGTTTTCCCCGAAATCAACCCGGCGCACCTCGGTCTCCACGATGCGCACCACGTCGCGCTGCGGCAAGGTATAGTGCAGGAAGGCCAGCACTAGGGCCACAACGGTCAACACGAGGGTGTATTTGATCCAACGCCACATGAGCGGGGCTCCTTACTGAAAATTCACCACGTAGACCAGCACGCCGATCACGAGGTAAGGGACCACAAAGACCCCGAAAATAAGCTTGCGGCGCAGCGAGCCGTCATATTCGACCAGCCCCTGTTCGATGAAGGCGTCGCGGTCGCCCTCGCGCACCTCTTCGTCCCACTCCTCGGCCAGCTTGCCGCGCCGCACCGAACGCGACCAGGCCGACAGAACGAAATACACCACCAGCATGATGATGAACGCCATTACCATCAGCCGCAACACGCCCAAAATCATCGGCCCCTCCGCACGGCCCCCCACGGGCCTACAACATCCACGATATCACGCTCTTGCGGCGCGTCCTCTTCTTCCTGCATAGGCGCGTCGCCGCTGCCGAACAAGGCCGCGCGGGCGCCTGCTTTATCGACTTGGTACTCGCGCGCCAGAAAATCTGCCACGAAGGCCTTTTTGGCCTCTGGCCAGGTGCGGTAGCGGGCGTAGAACAGCTCCTTGTGGCAGATGAACAGCTGGCGCACGTCCAGCGGCGACAACTCGGCCAGCAGCATATTGACTAGATCGCGATCCTTATGGGGCGCGGCCCGCAGGGTGTAGAAATAGGCCGGGTCTTCCGAGGTCACCTTTGGCCACGCGCCGCCGCCCTCGGCCCAGCGCAGCAAGCGGTTCAGCGTGTGGAACTCCGGCGGCAACAGATCCGCATAGCGGCGGGCCAGCGTGCGCAGGTCGCGGCGGTCCACCTGGGCCACATCGGCCTCCATCGTGGCGGCGACATCCACGATGATGAAATCCATCTTCTGGCGCAGGATCGCCGCCGCATCGACGCCCTTGGCGGTCACGATCGGCTCGACCAGCTCGTTTTGGGCCAGGAATTTCGCGACCTTGTTGCGGTCCTCCAGCGGGATCGCAGGGCGGGTGTCCTCGCCCAGCGGCATCGGCCCCAGATCCTCGCCCGACACGCTCAGCACCCGCGGGTCGTCCACGTCGCGGAACACGTAGAGCCCTCCGAAATGCTCGGTCCAGAAGTTTTCCTGGTCGTACTCGGCATGGTCCAAATGGATCGGGGTGCGGGTCACGTCGCCGGTCTTCTTGGCCAGCGTGATCATGTCGGCGATCAGCACATCGTCCCACCACGCGTCCTCGCGGGCGCGGAACTCTGTGATCAGCCCGTCGAGCTTGCCCGCATCCGCCACCACGCCAGAGGCCGTGTCAGCCTCGATCTTGATGCGGCGGATATCGAGCAGATGCGCGGGCTTGGAGACGGTATAGACCGAGTTCACCAGCTCCCCCGCCACCGCGTCGCGGGCGGTCAGTGCGAAGAGCTGCGCCTCGTTGGCCTCGATGAAGCGGCGCAGGATCGAGCGGGAGGTCGAGAACTTCGCTTCCAGCAGCGGCGCGGTCTTCTGCTCGGTCGACAGCAGGATGAACTGGCGGTTACAGCCTTGGGGGTTGAGGTAGAGATGATCGTCCAGCTCATCGCCGATCTCGGGCGCGTAGCCAGAGATATCGACGTGAAAATCAGTCAGGCTGGTGGTCTTGCCAGTCAGGTGCTTGAGCGCGCGATTATACCTGTCCGCCATGGCGGGTCCCGCCACATGGAACAGGTTTCCATACATCAGCCCCTTTTCGATCAGTCGCATCATGGGCTAGCCCTCCTCCCCGCCACGGCCGCCATGGCGCACCAGCAGCCACGAAAACAGCGCCCCGATCCAGATGGCGATGCAGAACATGATCGACAGGCTGAGAAACATCTCGCCCCAGCCCTCTGTCCCGCCCGCATAGCTGCCCGCGCCGGGCAGCAAAGAGCCGAACAGGTAGGCCGTCACGCCCCAGGCCAGCAGGATCGGGCCCAGCAGGGCCGCGGGGATGAGGTATTTGATCACGTGCGCTGCTCCTTCAGGCCCCGAACAATATAGCAGATCACCATCAAGGGCACCCACAGAAGCGCGGTCAGCGCGGTCCAGTAAAGCGTCCAGCCCGCCAGCGCGGCGATGCCGCCATCGGCCATCATCAGCGCCGCGACCCACGCCATGTGGACCATGAACACCAAGGGCGCGGCGACCATCAGCATATGGATCACATCGCCCCCAAACGCCTTGGGGGTGCCCGCGGGCCTGCGGCCATGCCACAGCCCGGTGCAGATCCCGATGATCCCCGGCACGATCCAGATCAGTAAGAACACGGTCCCCATCAGCTGGCCTCCGCGCCCGCGCGACGCAGGCTCAGCCAACGGATCACCGCGATCAAAGCGACGCCCAGCAAGACCGCGCCGATGACGCGGATTGTCAGCAGCTCGCCCATGACGGCGGAGCCGCCGAAGAACAGCACAAAGGCCATCAGATGCACGCCCACCCGCTGCACGGTGATCCAGCCCCCCGCCCGGCGCGACAGGGCCACATCAAGCCCCCACCACAGCGCCAGCACCATGCCGGGCCAAAAGGCCGACACCCGGGATGAGTTGGTCATCCACGCAAAATCACCGCCGAAGAACCCGAAGGCAGAGATGGCGAGGTGGATGATGTAGGCGAGGTATGACGTCGTCCAAAACGCCCGCCAATCGGGCACCCGGTCCGGCGACAAGGCAAACAGGTAAGCCGGGATCAGCAGCACCGTCGCCACCCAGGCCGAATAGGCCGACAAATGCAGCCAGAATTCCCGCCCCACCGCATCCGGCTCCGTGGCGCCGGGAGGGACGAGGGACAAAGAGCCTGCGTCTTTGAGCATGTATGCCGCGATAAGTGCGGCGGTCATGCCGAGGAGCATGAGGGGCCATGGGAGACGGGTTATGCTTTCTTGTCCCGACATAATTAATGTGAACCAATGTCGTTTTCAGTCATCCGAAAGGCCGTCCCGTGCTGCAGGGTTTTTGTAGTCATGACGGTCTCTCATAGGGTTTGAACCAAAGGCCATAGGGTCGATTTTCTGTGAATGGGAGAAATCCAGAAGGCGAACAGTTGAAAGGGGCTCAAACAGCTTTGCGGTCTTCGCGTATTCCCGAAGCGGTTTTCCTTCGTCACTTATCGCATGGTAAAACGTCAAGAGTAGCTCTTGATCTGAAAAATTGTATCGAACTAACTCATAGTATGGCTCTCGCTCTTCAGTCGGGCGCCTTCCTATGCACCGCAAAATGCTTTCCAAAATCCGGAAATACTGGCTCAGCTCAAGTTGATGTTTATTCCAAAAAAACCGGTAAGAAAGCTCTAGAGAAAGATTATCCGAGTGCCCGGCGTCCAAGCGCTTTCGATAGTCTTTGTTTAGCCGTGTATAAAACACTCTAAAGCAGTCTCTTCCGACGGTCATTCCGTGCTCGCTAGATTGTAGGTCTATATCTCTGAGAGAACGCTCCAAAGCACTGAATAGAGAGAAAAAGGTGGTTTCAAATCGCTGTTTCTCCATATTGTCATTTGTCTTTGCAACTTCGTTGCGTTGTTCTTTGAGTTCCCTAGCTTGGATAATGATTGCGATGAAAGCCAATGCAAACGCTAGGGGGCTGAACACGCCAGCGAGCATGTCCCCCCATTCGTTGGGGTCCATGGCCTTCATTCCACTCAAGAAACTCTCGCAATCATTGGACGCCTTACAATAGTCTGCGTTGATACCGTGAGCTATCGGAAACCCTACGAACAATAAGAAAATCGCTAAACTTCCTAAGAGCTTTGAGCCTTCTGGAAACACTATCCCTTACTCTCCAAATACCGCCGCTTGGCCTCTTCGGTCAGGCCGTACTCGCGGACCATGTTGGCGATGGCGACCTCGTCGCTCTTGTCGGCGTAGCGGAACTCGGAATCCGCGTAGCGGTTGATCTCCTGGATCACCATTTCGACGGTGATGGGCTGGCGGAGTTCCTCGATCATGCCCTTCTTCTCGTCATAGGATTTGAACAGGAACAGCTCGGGCTCCTCCATCCACTCATCGGGCAGCTCGAAATCCATCGCGCGGACCTTCACCGCGTCGGTGATGTTCTTGATCGCGCGGCCGGTGAAGCGGTTGTCGGCCTCCTGGATACCTTTCAGATACGTGCCAAGCTTGGCGAGCGTGTCGAGCGCGCCGATATCCTTGGAGACCCGCTCATAGACCCGGAGCAGACCGTCCTCGTGGGGCTTGCCGTGGCTTTCGAAACTGGCGGCGACGGCTTTCTTGATTTCTTGGGCGGCGAAGGGTTCGAAATCGCCCAAGGGGATGTCGTGGTTCTTGCCCATGAGCAGGTTGAGGATGTCGATATAGTCGTCGCGGGTCTGCGGCCCGTCGACAAGGAAGCGCGCACCGGCCCGTTGGCGCAGCGCGTCGTCGACATTTTCGGGGTAGTTGGAGAACATGCCAAAGGTGCAATTGCCGCGCACCACGGTGTTGGCGCCCGCGAAGCTTTCCATCAGCACGGCGGTGATTTCCAGCTGTCCGGCGGAGGATTGGCGGTCGCCGCGCTTGCCTGCGAGCTGGTCGATATCGTCGATTGTACCAAAGCCGATGACGTTCGGGTCGATGACGTTGTTAATGAAGGCCTTGGCGTTCTGGCCGGACTTGCCCTGATAGCTGTCGATATTGTCGGTCGACAGGTTCTGATAGCGGAAGGCGTAGCCCGCCGTCTCGCAATAGCCGGAGATCAAACCTGCCATCATCTGGATTAGCGTGGTTTTCCCCGTGCCCGGTGCGCCGTCGCCCATGAAGGTGAAGATGAAGCCGCCAAGCTCTGCAAACGGGTTCAGCTTGCGGTCGAAGTCGTAGGCCATCAGCATCTTGGCGAGCTTCATGGCCTGGTATTTGGCAATATGGTTGCCGACGACCTCGTTGGGCTTCTTGAAGGTCATCGTCAGCTTGGTGCCCTTGGCCGCGTGGGCGGGGGTGAAGCCGTTGATCGTCAGGTTGTCCGCCTCGACGCGGTAGCTGGCACTGTGGAAGGCCTGCAGACGGGGGGCGTTCTGGGCGCGCAGGGCGACCTTTTCCATCACCTGCTCGGCGTAGGCGAGCACGGTGGAGATGAGCGTGGGGTCGTCGGTAGCAAACAGCGTCAGGTCCTGGTCAAGCTCCCACAGGGTGCCGTGGAGCGCGAGCTGGGCGTTGTCGGTCAGGATTTCCTCGACCGCGCCGATCTCGACGGTGGCCTCGGTCGCCTGAGAGGCCAGCAGGAAGGAGGTTGCGTTGGCGAAGGCGTAGAGCGTGGCGAGCGCTTCGGCTGCGAGCAATTCGGAGAACTCGGCGCGCCTGTTGTCGGCGACGCGGCCCGCGAGGTTTTCCTTTTTCAGCTCTGCAAGGCCCGTGGCCTCGGAAAATGCCTCCCCCACGGCCAAGGCGATGGCGAGCGCGCGGCGCAAACCGTGCAGCGTCGTGGCCTGCAGGGCCGAGGGCAGCGCGTCCTCGCCGACGCCTTCGACCCGCTCGATCAGGCGCACGCCTTCGGGGCGAGCGGTGGAGCGGGTGACGAGACCCGGCGTGGTCGAGCGGAACCGCCGCCGCGTGCCGATCCCTGCGGATTTCTCCGCCTGCGGGGCCTCCTTGGCCTTGGCGATGCGCGGCGTGTGGTCGAGCCCTTCCAGCATCGAGACCGCAGCGGGGTAGTGCTTGCGGATCTCGTCTTCTCTCAATTCCATCAAATCGGCTGACTGGCTCATATTATCTCCTAGAAATCTGGTGGGCGCGCGGCCCGCCTTACCTGTAGCTCACAACCCGCCCTGCGGGGCTCACCACAAATTTGCGCACATCGCGGAAGCCCGCGGGCTGCTTTTCGGCCAGCACCTGGAACGGGCGCTGCGGCAGGATGATCGCGCGCTCGATCGAGGTGGTCCCCGTCTCCGCCCCGCGCCCGCCAAAGGGGTCGAGCTTGAAAATCTCCCGCTCGACGGAGCCGAACCAGCCCTTCTTTTCCAGCTCGGTGCGCTCGGAATGCAAATCCTCAACCGTCCAGGCCAGCGTCCAGTCGTCGCCCACGGCGCCTTGCGCCTCTTCCAGCACCTCGCGGATCGGACCGCTTTGCATGGTGAATGCCGACGAATACATCGGCCCCACATGGATACGCCGCAAGCGCTTGGGGTGGATGTCGTCAAAATCCCGGTCAAACCCTTGCGCAATGGTCAGCAGTTTCAGCCCCGCAGAGCCCTGCGCCGTCAGGTGTGCCTGCACCGACGGCCAGCGCCGCGCGTCCTTGGGCAGAGCCACATCGCCGGTGTCCTCGACATCCATCAGGTAAATCGTGGGCACGTTCTGCTGGCTGTCATAGACGCCCCAATGCAGCATATAGGTGCGCCGGGCGTCCGTGTTGCCGGTCCAGAGCGCCTGCGCGTCATTGGTGGCCCAGAACAGCTCACCCCTTTGCAGCTGCTCGTAGTACAGCCTCTGGGACATGGCATATTGCAGCTTCGTGGGGATCGTCAGCTCGCCCACGATCTGGCGCACCATTTCGTCTTTCAGCTCCTCAGCGCTGCGCATGCCTGCCAAATGCTTGTCGGCCTGCTGGGCGTCATTGGCCATCTTCATCAGCTCAGCGAAAACCGGAAAGCCACTCTCATGCCGGTCGATGGAGAGCGAGCCAAAGAACACGCCGGTGTCGCGCCCCGTCAGCAGGTATTTGTGGCTGAGCGCGCGAAAGGTGCGCGCGATCCGCGCGACGTAATCCGAGATGATCGCCACGTCCGACTTGCTGAACGTGCGTTCAATTTCCATTTCGCCGGCCACACGCGCCAGATGCCCGGTGATCCGCTCGAACTTCGCGAAATAGCGCCGCGCAGCAAGGTCATCGGTCAGACCCGCGTGGTCCATGGTGAGATCGATGTCTTCAGTCAAGGTCAATGCTCCCGCCCGGTGTGAAACACCGGGCAGCCCCCGACCGCCCCCCTGGGCGGGGGCTTTCAGCCCGACGCCCGCGGTCGGGAACGGCCCTCAACACCAAGTTCACGTCGTCAGGTTGTAAGGCTTTGCCACCAGACCGGTTGGAACCCCTAATTTCCACCATCAGCACCTCGTCCGGTGCTGTCGGCGGCCGAATTCCAAATACCGCCAATGACCAAACAGACCAAAACAAGGAACGCGCCCGGAAAGTAAGCTTGCCAAGCCCAATCTAAGTTGAAAGCTAAGACCATCCAAAGGACGCCGAAAACAAAGCCCAAGAGTAGCTTGTTCACGCATCAAGCCCCGTAGATATTCTTGTCGTGCTTCTCGACGATCTTCTCGAAGCGCCGCGCGAAGCGTTCATCGGCTTTTGCCTTCTGCTCCAGCACCTTGCGGGCGAAAACCATCTGGTCTTCATGGGCTTCCATCATCTCAGCCATGCGCTTGTTGGTGGCCGCCCCGATGCCCGCCATGGCGGATTGGGCCTCTTGGTCGGTTTTCACCCCAATCTCGTTGATCTGGTGGGCGACGTCCTGCTGCTGGGCGGTTTTCAGCGACTTGGTCAGCGCGTCATAGAGCACCACGCGCTGCTTGGTGTCGGTTTCCAGCTTGTTGATCAGCACCATCTGGGTGGCAGCCTGATTTTGCAATGAATCGATCCAGGTTTTGCCCTGTTCGATATAGCGCTCCAGCGTCTGGGACTTGGCGAGCTTGACCTGCTCTGCCTGCACTTTTTCGTTGTAGAGCGTGTTCAGCTCGGCCAGCTCGGTCTCGAGCTTGGTGCGGGCGGCGGCGTCCTGTTCGACGGAGATTTTGTTCTCCAGCTCGATAATTTTCGGGTCCATCGCGACGATCTCGGTACGCAGGGCCTCCAACTCGCCCACGGTAAATTCGCGGTCATCCAAGGTCGACGTCAGGTTCGTCTCGACCTTTTCCTTCTGCTCGTTGAGCAGGTTCAGCTGGCCCTGCAGCAGCGCCACAATGGTGTCGGATTTAGAGATCAGGTCCTGCAGCTTGTCGTCGATCGACGCGGTGCGCATACGCTCCTGACGCAGGCTCTCGGATTTGCCCTTCGAGAAGATGCCAACGAAGCTTTCCCAGCCGGTCTTGTCGCGCATGGCCGAGAAATCCTCGGAAAAGCCCGAGGTCACGTCGTCCAGCCCCATGATCAACTCTGCAATATTGGCATCCATCGCCGCCGTGTGGGCATGCACATCGGCCAGCGAGGCGTTTTCGATGTCGAGGTCAAGCTCCTCGCCCGCTTCCAGCTTGGCGCGCGCGGTCTCGATCTTGCTGGTCAGCTCGGCAATTTTACCTTGCGCTTCAGCGACTTGCTCTTGGCTTTCGCGGACTTGAGCGTCGAAATCGGCCATGTATCAATATCCCTCGTTTCTAAATGTTATTTCTATTCACATATGTGCACTGCGCACGTTTTTAAAGAGTTTGCCACGCGGGCCAGACCCTCGCCACCTAAAAAATCTGCGCATGGCTTTGCCGGTGACATGGCGCGCCATCTTGGCAGGAATATGCGAAATCAGTGGCCAAATGCAGTTTTCAGCATCGGGCTTTGCGCGTCGCGCAAATCGTCGATCACATCGAAATGGTGCCGCCCGGGCAAGACGATGTGCGGCGCGTCCCACGCCTCCGCCAACCACCGGGCTTGATCAAGAAAAACGGGCCGCTCCTGCGCGCCGACGATGACGCTGACCGGCGTCTGCGGCGCGGGGGCGAGCGCCGGGCTTTCGCGCTCCGCCTCTTCCGGGTCGAGACGCAGGTTCTCGTTCATGGTTAATTCGAGCAACGGTCGCAGGTCCGATACGGGCGAGATGCTCAGCACATGTTGCACCCGCGCCAGCACGTCTTCCGGCAGCACTCCGGGCATCGCCATACGCGCCACAAGATGCCCGCCTGCCGAATGTCCGGCCAGCACAATTGGCCCGTCGACCTTCGCTGCGACTGCCGCAATCCCGCGCGCGATGCTGTCGGCAATGTCGGAAATCCGCACCTCCGGGGCCAGTGGATAGCCCAGATGCGCGATGGTCCAGCCCGCCTGATGCGCGCCCTCACCATAGCAGGTCCAATCGTCCTTGTGGCGGCTGATCCAATAGCCGCCATGCACGAAAACGAACAGGCCCTTGGAGATCGTGTCAGGTGCGATCAGATCGTAGGCTTCGCGCGGATGCGCGCCATAAGAGACGTCATATTCGCCGCCCACCCTGGCCCGGAACGCCACTGAGGCGGCTTCCCACCCGTCGGCATAGGCCTGAGCCCCGGGAATAAAACGGCCATTTTCATAAGCCAAATCAATCTCTTCCTGAGTTTTTGACATCTTTCTCAACTTTTTTCCAAGGATTGACGCGGCTGGGGCGTCCTACCATCACTATGCGTATGAAAACCAGCGACGAGGCCTTGGCGCAAGCCGCCAGTGGAGGGGATGCGGAGGCCTTTGGCCTGCTGATCCGCCGCCACTACGACCGGCTGTTCCGGCTGTGCTGGCGGCTCTGCGGGCACCGCGCCGATGCCGAGGACCTGTGCCACGACATCCTTGCCGCCCTACCCGCCAAGCTGCGCGGCTTTCGCGGCGATGCAGCGTTTACAACCTGGCTCTACCGCGTGGCGCTGAACGCCAATACCGACCGCGCCCGAAAGGCGCAGCGGCGGCGGGTGGCGCGCGATGGCTGGGGCGAGGATTTCCAACGCCGCGCGGCCGAAGCCGAAGAGACCCGCGAAGCGCAAGACTGGTTAACAACCGCCATGCGATCCCTGCCGCCCGAGCTACGCGAAACCGTCGCGTTAACCTTGGGCGAGGACCTGACCCAGGCCGAAACCGCCCAAGTCCTGGGCCTGTCCGAGGGCACAATCGCCTGGCGCATGTCAGAGGTGAAGCGCCACCTCAAGGAAATGGCCACAGAGGAGGCCAAGTGATGGATGAACTCGACAAGCTCCGCGCCGCCCTGCAGGGAGACGCCCCGGCCCCGAAGGCCGATGCAAAGACCATCGCCCTGCGAATGGCCGAAGAAAATTTCGCGCGTCTCCAAGAATCCGACCCCGCCGCACGTCCCACAGAAACAGCCCCCCAGCGGGGCGGATTTCTGAAAGGACTATCGCAGATGTTTATGAATTCGAACCTGAAGCCGCTGATGCTGGCCACCTCGTCACTGGTGATTGTCGGGATCGGCGTGGTGCTGGTGGACCCGTTCGCGCGCCCCATGCCGCAGGCCGTCATCGAACCCGTCGTGATGCCCGCCGAGGCGCCCGAAAACCTTGTCGACGACCTCGTTGAGATGGAGATCGAAGAAACCGCGGCGCCCTCTGTCTCCAAACGTCTGCAGCAAGCACCCGCGAACACCGTCGCGCAGCCCCGCCGCTCGACCCTTGGCAGGAACGGCGACAGCGGCAGCAAGGCCGAAAACAGCGTCATGCGCCCCGCCGCCCCCGCGCCAAGCGGCCAACTGCTGCGCGACCGTCTGCCCCAGCCGCAGGTCGCACAATCCGATGACCGCTTCGCCAACGCCGCGACGAACCCGCTCAAGGTCACATCGGAGGAACCGGTTTCGACCTTCTCCATCGACGTGGACACGGCCAGCTATTCCTGGGTCCGCTCCAGCCTGACGCGCGGTCAGCTGCCCGATACGGCCTCCGTCCGGGTCGAGGAAATGGTGAACTACTTCCCCTATGACTACCCGGCGCCCGACGGCGACGCGCCGTTCGAGACCACCGTCAGCGTGTCCGAGACCCCGTGGAACCCCGACACGCAGCTGATGCATATCGCGATCCAAGGCGCGCAGGTGGAAACACGCCCGCCGCTGAATCTTGTGTTCCTGATCGACACCTCCGGCTCGATGCAGGACGCGAATAAATTGCCCCTGCTGGTGCAAAGCTTCCGCCTGATGCTGGGCCAGCTCAACGCCGAGGATCAGGTGGCCATCGTCGCCTATGCCGGCTCCGCCGGCACGGTGCTGGAGCCGACGCCAGCCTCCGCGCGCAGCAAGATCGAGGACGCTCTTGCGCGCCTCTCCGCAGGCGGCTCAACCGCCGGGGGCGAGGGGCTGCGCGCCGCCTATGCCTTGGCCGAACAGATGTCGGATGACGGCGACGTCTCCCGCGTGATCCTCGCCACCGACGGCGATTTCAACGTGGGCCTGCAGTCAGATGCCGAGATGAAGGGCTTCGTGACCGAGAAGCGCAAATCCGGCACTTACCTGTCGGTGCTGGGCTTCGGGCGCGGCAACTTCAATGACGCGCTGATGCAGACGCTGGCCCAGAACGGCAACGGTCAGGCCGCCTATATCGACACGCTGGCCGAGGCGCAGAAGATGTTGGTCGACCAGCTCTCCGGCGCGCTGTTTCCCATCGCCCAGGACGTCAAGATCCAGGTGGAGTTCAACCCCGCCACCGTCGCCGAATACCGCCTGATCGGCTACGAGACTCGCGCGCTGCGGCGCGAGGATTTCAACAACGATCACGTCGATGCGGGCGAGATCGGGGCGGGCCACACGGTCACGGCGCTCTACGAAGTCACGCCCGTGGGCTCCCCCGCCGTGCTGACCGACCCGCTGCGCTTCGGCGCGCCTAAGGCAGAAGGCAGCGAGACCGACCTCGCCTTCCTGCGCCTGCGCTACATAGAGCCCGGCGCTGCCACGAGCCAACTTTTGGAACAGGTCGTCCCCGTCGAAGAGAGCGCGCCGGGTGACGAGGCCCGTTTCGCTGCCGCCATCGCAGGCTTCGGCCAATTGCTGCGCGGCTCCACGGATCTGGGTGATTGGTCCTACGCCGACGCCATTGCGCTGGCGAACGGGGCCAAGGGGGATGATCCCTATGGCTACCGCACGGAGGCCGTTCAGTTGATGCGGCTCGCCCAAAGCCTTCAGCGCTAGACAATAAGGGCAGGGCGGCGCCTAGCCGTCGCCCTGCCCCGCGGCCTGCGGCAGAGTGATCCCCACCCGAAGTCCCGGCGCCCCATCATAAAGCGTCAGGCTGCCGCCGTGCCCCTCGACAATCGCACGCACGATGGACAGGCCAAGGCCGGTCGTGCCGGTCTCGGCCAGTTGCACGAACCGCTCCGTCGCCCGCGCACGATCGGGGTCGGCGATGCCGCGCCCGTCATCGCTGATGGTCAGGTGCCAGCGTGGACCCGCTTCGCTCAGCCGCACATTGATCCGGGACAGATCAGCCCCGCCATGGCGCAGGGCGTTATCGATCAGGTTGACGCAGGCCTCCCGCAGCATGACCGGGTCGCCCACGATGATCGCGGGCTCCTTTGGCAGATCAAGCTCCAGCGACACACCCCGTGCCGCAAGCTCCGGAACCTCAGCAAGCCAATCCCGAAGCGCGATACTCAGGTCGAGCGGCGCGAACTCAACCATCCGCGGTAATGCCTCGGCCCGCTCCAGCAGAAGCAGTTTCTGGCTCAAGTCGGCCGTGGTCTCCGCCGCCTTCAGCAAATCCCCGGCCCGCGCCTTTGTCTGCTCTGGGCTCTTGGCAGAGACGACGGCTTCGGCCAGCGCCAGCACCCCCGCGATGGGGTTGCGTAGCTGGTGGGCGGCGTTGGCGATGAATTCCGACTGCGCGCTCATCGTATGCGAGACCTGCCCGAACAGCCGGTTCAGCGTCGCGACAATGCCCGCCACCTCGTCGGGCACGGCGCGCTTGATGGGCGACAAGTCTTCGGGCGAGCGCTGCGCGATGGCCTGCTCAAGATCAAGCAGCGGGCGCAGGCCGACCCGCACGCCGAACCAGACGAAAAAGCCAAGGGCCAGCAGCAGCGATGACATCACGATCACTGTGCGCAGAACCAGATCACGCACGAACGCCACGCGCACGGCGCGGTCCTGCCAGACGGTGGTGGTGAACAGCCCGGTCACGCCATCAATCTCGCTGCGGGTCTGCAGGCGCACGCCGCTAACGCTGCGGCCAAGATAGATCGCGTCGAAATAGGTGGGCTCCGCCGCTTCGACCCCGGTGCGCGGGATGCCCACGGGCGGCGTGGCGTAGCCTGCGACGATGACCCCGTCGGGGGCGAAGACATGATAGAAGACCAAGCCGCCGGAGGTGCTGGCGAGGATATCGCGCGTGCGCTCCGACAGCGCGTCACCGCCGGAGATGGCCACATCGTTGGACACCGCCAGCGCCGCCGACAGCAGCGAGCGGTTGAACACATCCGCCGCGGTCCCGCGCGCCTGACCCAACTGCCATAATCCGGCGAGCAACGCGACACTCAGCACCGGCAGCAAGATGATGACCGTCAGCCGCGCCCGCAGCGATAGCGCGCGACTCACGGGCCGGTCTCAAGCGCGTAGCCAATGCCGCGCCGCACCGTGATCGACACCCCGTGTGGCCGCAACCGCTTGCGCAGCCGCGAGACATAGACCTCGATCACCTTCTCATCGGCATCCGTCCCGGTGCCATAAACGGCGTCGAGCAGCTGCCCTTTGCTCACGGCGCTGCCCGGTGGGCGCGTCAGGGCGGCAAGCAGCATCAGCTCGCGGCGCGGCACATCCAGCGGGCCTGCCTCACTGCTCAACTGTAGCGGCTCCAGCTCCAGCACCAGCGGACCGAGCGCGACGCTGCGGGTGGGGGCCTGCGTGCCGCGGCGCGCCAGCGCCCGCACCCGCGCCAATAGCTCGTCGATGGCAAAGGGTTTCACCAGGTAGTCGTCCGCACCCGCGTCCAGGCCCGCCACGCGGTCCTCGGTCTCGCCGCGCGCGGTGAGCAGGATGACCGGGCGCGGGTCAGCCCGGCGGCGCAGGGCGCGCAGAACCTCCAGCCCGCTTTGGCCCGGCAGGTTGATGTCGAGGATCACCAGATCGCTGCGCTCGTGGCGCAGAAAATCATCGGCATCCAGCCCGTCGGCAAGGGCATCCACCACGTGGCCTTCATCCTCCAGCCGGTAGGTTAGCCCTTTGCGCAGGCTCTCGGTGTCCTCGATCAACGTGATCCGCATGAGGGCACTTTGTTGCGGCGATGAAGGCTTGATGCAAGCTTTGTGCGTCATTGTGCCGGAATGATCACGGGAGGACCCCGCGATTTCTATGGGATTCGCCCTGTCGAATCCCGATTTGGGAGGAAAACATGAACGTATTAAGAACCACGCGTCGCGTGGCGATGGGCCTTGTGGCCGCCGCCGCTGCGAGCTTTGCAACCTCGGCCACCGCGGGTGGCCACGGGATCGATCTGAGCGGCAAGACCGTCGAATGGGTGATCCCTTTCTCTGAGACCGGCGGCTCCGCCAAATGGGCCAATTTCTACGCCCCGCTTCTGTCCGAGGCGCTGCCCGGCAACCCCACTGTGGTCGTGAAATTCATGCCCGGTGCGGGCTCGACCAAAGGGGCCAACTGGTTCCAGGAGCAGAAGTTCGAGGACAGCGAAGGCACGCTGATCTTCGGCTCCTCCGGCTCCACCCAGTTCCCCTACCTGTTGGGCGATCCGCGCGTGCGCTACGAGTATAACGACTGGAACGTCGTGCTGGCCTCCGGCACGGGCGGCGTGGCCTACCTGCCCCCCGATCTGGCGGGCAAGATGGACGGGCTGGATGCCTCCGGCCTGCAGGGCGAGGACTTCATCTACGGCAGCCAGGGTGCGACCCGTCTGGACCTCGTCCCGCTTCTGGCGTGGGAGATGTTGGGCCTGCAGGTCGAGCCGGTCTTCGGCATCAAGGGCCGCGGCGACGGTCGCCTGATGTTCGAGCGCGGCGAGGCCAATATCGACTACCAGACCTCGTCTTCCTACCTGAAGGGCGTCACCCCGCTGGTCGAGGCCGGCACCGCCGTTCCGATGATGTCCTGGGGCGCGCTGGATGCGGACGGCAACATCGTCCGCGATCCGACCTTCCCCGATATGCCGACCTTCAAGGAGGTCTGCGAGGCCACCGAAGGCTGCGAGACCTCGGGTGAGAAGTGGGATGCCTGGAAAGCCTTCTTCGTCGCGGGCTTCCCGGCGCAAAAGATGGTGTTCCTGCCCGCGGGCGCGTCGAACGACGCTGTCGTGACTTACACGCAGGCGTTTGAGGCCATCAAAGCCCGTGCCGACTTTGCCGAAATCTCCGGGGGCCGTCTTGGCGAGTACCCGCAGATGACCGGCGAAGAGGCCACCGGGGCCCTGCAATCGGCCACCAACGTGCCGCAAGGGGCCAAGGACTTTGTGACCGGCTGGCTGAAAGACCGCTACGGCGTCTCGCTGAACTAAGCCACGACCGAAGGGCGGGAGCGATCCCGCCCTTCTTCGGCCCCAGCGTCCCTTGCAGAAAGCCTGATCCATGGAAACGCTCTCCATTGCCCTGCCCGCGCTCTCGGACGCGGCCAGTCTGATCGCGCAGCCCATCGTGCTGGGATATCTGGTCATGGGGGTCGTCATGGGCCTGTGCATCGGGGTGTTCCCCGGGCTGGGCGGCATCGCGGGGCTCTCACTGCTGCTGCCCTTCATGTTCGGCATGGACCCGGTGCTGGGGCTCGCGCTGATGATCGGCATGGTGGCGGTGGTGCCGACCTCCGACACGTTCGCCTCCGTGCTGATGGGCATTCCGGGGTCATCGGCAAGCCAGGCCACGGTGCTGGATGGCTTTCCCATGGCCAAGAAGGGCCAGGCGGCGCGTGCGCTGTCGGCGGCCTTCGCGTCGTCGCTGTTCGGCGGGCTCGTGGGCGCGGCCTTCCTGACCGTCTTCATACTGGTGGCGCGGCCCATCGTGCTGGAGTTCCGCACGCCGGAGCTGTTGATGATCACCATCTTCGGTCTGTCGATGGTCGGCATCCTCGCGGGCCGGGTGGCGCTCAAGGGCATCGCAGCGGCGGGCCTCGGCATGATGATCGGCACCATCGGCGAGGGCGACAGCGCGGGCGAGCTGCGCATGGCGACCTATGACATGCCCTACCTGGTGGACGGGCTGAAACTGGTGATCGTGGGCCTCGGCATCTTCGCCATCCCCGAAATCGTCGCCCTGCTACGCCAGGACCGCGCGATCTCTGATCGCAAGCCGCTCGGCGGAGGCTGGCTGACGGGCGTGAAGGACTGGTTTGCCAATATCTGGCTGTCGGTGCGCTGCTCGATCATCGGGGTGATCGTGGGCGTGATCCCCGGGCTGGGCGGCTCTGTCGTGGACTGGATCGCCTACGGGCACAGTGTGCAGACCACCAAGGACAAGTCGAATTTCGGCAAGGGCGAGGTCCGCGGCGTGATCGGCCCGGAAAGCTCCAACAATGCCAAGGAGGGCGGCGGGCTGGTGCCAACCCTGCTGTTCGGCATCCCCGGCTCCGGCTCCATGGCGATCTTCATCGGGGCCATCGCGCTGCTGGGCTCCGGCAATATCGAGGTCGGCCCCTCGATGCTGAAGAATAACCTCGACATCACCTATGCCATCGTCTGGCTTCTGGCGCTGGCCAATGTCGTGGGCACGCTGATCTGCATCGCGGCCTCCGGCGGGATCGCGCGGCTGACGACGATCCCGTTCTCGCTGCTGGCGCCCTTCCTGTTCATGATCATCGCCTTCGCGGCGTTTCAGTCCGGTCAGGATATCCTCGACCTGGTGGCGCTGTTCGCGATCGGGTTTCTGGGCATCCTGATGCGTCGCTTCGACTGGTCGCGCCCGGCCTTCCTGATCGGTTTCGTGCTGTCCAACCCGGCAGAAACCTATGCCAATCAGGCGGTGCAGATCGCCGCCTCGCGCTTCCGCCGCAGCATGGAGGAAGGCCTCGACTACATCTTCTCCCCCATCGTGATCGTGCTGATCATCATCACCCTGATCTCGGTCGTCGTGGGCCTGCGGCAGGCCAAGACCATCATGGCCGAGGGCGCGGTCAATTCCGGCTCCAAGCGCGCGCCGCTGATCTTCCTGCTGGTGGTGCTGGGCTACCTGCTGGTGGCCTTCACCAACGCCGCGATGATCCCCGACTACGCCAGCGCCGACCGGGTCTTCCCGCGCTTCGTCTCCGGCGTCGCCATCGTGGCGTGCGTGATCTTGCTGGTGCAGATGATGATCCGCCCGGAGACCCACGCGCTGTTTGCCGACCGCGAGGTCGAAGAAGACAGCCGCCACGGCCTGTGGTCAACGCTGGCGTGGTTCGCGGGGCTATTGCTGCTGACCTACCTGCTCGGCTTCATCCTGGCGCTGGCGCTGTTCCTATTCAGCTTCATCCACCTGCGCGCCGGACGCGGGATGGGCTACGCGGCGCTCTACACTGCCGCCGGGCTCGCCTTCATGTGCGCGATGGCGTGGCTTTTGAACCGCGACTTTCCCGCAGGCCTTCTGCAAGGCGCGGTGGACCTGCCCTGGCCGCTGGGCTGATGGGGGCGCTGCTGCATCTGCTCTGCCTGCCCGGTGATGGCATCGGGCCAGAGATCATGGCGGCCACCCGCCGCGTGCTCGACGCGGTGACCCCGCGATGCACCCGCCCGATCCGGGTCACGGAGGCCCAGATCGGCTTCGCGGCGCTCAAGGCCAGCGGGACCACCCTGCCCGATGATTTACGCACGGCGGCGCGGGCGGCAGATGGCGTGATCCTTGGCCCTGTCTCCCACAATGACTACCCGGCGGTGGCCGAGGGTGGCCTGAACCCGTCCGGCGTGCTGCGCAAGGATCTCGCGCTGTTTGCCAATGTCCGCCCGGCGCGCACCTGGGCCGGGGTACCCCATGCGTCGAAGACCGCGTTCAGCCTGACGGTGATGCGCGAGAACCTCGAAGGCTTCTACGCCGATCGCAACATGCACATGGGCCCGGGCGAATTCATGCCCGACCCCGACACCGCGCTGGCCTTTCGGCGGATCACCCGCGCGGCGTCGATGAACATCGCGCGCGCGGGCTTCGCCCACGCCGCCCGGGTCGGCCATGCCCGGGTGACCGCGGTGCACAAGGCCAATGTCATGCGCGTCTCCGACGGGTTGTATCTTGAATGCTGCCGCGAAGTCGCGGCCAACCACCCGGACCTGCACTACGACGAGATGCTCGTCGACGCCGCCGCAGCTCATCTGGTGCGCGACCCGGCGCAGTTCGGCACGATCGTGACCACCAACATGTTCGGCGACATCCTGTCTGATCTCGCGTCAGAGTTGGGCGGCGGGCTGGGGCTCGCGGGCTCGCTCAACCACGGGGCAGAGCACGCCGTCGCGCAGGCGCAGCACGGCTCCGCACCGGACCTCGCAGGCGAGGGCACCGCCAATCCCGTCTCGCTGATCCTGTCGCTTGCGATGCTTTTACGACACCGCGGCGAAGCCACAGCCGCCGACAGCATCGAGCGCGCGCTGGCCGTGGTTCTGCCAGAGACCCGCACGCCCGATCTGGGCGGCACGGCCAGCACCGACAGTTTCACCGACGCGCTCATCGCAAGTATCGAGGCCACCCCATGACCCAAACCGCGATCCCCTTTCACTTCCTGCGGGGCGGCACCTCGCGCGGGCCGTATCTGAACCGCGCCGATCTGCCCACCGATCGCGAGACCCTCGCGCAGGTCCTGATCGCCATGATCGGCTCCGGCCATCCGCTCAATATTGACGGGATCGGCGGCGGGGCTGCGGTGACCACCAAGGTCGCGATGCTGTCGCGCTCGGACGATGACTGGGCCGATATCGACTATTTCTTCGCGCAGGTCAGCGTCACCGATGGCCAGGTCGACTTCAAGCCAACCTGCGGCAACATCCTTGTGGGCGTCGGACCCGCCGCGCTGGAGATGGGGCTCATCGCGCCCACCGGGCCACGCACCGAAATCCGCATCCGTGCCGTCAACACCGGCGCCCGGGTGAGCGCCATCGTTCAAACCGAGAGCGGCGCGGTCCAATATGCGGGCGAGGCGCGCATCGACGGGGTGCCGGGCACCGCCGCCCCGGTGGAGCTGATGTTCAGGGACGTCACCGGCGGGGTGACGGGGGCGATGTTTCCCACCGGCGAGCGCATTGATGTGATCGACGGCATCGCGGTCTCTTGCATTGACGTCGCCATGCCGATGGTGATCGCGCGGGCCGCGGATTTCGGCCTGACCGGCCTCGAGAGCGCCGCGGAGCTGGACGACAACCGCGACTTCTATGCGCGCATGGAGCCTCTGCGCCAAAAGGCGGGGGCGCTGATGGGGATGGGCGATGTATCAGCCTCGGTCACGCCCAAATTTGGCCTGATCGCGCCGCCAGTCGCGGGCGGCACCGCGCTGACGCGCTACTTCATGCCCCGTAACTGCCACCCAAGCCTTGCGGTCACCGGCTCGCAATGCCTCGCGACCTGCCTGCTTTGCCCCGGCACCGTCGGCGACGGCATCACAGCCGCGTTGCCCGATCACGGCCCGACCACCTTGCACTTGGAGCACCCCATGGGGGTCCTGGACGTCTCGATGGATTATCGCCGTGATGGAGATGCGTTCGAGGTGATCTCTGCCGGGCTTACCCGAACCGCCCGCCTGCTCGCCCGGGGCGAGGTGTTCGTTCCATCCGCGATCTGGCAGGGGAATTGATCCGGTGATCTCTCTGAGAGACACTGACTTGCAGCCCAGCGACACGGAGGCCCCAATGCCGCTAAATCCTTGCCGAACCGCCATACAGGCCGAGCTTGCGGGAATGATTCAATGAAGGTTCACATCCTGGACGACTGGTTCGACACGCTGCGCACTTTGCCCTGCTTCTCGCTGCTCGACGGCCACGAGGTCACGGTCTGGACCGACCACGAGCCCGACCCCGCCAAGCTCGCCGCCCGGGTGGCCGAGACCGAGGCCTTGGTACTGTTCCGCGAGCGCACGCGGGTCGGGTCCGAGCTGCTCGACCGCCTGCCAGCGCTCCGGCTGATCTCGCAGCGCTCCGTCTACCCCCATGTCGATGTCGAGGCCTGCACGCGCAACGGGGTGACGCTCTGCTCGAACATGCACAGCGACACGCCGTCCTATGCCGCCGCCGAGATGACGCTGGCGCTGATGCTGGCAAGCTACCGGCAGATCCCTGAGCAGGTCGCCTCGATCCGCAGCGGCGGCTGGCAGATGGGCGTCGGGCGCACCCTGCGCGGCCGCCGTCTGGGGCTCTATGGCTACGGTCGCATCGCCCGTGCGGTGGCGGCCTATGCCCGCGCCATTGGGATGGAGATTGTCTGGTGGTCCTCAGAGGAAGGCCGCGCGCGGGCGCGGGCGGATGGGGAAGAGGTCGCCGAAAGTCGCGCGGCGTTCTTCGCGCAAAGCGATATCGTCAGCCTGCATGTGCGGCTGAAGCCTGCGACCCGCGGGATCATCACCGCCGAGGACCTTGCGGCGATGGCGCCGCGCGCGCTCTTGGTCAACACGTCGCGCGCGGGGCTCATCGCGCCCGGCGCGCTGGAGGCCGAGATCGCGCGCGGACGCATCCACGCCGCCGTCGACGTGTTCGACACCGAGCCGTTGCGCGACACGGATCATGTGCTTCTGACCCACCCCAACGTGCTGCCGACGCCGCATTTGGGTTACGTGACGGAGGACGAGTTCGACCTGCAATTCCGCGACATCTTCGAGCAGGTCAACGCCTTCGCCGCGGGCGCGCCGATCCATGTGATCAACCCGGACGCCGCGCGCTGAACAGCCGCGCGGCGAGCGGCGCGCCAAGGATCACCACGAAGATGCGCAGCACATGATGCGCCACGACGAAGGCCACGTCCGCCCCGACGACCAGCGCGAGAACGGTCAGCTCCGCCTGCCCGCCCGGCGCGAAGGACAACAACGCCTCCATGCCGGGCGCAAGTTCCAGGCTGTAGATCGCTTCCACGAAGACCAGGGTCAGCAAGATCAAGATCACGCAGAACCCCAGACCCGCGGCCAGATCACGGCGCACCTCGCCCCATGTGATGCCCGCGTATTTGCAGCCGATCCCCATGCCAATGAAGAATTGCGCGGCCCAGATCGCCTCCGCCGGGGGGCGGTGATGCAGCCCGCCTGAGAGGGTTACGATGGCCGCAAGGATCAGCGGTCCAAGGATCGACGCCCCGAACAGGCCGACCCGCTTGGCGATGCGCCAGCCCGCGATGGCGCAGACCGCCATCACCGCCAGCTCCCACAAGGGCAGGCTCGCCGCCGCCTCACCCGGTGGCCGGGTCAGGTCCGCCTGCCAGACGCCGCGCATCAAGAACGGCAGGCTGACCACGATCACCAGCACGCGGGTCGCGTGGATCAGGCTCAGCGCCCGGACATTCGCGCCCGCCTCTTCACCAAACGCGATCATGTCCTGCAGGCCGCCGGGCATCGTCGCGTAGTAGGCGGTCGGCAGGTCATAGCCGCACAACCGCCGGAAATACGGAACACCAATCAGCCCGATCGCCGCCACAAGGGCCGGCACCAGCAACAGGGTCGGCCACATCGCCGGGACACTCGCCAGAACCGTCGGGGTCAGCGTCGCGCCGACGGCAACGCCAAGGATCGTGCGCATCCCTTCGTTGAGCACTGGAATCCCGCCAAGCGGCACGCGCATTAATGCCGCCAGAAGGCAGGCGCAGATCGGGCCAAGCAGCCATGGCAGCGGCAAGGCCAGCGCCATGAAGGCCGCGACGCCGCCCGCGGCCACCGCAAAGGCAACCGCGATGGGGATCACCCGCCCAGCCCCTTCAGGCGGTGCAGCAAAGAGGTTTGCAGATGCGCCTCTGCGGCCGCCCCCGCCGCCTCCGCATCGCGGTCGCGCAGAGCGGTGATGATGGCGCGGTGCTGCCGGACGACCACGTCGATGCGTTCGGGATCGGTGTAGGTCGTCGGGCCAAGCAGGAGCAGCGCATTGGTCAGCGCCCGCGCGGATTCCAGCAAAAAGCGGTTGCGCCCGGCAAGACAAAGCCCGCGGTGGAAATCCTGATTGATCGCGGCGCCCAGCGCGGGATCCTCCCGCTCCGCCTCGATCCGGTCGTTGAGCGCATCCAGCGCGTCGAACTCCGCCGCCGCGCCGTGCTTGGCGGCCATCTCGGCGGCGGTGCGGTCCAGCACCATGCGCATCTCGTAGAGCTCAACCACCTCGGCGTGACTGAGCGCCCGGATAACCGCGCCGACGCGCGGGCGGTGCTCGACGATGCCGTCACTTTCCAGCCGGCGCAGCGCCTCGCGCACCGGCGTGCGCGACAGCGCAAGGCGCGCGCCGACATCCTCTTCGCGCAGCCGGTCCCCGGGCGCGAAGCGGCCCGCACGGATTTCAGCCAGAAGCGCATCATAGGCGTGTTCACCGCTTGATTTGGGGGTGTCCGACATTGGGCTTGCCTTTTGTATCCACTCGGATACAAAATACTTACCCAAGCGTGGACACGATGTCAAAACCTGCAGAGATAAACCTTACCCCCGACATTCTGGTGGTCGGCGGCGGTAATGCCGCGCTGACGGCGGCGCTTTGCGCGCGCGAGGCGGGCAGATACGTCTCCGTGCTCGAGGCCGCGCCGAAGCCCTATCGCGGCGGCAACTCGCGCCACACCCGGAACTTCCGCTGTATGCATCGCGGCCCTTTGGGCGTGCTGACCGGCAGCTACGGCGAGGATGAGTATTTCGACGATCTGCTGAAGGTCACCAAGGGCGACACCGACCCTGCGCTGGCAAAGCTCGCCATCGCCGCGTCTGAGCGGGCCTATTGCTGGATGGAGGCCCATGGCGTGCGCTTCCAGCCCTCCCTCTCGGGGACCCTGTCCCTGTCGCGCACAAACGCGTTCTTTCTGGGCGGCGGCAAGGCGCTGGTAAACGCCTACTACGCCCAGGCCGAGGATGCCGGGATCGATCTGCATTACAACGCCCATGTCGATCACCTTAGCGTCAGCGACACCCGGATCACCGAGGTGACCGCGCGTCTCGACGAGGTCGCGTATCGCTTCACCCCCGGCGCGGTGATCGTGGCCTCGGGCGGCTTTCAGGCCGATACAAACTGGCTCGCCCGCGCGTGGGGGCCCGCCGCCAAGAACTTCCTGATCCGCGGCACGCCCTACAATCGGGGCGTGGTTCTGAAAGACCTGCTCGATCAGGGCATGGAAAGCGTGGGCGACCCGACCCAGTGCCACGCCGTGGCCATCGACGGGCGCGCGCCCAAATTCGACGGCGGCATCGTGACCCGGCTGGATTGCGTGCCCTTCTCGGTCGTGGTGAACCGCGATGCGGAGCGGTTCTACGACGAGGGCGAAGACATCTGGCCCAAGCGCTACGCCATCTGGGGCCGTCTGGTGGCCGCCCAGCCCGATCAGGTCGCCTATGTCATCATCGACGCGACGTCGCGGGAGCTGTTCATGCCGTCGGTGTTCCCCCCGGTGGAGGCCGACACGATCGAAGGTCTGGGCCAGCAACTTGGCCTGCCCGGCGCAAAGCTGCGCCAGACCATCGACGCGTTCAACGCCGCCTGCCGCCCCGGCACCTTCCATGCAACAGAGCTTGACGGCCTCGCCACCGAAGGCCTCACGCCACCCAAGACCAACTGGGCGCGGCCCATTATCGAGCCGCCCTTCTACGGCTACTCCCTGCGCCCCGGCGTGACCTTCACCTATCTCGGCCTCAAGGTCGACGAGACCGCGCGGGTCACCGGCGCGGGCGGGCGCATGGACAACCTCTGGGCAGCGGGGGAAATCATGGCAGGCTCGATCCTGGGCCAAGGCTATCTGGCGGGCTTTGGCATGACCATCGGCACCGTCTTCGGACAAATCGCAGGCGAGGAGGCCGCGGCCCATGTATGATGACACCCCCGATCTCGCGACAGGCACTCCCCATGACGAGGCCCGCCGCCAGCTGCAGATCTGCAATGCCTGCCGCTATTGCGAGGGCTACTGCTCCGCCTTCCCGGCCATCACACGGCTGCGCGCCTTCGCCGATGGCGACATCACCCAGATCGCGAATCTTTGTCACAACTGCTGCGGCTGCTACTACGCCTGCCAATACACCGAGCCGCACGAGTTCGCCCTGAACCTGCCGCAGGCGCTGGCGCAGGTGCGCACACAAAGCTGGCAGGACTACGCGTGGCCCGCGCCGCTTGCCCGGCTGTTTCACCGCCACGCCTACGCCACGGTGGCTGCCACCTTGCTCGGCATTGCTGCGCTCTTTCTCCTGATCCAAGCCGTGCCCGCCCCCGCGAGCGGCACAGGCTTCTACGCTGTGCTGTCCCACTCCGCGATGATCGCGCTGTTCGCGCCGCTCTTCCTGCTGCCTCTGGCCGCGCTGGCGCTCGGTCTGCGCCGCTACTGGCGCGACGTCGGCGGGGCGCGCCCGACGCTGGCGCAGTGGCGGGATGCGCTGGCCCAGGCCGCACAGATGAGAAACCTGAAAGGCGGGCACGGCGAAGGCTGCAACTTCGAGGAGGGCGCGCGCTTCACCCCCGCCCGCCGCATGGCCCACCACGCGGTGATGTACGGCTTCCTGCTGTGCTTCGCCTCGACCAGCACCGGCACGATCCTGCATTACGGCTTCGATATGCCCGCCCCCTATTCCCTTTGGTCGCTGCCCAAGCTCTTCGGGATCACCGGCGGGCTGCTGCTGACGGCGGGCTGCGTGTGGATGCTGGCGCTGAAGGCCCGTGCCGAGGCGCACCTGTCGGACCCAGAGACCACCGCGGCCGATACCGCCTTCGTCGGCCTGCTCGGCATGGTCGCGGCCAGCGGTCTCGCGCTCTACGCGCTCGGCCAGACCGTCGCAATGCCAGCCCTGCTCGCCCTGCATCTCGGCGCGGTGGCAAGCTTCTTCCTGCTCACACCCTACACCAAGATGGCCCATGGGTTTTTCCGGCTCGCAGCGCTGCTCAAAGACGCGCAGGCCCGGGGCGTCTGAGCCACGGCCCGCCACGGGCGCCAGATCAAGAATGTAGAAAAGCCCCGGGACCGTCAGGCACCGGGGCTTTGCAATTTGGGTGAAGCGGCGTCGTTAGTGCAGCTTGGAGCCGACCTGCTCAATGGCGTCGTCGATCAGGCTGTTCTGATCGGCGGCAGAGGTCTTGGCGGCAATCACCTCCGCAGCAGCGGCGATGGCGACGGAGACGGCGCGGTCGCGCACTTCCTTAACGGCTCCGGCCTCGGCGCTGGCGATCTGATCCTCGGCGGCCTGCACACGGCGCGCAATCGAGGTCTTCAGATCCTCCTTCGCCTGCTCTGCGGCAGCTTCGGCGTCGCGCTTGGCGTCTGCCACAATGCGCTCTGCCTGCTCGGCCACTTCCTTTTGCTTGCGCTCATAGGAGGCGAGCAGCGTCTGCGCCTCTTCGCGCAGCGCCTTGGCCTCGTCGAGCTCGGCCTGAATGGTCTCGGCCCGCTTGTCGAGCATGCCGCCCAGCAGGCCCGGCACCTTGAAGTAGAACAGCACGGCGATGAACAGCAGGAAGGCCAGCAGCACGATGAAGTCTGTATTGGCCAGCGAGAAGAACGGCTTGTCGCCTGCGGCCAGCGCGGGGGCGGGCAGCACCGCAACGAAGAAGAGGGGGAGCAGTCTGGTCATCATTCTACCCTTTCATCTTCGCGCTGACAGCGGCGGTGACCGTCTTGGCGTCAACCTTGGTCGGCGACACGGCGCTGACGATGTCCTTGGCGATGTCCTTGGCGACAGCTTCGGCGCTTTCGGCCGCGCTTTCACGGATCGCCGCGATCTTTTTTTCGCCTTCGGCGGTGCGGGCCGCGATTTCTGCGTCTGCCTCGGCGATGGCCTTGTCCAGATCGGCTTGAATGGCCTGCTTGGTCTCGCCAACGATCCGGCCAGCCTCGGCGCGGGCGTCAACAAGTGCCTTGTCATAGGCGGCTTCCGCCTCGATGGCTTTCTGCTTGAGGTCTTCGGCCGCGGCAATGTCATTGGTGATCGTGCCCGCCCGCTCGGCCAGAACGGAGCCGATGCGCGGCAGTGCGACGCGCGACAGCACGAAGTAGATGACCACCAGCGTGATCACCAACCAGACGATCTGATTGTCGAAGGTCGAGAAATCCAGCTGCGGCATGCCCGCGCTTTCTTTCGCTCCTTCAGCGGTTTCAGTTGCCATGATGGCCCCTCGGAATGTCAGTGTTGGGTCTTACATCGGACGGGCCCAACCATAGGGCCCGCCCGACCGTAAGGATAGTCGTCGGTCTGCTTAGACGGCAAACATCAGCAGAAGCGCCACGAGGAACGAGAAGATCCCCAAGGCTTCCGCGAATGCGATGCCGATGAACAGAGTGGCCGTCTGCGAAGCAGCGGCGGAGGGGTTGCGCAGGGCGCCGGCCAGGTAGTTACCTGCCACGTTGCCCACACCGACGGCTGCGCCGCCCATGCCGACGGAGGCCAGGCCTGCGCCGATGAATTTACCCATTTCTGCGATATCGCCTTCCATGTCTTTATCTCCTTACGATGGAATTTTGGTGATGCGGTCGTAGGGTGGGTCGTCGCGACCCACCGCTGCGTTAGTGATGCGGGTGAAGCGCGTCCTTCAGGTAGACACACGTCAGAATGGTGAACACGTAGGCCTGGATCGCTGACACCAGCACCTCCAGCCCGTACATGGCGGTGACGGCCAGAACCGACAGCGGCGAGATGGCGGCAATCGCGGCGAAGCCTGCGAACACTTTGATCACGGCGTGGCCTGCCATCATGTTGCCGGCGAGACGAATGGAGTGGCTGACCGGGCGCACGAAGTAGCTGATGACCTCGATCAGGGCCAGGATCGGGCGCAACGCCAGCGGCGCGGAGGACACCCAGAACAGGCTCAGGAAGCCCGCGCCGTTCTTCACGAAGCCCAGGATCGTCACCGCCAGGAACACCGCCATGGCCAGCACTGCGGTGACCGCGATGTGGGACGTGGTCGTAAACGCCATCGGCAGCAGGCCAAGGAAGTTCGAGACAAGGATGAACATGAATAGCGTCATGATGTAGGGAAAGTACTTGAGGCCTTCCTTGCCGCAGACGTCCTCCACCATCTTGTGCACGAAGCCGTAGATCAACTCTGCGATGGATTGGCTCCGGGTCGGCACGATGGCGCGGCGCGAGGTGCCGAAGACCAGCAGCAGCACAACCGCCACGATGGCCAGCGCAAACCACAAGGTCGCATTGGTGATCGTGAATGCATTGACTGTCTGCAAGCCCAACTCATACAGGCTGATTTTCACGTTTTCGCCAGCTTCAAATTTCGAAATCTGATCTGCGGAGAGATTGACGGTCTGCCCGCCCGACAGCGTCCCAGTGCCGCCATCAACCGAAACGACTTGACCGTACTCGGGGAACAGCGGCTTCACGATGAACTGGTCCATCGGGTGGAATTCCAGCGCGCCGCCTTTTGCTTCATCCGCCATGTGTGTCGTCCTTCTCGCCGCCCGCGTCCCGGGCAAAATGTTCGTTTTGGACCTCTTTGGCGGTGCGCATCATAACGTTCACCCCCGCCCCGAAGCCCAGCAATGTGAAGAGCAAAAGGAAGATCGGCAATGTGCCGAACAGCCAATCGAGGCCGTATCCCAAGCTCAGGCCGATCAGAAGACCCGCCACCAGTTCCGTCACCATCCGCCAGCCCTGCTGGGCCCCCGAAAAGTGCTCATCCCCCCGCGGTGCCTCGGTCGCAGCCGAGCGTTTCAGGTCTTCAATCCGTTCGCTCAGCGCGTCGAGCTGCGCCTTTTCTGGATCATCGGACATCAAAAACACCCCACGGGCAGGTTTGGGCAGTGGATACGGCGCGCAGGCGGCAGAGTCAACGGCACCCAACAGGGACCATGTAGACCACTAATTCATTGTTTCTAAAATATATTTCCAATATTACACCGAGGCGGGACAGCACGCCGCAGGCACCACACGCGCAACAGGCAGGCAAAAGCGATATTCAACCATTTGGTTGATATTCATCCACCCGGTACGGCGCGGTAATATCGATCAGCCAGTCCCGGAACGCCCGCGCCGGGGCCCTGCGCCGTGCACCCTCCCCAAAAACCAAGTGGTAGCTGCCCGAGTGTACGGCATAGGGCAGGCATTGCACCAGATGCCCGCGGGCACACGCATCCGCCGTCACTTCCCCCGTGCACAAGATCACGCCGTGCCCGGCCAGTGCCGCATCCAGCGACAGCATGGACCGCATCCTCCAGTCCGGGGCCGGAAACAGCGCCGGATCGAGCCCGGCCTGCGCGGCCCACTGCCCCCAGGGATTGCCATGGCGATCCTGATAGCGGCGGAATTGCAGGACCTGCTCCGGCGCGTCCAGCCCCTTGCCCACCAGAGACGGCGCGCCGTAGACCCGCATCGGCGCATTGCTGATCAGCTCGCTCGCCTGCTCGGGCTTGCCGCTCGCGATCGACCGGATCGCCAGATCGGCCTCGTAGCGCGCAAGATCGGCCAATTCCTGGCTGGCCTCCAGCCGCAGCTCGACCTCCGGATGCGCGGCCTCGAACTCCGCCAAGCGCGGGATCAGGAACTTGATCGCAAATGTCGGCTCCGAATTGACCACCAATCGCCCGCGCGGGGTGTCGTGGAAGGCTTCCGTCGCCTCGGCGATCACATCGAGCGCGGGCGTCACTTGCGCGAGGTAGCGCGCGCCCGCCTGTGTCAGGGCAACGCCGCGCGAGGCCTCCCGGAACAGCTGCACCCCCAGCCGATCCTCGAGCCCGCGCACGTGGCGGCTGATGGCCGAATGGCTGACATGCAGCTCTTCGGCCGCGCCGGAGAAGCTCTGATGTCGCCCGGCCGCCTCAAAGGCACGCAGGGCATTGAGCGGAGGCAGGGTGCGGGACATGCAAACACTTGTGACTTTTTGAGACAAGTCCTGTCAAGCAATGGCGTTTGAAACCGTGCGCGCCACGGGCGATATTTCAAGAAATCCTGAATTTATGGAGGTGCACCATGGTGCTTTTCACGCGTTTGCGCGCCCGGCTTTCCTTTCCCAAATGGCACAGGAAGCCTGCGGGTCGTCTCGACCATATTCCCCGCGACATTTCAGATCATCTGGCCCGGGACATCGGCCTCACCGCCCATGATCTGGAGCGAATACGCCATCAGACGCCCAAGCGCCCTTTGCTCTAGGCGCGAAGCCCTGCTAGGCATCGGGTCGATGACAGACCCGCTCGACACCACTTTCGCGGCCCTTGCTGACGGCACGCGACGCGCGATTCTAACTATGTTGTTGGAAGATGATATGGCCGTGACCGACGTGGCCGAGCCGTTCGAGATGTCGCTGGCGGCCATCTCGAAACACCTCGCCATTCTGACCCGCGCGGGACTGATCACGCAGGAAAAGCGCGGCCGGGTGAAATGGTGCAAGCTGGAGCCCGACGCCATGCGCGCCGCCATCGTATGGATTGAAAGTTTCGGGCAGCTCGAGGCGCTGAACTTCGACGCCTTCGAGCGATTTTTGGACCGCGAGCTGAAGCCCTGACGGGTCAGATCAGACGATGCCGGCCAACCGCAAGACGGCCAGAACGACGACGATCAGGCCGATGATGTAGATGATATTGCGCATTGATGAGGCTCCTTGCCTTAATATGTGGCACGCGACAATCGCGATAGCGGTTAACGCATGACATAGGCGATGGTTCCCGGTGGGCCGCGCTAGCCCTCCACCCAGTCCCAGGAGGCCAGATCAAAAATCCGCCCGTCCGGCGCGCGAAAACGCCGTTGCGCGCTCAGCATCGGGTCGGTCTCCAGCGCCTTGACCCAAGGCGTCGCCTCGATCTGCTCAAGCTGGTCGAGCACATTGGTCACGGCCTCTTTCGTCACCTCCCCGACCATCTGCTGTTGTTCCAGAAGCGCCTGAAGATTTTGGAAAAAGACGTTCTTTTCCTGCAAGACGTCGCGCTGCTTTTTGAGCTCTTTCAATAGTGTCGTCTCGGCGGCGCGCGCAAAGGCAGGCAACCCCAGCGAGCTTGGCACCTCCGGCAAGTCCACCAATTGCAAGCTCAACGGCCCCTTCATCTCGTCCGCCTGCTCGGAGAACGCCTCGAAATGGCCGATCGCGTAATCCGCATCGAAGGCCGCGAGCTTGGCCTGCAGATAGCCCGCGTCAATCGCGCGCTGCGCGTCCGCGACCTTGGCATTCAGGGCATCCCGCTCGCCCTCGAGCGCGGCAATCTCATTGGCCAGCTGCGTGCGCTGCGTGTCGAAATAGCCATTGGCCCAGGCGGTCACGAGCCCCACAACCGCCAGCACGATAGGGGCCATCCCGCCCAGGTAGCCCGGCCGCTTCCACCAGGCCAGCCGCGCCTGATCCACATCGGCGCGCATCTTCTCGACCTCAAGCCGCTTCAGCGCCAGCTCCAGCTCGTCCATTTCGCTCTCTTGCGTCATGGGGCCGAGCCTAACCCTGCTTGAGCAACAACACCAAGGCCAAAACCGTCAGCGCCACGCCGCCCAGCACCAGCGCGGGCGGGCCCGCGCCGCCCAGCGCCAGCTCCCACAGGATGACCCAACTAGGCACGAGGTAAGTGTAGGCCATGACCTTCGACGACGGCAGCCGCATCGCCGCGTATTGCAGCAGCACGAAGGTCATCGCAGAGGCGGCAATGGAGACATAGAAGATCGTGATCCACACGATCGCGGGCAACGCCGCCCAATCCGTCGCGCGCAGATCGCCCCACCCCCAGATCATCAGCACGCCTAGCCCACCGGCAAGCGTTAGCAAGGAGAACACAAGCGGGCGCTCGCCCCGGTTCAGCTTGCGCACCAGTGGGGTGTAGATCGCATGGGCCGCGCAGCCCACAAGGTAGACCAGCTCCCCGCGCCCCACCTCGAAAGCGGCAAGTGCCGCCAGATCCGCGCGAAAGATCACCCAAAGCGCGCCGGCGGCGCCCAAACCCAGCGCCAGTGCCATGCGCGGCGTCGTCACCTGCCTGAGCAGCCCGTATCCTGCCACCGCCGACAGGACCGGCGTCAGGGTGAAAACCGCAGCGGCGCTCACCGGCGGCGCGGTCTTGAGCCCTTCGAACATCAACACGAAATAGCTGGCAAACAGCCCGCCGAGGATCAGGTAGCGCCACGGCGCGTGCAGCGCGGTTCGCGGCATCCCGCCCGTGGCCCAAACCGCCGCCCCGATCACCATCCCCGCCAGCGCGAAGCGCACCGCGTTCAGGGCGGCAGGCGCGATCTCGCCCGCCGCAAGGCTTCCCAGCGAAAACGACCCCGCGACAAGCACGGAAAACAGCAGCATGGCGCCGTGGCCGCGCATGGCTTCGTTTTGGCTCAAATACTCAACTCCACCCGCGGGGCCAGCGCCATCGCCGCCCCCTCGGGCTCACGCACGCCACGGGTCCCAGTCATGTCGCGCGCGGCCGCAGGGCGCACTCCGCTTGGCTTAGAGATCGACCCAGCCCTTGGCCTCTTCCTTCAGGAAGGTCACGAACGAATGCACCTTCGCCGTGCGGTGCAAATCCACATGGGTGACGCACCAGAAGGTCGACCACCAGCTTGGGTCCGGCTCCATCACTTCGCGCATATCCGGATGCTCATGGCCCATGTAGGACGGCAGGAAGCCGATCCCGGCCCCCGCGATCACCGCGTCCTGCACCGTGTTCGTGTCGGAGCATTTGTAGACCACGTTCTCCTCGGGCACATGCTCGCCGATCCATTTCATGAATGGCGCGCGCGGGTTCAGGTTCGACACGCGGCAGAAGCGGTGGTTGGGAATATCGTCGATCCCGCCCAGCGGGCCGTGTCGGAAGATGTAGTCCTTATGGGCAAACAGCCCCATCGGCAGCTTAACCAGCTCTTGCACGATATTATCCAGATCATCCCCCGGCGCGCCCGCGCGCAGCGCGACATGGGCCTCGCCATATTCCAGCCGCAGCGGGCGGGTGTCCACGATCAGCTCCGCCCGGATCTCCGGGTGATCGATCTGGTATTTCGTCAGCGCCCGCGCCATCAAGGGCGACATCTGCGGCAGGCAGGTGATGATCAATTCGCCCGACACGCTCGCCCCGCGCCCGTGGATGCGGCCCGCAAGCTGGGTCAGCTGATCCTCGGTGGCGGAGGCCACGGTCAGCAAATCCTCGCCCGCCTCGGTCGGCGTGTAGCCGCGCGCGTGGCGCTGGAACAGCTTCGCGCCCAGCTTGCCTTCCAGGCTGTCGATATGGCGGATGACCGTCGCGTGGTGCACGCCCAGCACCTCGGCCGCGGCACTCACCGTGCGCAGGCGAGCCACCTGATAGGCGGTGCGATATTCATCCCAATTGTCGATCTCCATCAGCTCCAAGCCTTTCTTGTGTGCATTTGCGCGCAGCGCCTCCCACATAATCGGCGTTGCGTTCAATTTTGCAAGTGCCAATCTTCTCTCCAGCAACAAAACGCACATGCATCCAAGGACACACGCTATGACCATTCTGCAAATCGACAGCTCCGCCCGCCGCACCGGCTCCGTCACCCGCGACCTGACCGCCAAGCTCGCCCACGCATTGGGCGGCCAAGTGGTCCACCGCGATCTTGCCGCGACGCCCCTCCCCCAGATCACCGAGACCTGGGTCGGCTCCAACTTCACCCCCGCCGCCGAGCGCAGCCCGGCCCAGCGCGAGGCATTGGCGCAATCCGACGCGCTGGTCGCGGAGCTGCAGGCGGCAGACACCATTATCATCGGCCTGCCGATCTACAATTTTGGCGTCCCCGCCGCGCTGAAGGCGTGGATCGATCTCGTCGCACGCGCGGGCGTCACCTTCAAATACACGCCCGATGGTCCGAAGGGCCTGCTGGAGGGCAAGCGCGCCATCGTGGCCATCGCCTCTGGCGGAACGAAATCGGGCAGCGAGATCGACTTCGCCACGCCTTACATCAAGCACGTGCTGGGCTTTATCGGCATCCATGATGTCGAGGTGGTCGCCGCCGATCAGTTGGGCGCGGATGCCGAAGCCAAGCTGAGCGCCGCCCAGTCGCAGATCGACGCGCTCGCCGCCTGACCCTTGCCATGGCGCGCGGCCCGGCTAGGTGGCGCGCCATGCAGACACATGCCCTCACCGCCCTCAAGGCCGTCCTCTCTATCGCCTTCCTGTATTACGGGCTGCAAAAGCTCGGGGGCTTTGCCCCCGCGGTCGAGATGTATGAGCGGCTGGGCTACGGTCAGGCCCCGCGTTTCATGACCGGCAGCGCCGAAACCCTCGGCGCGCTGCTTTTGTGGTGGAAGGGTCGCGAGGTCTACGCCGCGATCCTGCTTACGGGCACAATGGTGATCGGAATGTCGGCGCTTTTGATCTATCTCGGGCCGCCCTATTTCCCGGTGCCCTACCTTTTAGCGGCCTGCGGCTTTCTGATGTACGCCTACCGCCACCAGCTTCCCCGTCCCGCCTGAGCTTGCTAACGCGGGGACATGAGGATCACCCGCAACATTCCGGCGCAGCTTATTGTAGAACACAAGCCTTTGGGGCCTTTGGCGATCGCGGCCGTTGGCGCCTTTATCTGCTCTGTCATGTGGTCGGGCCGCATGTTTCAGGGATCGCAGGACGCCTACTACTGGCTCGCCGCTGCAGGCGCCTGCGCGGTGGCAATGCTGTTCTTCGCGCGGCGGCGGCAGACGATGTTTCTGCGCGACGAGGGCCAGGTGGTGCTGCGGCTGCGCACGGTGTTTGGTCACACTGAAGAGGTCCGCCCGCTTTCCGACGCGCTGATGACAATCGTGGAAGAGCGCATGAACCAGGATATGGAGCTCAAGATGCGCCTGCTTTTGCTCTGGCGCGAGGGCTCCGGCTTTGAGCCCTACCCGCTAGCGCTCGATTTCGAGACGCCGGTGGGCCACAAAGAGGAAGCCGCCGAGATCAACGCCTGGCTGGATGCTGCCACGCGCCATGGCTGATCTAGTCGAGAACAGCCGCGGGAGGCTGGTGATCGACCAAAAGCCCGGCAAGATCGCGTGGTTTCTGGGCGGCTTCGTGATCTTCTGGCTCTACATCTCGATCCAGACCCTGCGCGAGAGCGACCCGATTGGCGGCATCTTTCTGGCCGCGACCGCCCTGCCGCTGTTGTTTCTCAGCTTGGTCGAGCGGCAGACGCTGGTCTTTGATGCCACCGACCGTGCTTTCACCATCACCAAGCGCACCGTGTTTGGCCGGAAGGTAAAAGTTTTCGAGCTGGGCGAAGTCGGTCGGGCCAAGACCACATCGGTGCGCGGAAAGGACCGCCGCTTTAAGCAAGTGGTGCTGCAGGCGGGCGGCGAAGAGATCATCGCGGCGCGGATGCTGACCAAATTCAAGGCCCTGCAGATGATGGACCAGATCAACGGCTGGCTTGACTCAGGCCCGCCGAAGGCATAGTCCGCGCACAACATCCGGAAGCACCAGACTTCCGGTCCCGGCACGGAGCCGGGATCGCCCCCCATCAGCGCGTCGCGCCCATGGGGGCGAAACTCGTTTGGAGCGGCCCTATATTGGGTCAGGTGAAACCGTTGAAGGAGGCCCGAGGGCATGTTTGAAAATCTATCCGAACGCCTCTCTGGCGTCTTCGACAAGCTCACCAAGCAAGGCGCGCTCTCCGAGGATGACGTCAAGACCGCCCTGCGCGAGGTGCGCGTGGCCCTGCTGGAAGCCGACGTATCGTTGCCCGTGGCACGCGACTTCGTCAAAGCTGTGCAGGAAAAGGCCACCGGCCAAAACGTCGCCAAGTCGGTCACCCCCGGCCAGCAGGTCGTCAAGATCGTCCATGACGAGCTGCAGCATGTGCTGGCAGGGGACAACGAAACCCCCGGCGAGCTGAAGATCGACAGCCCGCCTGCGCCGATCCTGATGGTGGGCCTGCAGGGCTCGGGCAAGACGACGACCACCGGCAAGCTCGCCAAGCGCCTGACCGAGAAGAACAACAAGAAGGTCCTGATGGCCTCGCTCGACGTGAACCGCCCCGCGGCCATGGAGCAGCTGGCGATCCTCGGCAAGCAGATCGGCGTCGACACCCTGCCGATCGTGCCGGGCCAGAAGCCGGTCGATATCGCCAAGCGCGCCAAGCAGCAGGCAACGCTGGGCGGCTACGATGTCTACATGCTCGACACCGCCGGGCGCCTGCAGATCGACGAAGTGCTGATGCAAGAGGTCGAGGATGTCCGCGACATCGTCTCCCCGCGCGAGACCCTGCTGGTGGTCGACGGCCTGACGGGTCAGGTCGCCGTCGAGGTGGCCGAAGAATTTGACGGCAAGATCGGCATCTCCGGCGTCGTGCTGACCCGGATGGATGGCGACGGGCGCGGCGGCGCGGCGCTGTCGATGCGCGCGGTCACAGGCAAGCCCATCAAGTTCGTGGGTCTGGGCGAGAAGATGGACGCGCTCGAGACCTTCGAGCCGGAGCGCATTGCGGGTCGCATCCTAGGCATGGGCGATATCGTGGCCCTCGTCGAGAAGGCGCAGGAAACCATCGAGGCCGAGCAGGCCGAGCGCATGATGAAGCGCTTCCAGAAGGGTCAGTTCAACATGAACGACCTGCGCAACCAGCTCGAGCAGATGCTCAAGATGGGCGGCATGGAAGGGCTGATGGGCATGATGCCCGGCATGAAGAAGATGGCCGGTCAGGCCAAGGAAGCGGGCTTGGACGACAAGATGCTCAAGCAGCAGATCGCCCTGATCCAGTCGATGACCAAGAAGGAACGCGCCAACCCGCAGATCCTGCAGGCGAGCCGCAAGAAGCGCATCGCGGCGGGCGCGGGCATGGAAGTGTCCGATCTCAACAAGCTTCTCAAGATGCAGCGCCAGATGGGCGACATGATGAAGAAGATGGGCAAGATGGGCAAAGGCGGGATGCTGAAGCAGGCCATGAAAGGCATGTTCGGCAAGGGCGGCATGCCCGACATGAACGACCCCGCCGCCATGGAAGCCGCCGCCAAGCAGCTGGGCGCGAAGATGCCCGGCGGCATGGGCGGCATGCCCGGTCTGGGCGGCGGTGCGCAGCTGCCCCCCGGCCTGTCCGGTTTTGGCAAGAAGAAGTAGCGCCATGATCACCTGCACAGTGCGCTACGAACTGGACCCGGCCAAGCTCGACGCGTTCGAGACCTATGCCCGGTTCTGGATTTACAAGATCCCCGCCATGGGCGGCACCCATCACGGCTATCACATGCCGTTCGAGGGGCCGAATGACATCGCCTATTGCCACTTCTCCTTCCCCTCACTGGCCGCTTACGAGGCCTACCGCGCCAAAATGTGGGACGACGAAGAGTGCCAGCGCGCCTATGCTTTCGCCGAAGATGCGCAATGCATCCGCCGCTACGACCGCTCCTTCACCCGCCCCGTCCTCGACGGGGCCACGCCGCAGGAGCTGGGTCTCTAGATGACACCCCCCACCCTGCATACCGAGCGCCTGACGCTGCGCGCGCCGACCATGGACGACTGGCCGGCCTACAAGGCGTTCTACGCCTCGGACGCCACGCGTTTCACCGGCGGGCCCTATGATGCCAAGCAGTCGTGGACACTATTTGCGGGGGACCTCGGGCATTGGGGCTTGATGGGCTTCGGCTGGTTCATCCTTGATGACGGCACCGGCGCCGTGGGCGCCTGCGGGCTGCACCACCCGCCCCACCAGGCGGATCCAGAGATCGGCTGGAACACCTTCCCCACCGCCCAAGGCAAAGGCTACGCGACAGAGGCCGCGCGCACGGTGCTGGACTGGGGCTGGACCACGCTCAAGCCCGCGCGGATTGTCAGCTATATCGACCGGGGCAACATGGCCTCCAAGGCGGTTGCGGCCAAGCTGGGCGCTACCTTTGCAGGCGACATGGCCGCCCATGACCCCGCGTGCGAGACTTGGGTCCATTCTCAGGCGGAGGCGGCATGAACATGATCGCCTCAGTCCCCACCATCGAGACAGAGCGCCTGCGCCTGCGCGCGCTGAGCGAGGCTGATTTCGGCCCGCTGGCCGCGTTCTACGAAGATGACCGCTCGCGCTTTGTGGGCGGCCCCAAGCGCCGCGATGAGACATGGCGGATGCTTGCCACCGAGATCGGCCATTGGTCGCTGCGCGGCTACGGCCGCTTCGGGGTCGAAGAGCGGGACACCGGCGCCTTTGTCGGCGTCATTGGCCCTTGGAACCCCCATGGCTGGCCCGAGCCTGAGCTGGGCTGGGACCTGATGAACGGCTTCGAAGGGCGCGGCTACGCGACCGAGGCCGCCCGCGCAGCGCGCGACTATGCCTACGGCACGCTCGGCTGGACCACGGCGATCAGCCTTGTGGCGGATGGCAACGATGGCTCCGCCCGCGTGGCAGAGCGTTTGGGGGCCGTGCGTGAGCGCCATATGGACCACCCGATGTTTGGGCCGATGAGCGTCTACCGCCACCCGGCCCCGGAGGCGGCTGAATGAGCGTTCAATTCGCCACCCCCACGCTAGAGACCGCGCGGCTGACCCTGCGCGGCTTCCGCGCGTCCGATGCCGAGACCTTCGTCGCGGCCTTCGGGCATGACCGGATGCAATATGCGGGCGGGCCGATGACCCCGAAACTGGCGTGGCGGCATTTCGCCTCCAACATCGGCCATTGGGTCGTGCGCGGCTTTGGCATGTTCATCGTGACCGCCAAGGGATCGGACACGCCCATGGGCATCGTCGGGCATTGGTTCCCCCATGGCTGGGCCGAGCGCGAAGTGGGCTGGGTGCTGTTTAACGCCGAAGACGAGGGCAAGGGCTACGCGTTCGAGGCCGCTGATGCTTGCGTCGATCATGCGTTCGGGGCCTTGGGCTGGGACACGGCCGTCAGCTACATCGCGCCGGAGAACGCAGGCTCGATCAAGCTGGCTGAGCGCCTTGGCGCGACGCTGGACCCGGATGCACTGCTGCCCGAGACCACGACGCCCTGCCTGATCTACCGCCACCCGCATCGGAGGACCGCGTAATGGGACATCGCGACATCCCCGTCATCGAAACAAAACGGCTGGTCCTGAAAGGACCGGAGTCGGAGGATTACCCCGACTTCAAGGCGACCTTCACCAGCTTCCGCGCCCGCTACATGGGCGGGCCGCTCAACCCGTACGAGGCGTGGATGCTCTATGCGGCCGAGATCGGCCATTGGGAAATCCGCGGCTTTGGCATGTGGATGATCCACGACAAGGACAGCGGCGAAACGCTGGGCATGGCGGGCGGCTGGCAGCCGGCCATGTGGCCCGAGCGCGAGCTGGCCTGGATCATATGGCCCGACGTGGCTGGCAAGGGCTACGCGTTGGAGGCCGTCGATGCCGCGCGGCGCTACTTCTACGCCAACGGGTGGGAGGGGGCTGTGAGCTACCTCGACCCCTACAACCTTGATTCCGTGCGTCTGGCCGAACGGCTGGGCTGCGTGAAAGACAAGGGCGCGCAATCTATCGGGCAAGATGATGCGGTGTGGCGGCACCCGTCGCCCTCTGCGCTCGATGATACCCAGCTGGCCCATGGCATCGCCCTGGAGATCAGCCACTATCACGACCCCGCCTTCAAGCCGAAAGGGTTTGCACTTGACTGATGTTGTCTCGAAAGCCGCAGAGTTGCTCAAAGAGCATCGCGCCTCCATCGACCGGTTGGATGCGATCCTCGTCTACACGCTGGGCGAGCGGTTCAAGCACACGCAGGCCGTGGGCAAACTGAAAGCCGAGCATGATCTGCCGCCATCCGATCCCGATCGGGAGGCCAAGCAGATCGCCCGTCTCGAGGACCTGGCCCAACGTGCCGACCTCGACCCCGAATTCGCCAAATCCTTCCTGAATTTCATCATTCGGGAAGTCATCCAGAACCACAAGAAAATCAAAGAATAACCGGCACATGCCGGTGCAGCCATCTTAAGGAGAAAACACAATGGCAATGAAAATCCGTCTGGCCCGTGGTGGGTCCAAGAAGCGCCCCTTCTACCGCATCGTGGCCGCCGACTCGCGTTTTGCGCGCGACGGCCGCTATGTCGAGAAGCTGGGCACCTACAACCCGCTGCTACCCAAAGACAGCGAAGAGCGCGTGAAGATGGACATGGAGCGCGTGCAGTACTGGCTGGGCGAAGGCGCCCAGCCCACCGACCGCGTGTCCCGCTTCCTGGAAGCCGCTGGCGTTCTGGAGAAGAAAGAGCGCGCCAACCTCAAGAAGGGCGAGCCGGGCAAGAAAGCCCAGGACCGCGTGGAAGAGAAGGCCGCCAAAGCAGCCGCTGCCGCCGAGGCCGCTGCTGCGCCTGCGGAAGAGCCTGCCGACGCGCCCGCAGAAGACGCACCGGCTGAAGAGGCCGCTGCCGAAGAGACCACCGAGTAATCGGTGGGATCATGCGAGATTTCTCCCGCGATTTTCGGGATGAATTCTACGAGTTGATGCGGTGGCGGCGCGATGTGCGCCACTTCCGCACCGACGCGGTGGACGAGGCAGTGCTGGCGCGCTGCCTCGACGCCTTTTCCCTGGCCCCCTCCGTGGGCCTGTCGGAGCCGTGGCGCATCCTGCGTGTAGACAGCTCCGAGAAGCGGGCACTGGCCCGCGCGAATTTCGAAGACACCAACGCGGACGCTTTGGCGCGCTACGATGGCACCGCCCGCGACAGCTACGCGTCGCTGAAGCTTGCGGGCATGGACCGCGCGCCGGTGCATCTGGCGGTGTTCTGCGACGAGGCGACCGTGAAAGGCCGCGGCCTGGGCGCGGGCACGATGCCCGAGATGCGCCGCTATTCGGTCGTGTCTGCCGTAACGCTGTTCTGGCTCGCTTGCCGGGCCGAAGGTCTGGGCTTGGGTTGGGTGTCGATTTTAGACGCCCCGCGGCTGTGCCGCGATCTGGGCGCGCCGGAGACTTGGGCGCTGATCGGCTATTTCTGCCTGGGCCATCCAAAGCGTGACGACGACACGCCCGAGCTAGAACGCGCAGGCTGGGACGAACGGGCGTCCAAACTGGAAATCGAGGTGGTCTGATGCGCAAACTCATCACGCTGGTGTTGATGGGCGCAGCCTTCTATGGCGGGCTGCAAGTGGAACGCGTCCTGTCAGAGGGGCGCTGCCAAGCGGGCGGCGGCACCTATCTGGGCGGACTGTGCCGGGGGATCGCACCATGAGCGACCAAATTGTCGTGGGGGTCATCGCGGGCGCGTTTGGGGTCAAGGGCGAGGTGCGGCTGAAGAGCTTCTGCGCTGTGCCGGAAGATATCGCCAACTATTCGCCGCTGACGGGCGAGAACGGGGTGGACTACACCATCAAGATCACCCGCACCGTCAAGAACGGCTTCGCCGCGCGCCTGTCAGGCGTGCGCTTCAAGGACGAGGCCGACGCGCTGCGCGGCGTAAAACTGTCGGCAGATCGTGCGCTGCTGCCGTCCCTGCCCGATGACGAATACTACCACGCCGACCTGATCGGCATGGATGTATTCGACACCGGCGGGGTCGAGATCGGGCGCGTGGCGGCGGTGCAAAACCACGGCGCGGGCGACATCCTGGAGCTGCGCGGGCCGAAGCTGAAAGGCTCGGTTCTGCTGCCGTTCACGCTGGACGCCGTACCGACGGTCGACCTGTCCGCGCGTCGGATCATTGCGGACCCGCCCGAAGGTCTATTGGACTAGAGGTTTTGCGCCTGCCTTTCGGCAGTCGCCACGCGGGGGCGCTGCCCCCGCACCCCCGCCCGTATTTCCGGAACAAAGAAAGAGGAGTGGGTTCTCTGGTGGGCTTGTGGTCGAGACTGACCACGGGGGGTTTACCTCCCCCGGGCCTTTTGCGCGGCAGGCGGTGCCTTGGCCCAATACGTGTGGGGGCTGTCTTCGGCACCTGATCTGCTCTGGGTGTGCCCCGTTTGGTGTGACGGGGCGGGTGGAGCTCCGGTGCGGGGTTCTACGCGAGGCTCGTTAAGGGTACGTTAGGCCTGCGGGCGGTTCAGACCGGATTTGGCAACGGCGCGCCCTTGGCGAAAGCGCGGAGATTGTCGAGCGCCATCATCCCCATATCCGTGCGGACCTCTTCGGTGTTGGTGCCGAGATGGGGCAGCAGGGTGACGTTTTCCATGGCGATCAGCGCCTCGGGGACCTGCGGTTCGAACTCGTAGACATCGAGCCCCGCACCGCCGATTTGGCCGGCCTGAAGAGCGGCGATTAGTGCTGTCTCGTCCACCACGTCGCCGCGGGAGATATTCACGAAGATCGCGTTAGGGCGCATGGTGTTGAAGACGTCCGCCCCGATCAGATGGTGGGTCGCGGGGCCGCCGGGGGTGGCGGCGACCACGATGTCGCTGGCCTGCGCGACATCTTCCATCGAGGCGAGCTGGGTCGCGCCTTCGACCTGTTTCTCAGAGCGGTTGGCGAAAACAATCTTGCAGCCAAAGCCGAGGCGACAGCGATCCGCGATGGCCTGACCGATGCGGCCCATGCCGATGATGCCGATGGTCTTGCCCGTCAGGTGCAGGCCAAGCATCTGCGTGGGCTGCCAGCCGGTCCATTGCCCCGCGCGCACAAGCCGTTCGCCCTCGCCCGCGCGGCGGGCGGTCATCAGCATCAGCATCAGCGCGATATCGGCGGTGGCGTCGGTGACGGCACCGGGCGTGTTGGTGACGGCGATGCCTTGCTCGCGGGCGGCGTCGACGTCGATATGGTTAAATCCCACGCCGAAATTGGCGAGCAGCTTTGTGCGCGGCGCATTTGCCGCGCGAATTGCGGCGCCGGTGAACTGGTCGCGCAGGGTGGGCAGGATCAGGTCGTAGCTGCCGAGCGCCTCGGTCACCTCGGCCTCGGTCATGGGATCTGATGTGTCGCGCAGGGTGACGTCGAACTCGGCGCGCGCGGCTTCGAGCACGGCCTGCGGGAGTTCGCGGGAAATGAGCAGCTTCATCAATATAGCCTTCCGCCGATGGCCACGTCTTTGTCGGGGGTGAGCAGGACCACCTCGCCGTCTTCGTCGGGCACGCCGAGCACGAGGATTTCGGACATGAATTTACCAATCTGGCGCGGCGGGAAATTGACCACGGCCATCACATTGCGGCCGGGCAAGTCCTCAGGCACGTAGTGCTTGGTGATCTGGGCGGAGCTTTTGCGCTCGCCCAGATCGGGGCCGAAATCGACCCAAAGCTTGATCGCGGGTTTGCGGGCCTCGGGGTAGGGCTCGGCGCGGGTGATCTGGCCCACGCGGATATCGACCTTCAGGAAGTCGTCGAAGGTGATCTCCGGCGTCATTTGCCCAGCTCCCTGCCGCGCTCTGTGGCGGCTTTGACAGCTTCCGAGAGCAGATGCGGGAAGCCTGTGTCTTCGTCCATCAGGACGTTGAGCGCAGCCGCGGTCGTGCCGCCGGGGCTGGTGACGTTGATACGCAGCTGTGCGGGGTCCTCGGTCGCTTCCTCTGCCAATGCGCCCGCGCCCGCGACGGTGGCCTTGGCCAATTGCATCGCCATATCTGGCGGCAGGCCCTGGGCCGCGCCCGCGGCGGCGAGGGTTTCGATCAGATGGAAAACGTATGCCGGGCCGGAGCCGGAGACGCCGGTGACCGCGTCGATCTGGTCCTCGGAGCTGAGTCGCACGACCTGCCCCACGGCGCGCAGCAGGCCGTCCGCCATATCAAGATGGGCGGGCGTCGCGTGGGCGTTGCCGATGATCGCGGTGATGCCGCGCCCGATGGCGGCGGGCGTGTTGGGCATGGAGCGGATGATAGGGGTCCGGTCGCCCAGAGCCTGCTCGAAATGGTGAATGGAGGTGCCTGCGGCGATGGAGAGGAACAGCGTTTCGCCATTGCCGAGCGCGCGCATCCTTGGCAGCGCCTCGCCCATCATTTGGGGCTTGACGGCGAGCAGGCAGATGGCAGGATTTTCGGGCAATTGCCCATTGATCTGAACGCCTTGACCTTTGAGCCATTCGGATGGCGCGGGATCCAAGACATGCACGGACCCGGCGTCGATGCCGCCCTTCAACCAGCCTTCGAGCAGGGCGGAGCCCATCTTGCCACAGCCCAGCAGCACCAGCCCGCGTTGGTTAATTTCAGTGAAATCCATGCTGCCCCCGGGCGTTGTTCCGGGGCGGAGGTTATGCGCGCCCGTAGGCTTCCGCAATGGCAACATCCATCGCCTGCTTCGGCGAGCGGTCGCCCCAGCACACCAGTTGGAATGCGGGGTAGAAGCGCTCGGACGCCATGACGGCGGCGCTGAGCATCCGGTCGACCTGATCGGCCCCTGCGCCAAGGCCGCCCGACAGGATCAGCCCGTAACGGTAGACCATCAGGCGCTGCGCCTCCCAGTAGGTGAATGCGCCGGTCCAGCAGGTGTCGTTGGCCCGGTTCAGCATCTCGTAGAGCGCGGGCAGTTTCTCTTCCGGCGGCTCCATCTCGAAGGTGGAGACAAGGCGCAGGGTCTCGTCATGGTCCGACCATGCGAGCGTGATCGAGTAGGTCCGCCACTGGCCCTCGATCGCCATGGCGATCTGGTCCTCGGCGATGCGGTCGAATTCCCAGTCGTGATGGGCCGCGAGGGTTTCCACCAGGTCGATCGGGTGCAAATCCTCGGTCTCGAAGTAGTGCTCTAGGCTTGACATGCTCGGTCCCCTGTCCAAATCGCGCATTGGGGGATGCCTATTCCCAATGGGCTGGGTTCCTCTCAATGGGTCGTCTGCGTGGCGCGACCCTTGCCTAGATGTTGTGATTTTCGGGACTCCCTGTAAAGGGTTTATTTCGGGTTACCCACAACAGATTGTGGTCCTGTGGGGCAATGCGCCTATTTTCCAAGCTGTCCACAGACCGCGCAGTCGGGATTGCGGGGGGCGTTGATCAGCCGGGTTTCCGCGTAGAGCGCATCATAGATCAGCATCTGGCCGCGCAGCGGGGCGCCCGCGCCGGTGACCTCTTTGATCGCCTCGACCGCCATCATGGAGCCGATGACGCCCGGCAGCGCACCCATCACGCCCGCCTCGGCGCAGGACGGCGCAAGACCGTCGGCGGCGGGGTTGGGGAAGACACAGGCGTAGCAGGGCCCGCTGGCGGCGGGGTGGAACAGGGACAACTGCCCTTCCCACTGGGTGATCGCGCCGGAGATCAGGGGCTTGCCCAGCTCGACGGCGACCTGATTGACGAGGTAGCGCGTCTCGGCATTATCGGAGCCGTCGAGGATCAGGTCGTAGTCGGCGAACAGCTCCGCCGCCATATCGGCCTGCAACCTGCGGTTGTAGGGCAGCACGCTAACGAAAGGGTTTTGCGCCTTCAGCGCCTCTTGGGCGGAGAAGACCTTGGGCATGCCGGTGCGCCCGTCCGTGTGGATCACCTGCCGCTGCAGGTTCGAGACGTCCACCACGTCGTCGTCGATCACCCCGATGGTGCCGATGCCCGCGGCGGCCAGGTATTGCAGCGCAGGCGCGCCAAGGCCCCCTGCCCCGACCACCAGAACGCGGGCGTTCTTCATCTTCTTCTGCCCCGGACCGCCGATCTCGCGCAGCACGATGTGGCGCGCGTAGCGGTCAAGCTCTGCCGAGGTCAGCTTGCTGGGGTCGGTGGGGGGGGGTTGGTCTTCGACGGGGCCTTGGCGCAGACGGGACAGCACGGCACGGTAGCCGAAAATGATCGCCGCAAGGCCCGCCAGAATGGCCCAGCTGGACAGATTGCCGGTGGCGTCCTTCACCGGGTTGCCGTCGGGCAGGGTCAGCTGGAAGAAAAGCACCAGCGCGAAGAGCGCGACCAGCGCCATGCCTTGTGCGCGTTGGGGCAAGCCCAGAAACCGCCCGGCGAGCAGGATGCCCGCCGCGATGATCAGCACCAAAGCCATCAGCCCCGCCCGGTGGAGCCGAAGCCGCCCGCCCCGCGCGCGGTGTCGCTGAGCGTGGTGGCGATCTGGAACTGCGCCTGCACGACGGGGGCCACGATCATCTGCGCGATGCGGTCGCCATGGGCGACGGTGAAAGCGTCCTGCCCGAGGTTGATCAGGATCACGCCGAGCGGTCCGCGATAGTCGCTGTCGATGGTGCCGGGGCTGTTGGGCAGGCTAATGCCATGCTTGAGCGCAAGGCCAGAGCGGGGACGGATCTGCACCTCGAACCCTTGCGGGATTTCCACCCGCAGGCCGGTGGGCACCAGCGCGCGCACACCGGGGGCCAGCGTCAGGCCGCTGTCGCGGTCCTTTGGCGGCAGGTTCGCGCGCAGATCGGCCCCGGCGGCGCCAGGCGTCTCGTAGGCGGGCAAACCCAGTGTATGGTCCGCGTCGTCCAGCCATTGCATCGCGATGGTTGGCGTCATGCAAGCGCCTCGGCGATTTTGGCGGCGAGCTTGGCGGCAACCTGATCCTTGCTCAGCCGCGGCCAGCTGTCGGCGCCCGCGTCGCTGATCACGGTGACCGCGTTTTCCGAGCCGCCCATGATACCCGTCTCGGGGCTGACATCATTCGCGACGATCCAGTCGCAGCCCTTGCGGGCGCGCTTGGCAGTAGCGTTGACCTCGACATCGTCGGTCTCGGCCGCGAAGCCCACGACCAGTTTCGGGCGGTTCTGCTTCAGTTGGGAGACGCCAGCGAGGATGTCGGGGTTTTCCGCGAATTCCAGCGTGGGGGCATTGCCTGAGCCGTCTTTCTTCATCTTCGAGCCGGACGCATTTGCCACGCGCCAATCGGCGACGGCGGCTGCAAAAATGGCGGCATCTGCGGGCAAGGCAGCCTCGACCGCGTCTTTCATCTGCTGTGCCGTTTGCACGTTCACGACATTTACGCCTGCGGGCGGCGGCACATCGGCGGGGCCGCTTATGAATGTCACATCCGCCCCCAGCGCCGACAGCGCGCGGGCGAGTGCCGTGCCCTGCGCGCCGGAGGAACGATTGGCGATGTAGCGCACGGGGTCAATTGGCTCGTGGGTGGGGCCGGAGGTCACGATGATGTGGCGGCCTTTCAGGGGGCCATCGTGAAGTGCCGCCTCGACCGCATCGACGATGGCGAGCGGCTCTGACATGCGGCCGGGGCCGTGTTCGCCGCAGGCCATGTCGCCCACATCGGGGCCCACGACCAGCACGCCGTCGCCCTGCAAGGTGGCGAGGTTGCGCTGCGTGGCGGGATGTTCCCACATGCGGACATTCATGGCGGGCGCGATCAACATGCGCTTATCGGTGGCCATCAGCAGGGTCGAGGCCAAATCATTGGCGAGCCCGCCCGCCATCTTTCCCATCAGGTCGGCGGTCGCGGGGGCGACGACGACGAGATCGGCGGCGCGGCTGAGCTCGATATGGCCCATCTCGGCCTCGTCGGTCAGGTCGAACAAGTCGCGGTAGACCTTGTTGCCTGCGAGTGCCGAGGTGCTTAGCGGCGTGACGAACTCTTCGGCCGCGCGGGTCAGCACGGGCACCACATCGGCCCCGCGCTCGCGCAGTCTGCGGATCAGGTCGAGCGACTTGAAGGCCGCGATCCCGCCGCCGATGATCAGAAGTATCCGTTTGCCTGCCAGCATCTTAGGCCCTCACATAACGCGCCCACAGTGTTAGGCCAGCGCGCGCGCGGCGGCAATCAGTTGCTTTTAAAGGCGGCGCAGGGATCGCCCGTGCCGGGATCGTAGGCGCCGGTGATAATCCAGCGGTCATAGGGTGGGTCGTCCTGCGCCTCCAGCAACTGGCCTACGGAGATCAGCGACAGCTCCGGCTCGGCGCGTTTGAGGTAACGCGGCATGCCCCAATCAGTGCGCGCGTGGCCGTTGCCGGTGATGACCAGCACCGGGCCGCCGGTCTGCTGCAAGGCATCCAGCGTGGATTGCGCGAAGCTGGCGTCGCGCAGGCGCTGAGCTTCGACCATGCCGCCGAGCATGTCTTCGGGTAGCGCGTTGCAATGGGCCTCGGCCTGTAGGGTTTCGCGGGTGGATTGCTCGTCATTGTCCAGCGGCGATGCCAGATCAAAGGCTTCGGGGCCGTCGAATTGCGCCGCGGCCCCCGTTCCGACAGCGGCACGCACGGTGTCGGGCGGCAGGGCTGCGCCGAAGATTTGCGCGTCGGGCGCGGCTTCGAAGATCGGAAAGTACATCGCGAAATCAGGCCAGGGGCTGTCTGACCAGCCAAGCGCCGCGTCAAGCTGGTCGATTGCGGACCAATCGGCCGCGTTGCCTGCGTCGGCTTGCGCCGGGCTGAGCATTTCGAACACCAGCGCCTTGGGCATGATCGCCGCCGCGATGGCCGCTTGGTTGATGTGGTGGGTCGGGTTGTCGTGCAATTCTCCCGCGATCACCACGTCTGCCCCGCGCAGAACGTCAAATGCCGAGGTCGCGAGGACCTCGGCATTGATGGGGGTCGTGGCAGCGACAGCCGCCACGCATGATATCAGGTTAGTGCGCCAGGAAATGATGCACTTCCTTGCTTTGGCCTTCGAGCGACTTGCGCATCTTGGTGAAGGCAGCGGCTTCCAGCTGGCGCACGCGCTCTTTCGACAGGCCCAGTTCATTGCCGAGGCTTTCCAGCGTGCGGGGCTGGTCGAGCAGCTTGCGCTCGCGGACGATAAACTGCTCGCGGGCGTTCAGCGCGGTCATGGCGGACACAAGCCACTGGCGCAGCGTGTCGATGTCGTGGGAATGCTCGACCAGCTCGGAGGCCTGCGGGCCATCATCTTCCAGAGCGTCGATCCATTCACGGCCCTCGTCCTCGGTCGATTGGGTCGCGTTGAGCGAGTAGTCGGAGCCGGACAGGCGGCCTTCCATCATCTCTACGTCATGCAGCGGCACGCCCACTTCAGTCGAAATCATCTTCCGCAGCTCATGGCGATCGAGGGTCTCGCCACGGGCTGCGGCCTCACGCTCCAGCCGCGCCTGCACCCGGCGCATGTTGAAGAAGAGGGACTTCTGGGAAGAGGTGGAGCCGGTGCGCACCATCGACCAGTTGCGCATCACGTGATCCTGAATGGACGCCTTGATCCACCACACGGCGTATGTCGAGAAGCGCACGCCACGGTCGGGATCGAACTTGTCAGCGGCTTTCATCAGGCCCAGACCGGCCTCCTGAATCAGATCGTTCATCGGAGCGCCGTAGCGCTTGAACTTGGCAGCCATGGAAATGGCAAGGCGCATGTACGCCGTGATCAGCCGGTGCAGGGATTCCTCACAGCGCTCGTCGCGCCACGCATAGGCCAATCTCAACTCGGTTTCCGCATCCAGCAGCTCTGCCTTCATCGCGGTGCGGGACAGTGTGTTGTCGGATGGACGTCCATCAAATGCCATTGGCTTACCCCCGGGTAAATTGTCGATTATGTCTTTGCGCAGACTGGTTCTTTGTGATTGTTACGGGCGGGTCTCAAAATCGGATCATTCTTTCTATGAAAAAAAATGTAGCCCCCCGGTCACAGCCCTTGCCAAGACTGTCGCTGGTGCTAGGCGGTGCTGCGTCGGGCAAGTCGGGCTTTGCGGAGCAGTTGGTCCAATCCGCCCCGGATTTGCGCCGGATCTACCTGGCCAGCGCGCAGGCGTTTGACGACGAGATGCGCGCCAAGATCGCCAGGCATCGCGAGATACGCGCCGCCGATGGGTGGGAGACCGTAGAGGAGCCCCTCGCCGTGGCAGAGGCCCTGAACGCGCGCCACGACGGAGAGATCGTGCTTTTTGACTGCGCGACGCTGTGGCTGACCAACCAGATGATGGCCGAGGCTGATCTTGCCGCCAAAACCGCCGCTTTGGCGAGCGCGCTCGCGACCTGCGCCGCGCCGGTCGTCATCGTCAGCAACGAGCTGGGCCAGGGCGTGGTGCCGGAGCTTGCGATGGCGCGCCGCTTCCGCGAGGCCCATGGGCGCATGAACCAGACACTCGCAGTACAGGCCGATCTGGTGGTCCATGTCATCGCCGGTCTGCCGCAGGTCCTGAAGGGCCAACTGCAGTGACGCGGCTTTGGTGGGTGCGCCATGGCCCGACCCATGAGAAGGCGTTTACCGGGCATCGCGACGTGCCGGCCGATCTGTCCGATGCCGCGAAGATCGCCCGGCTTGATGCGCATCTGCCGTCCGAGGCGGTGCTGATTTCGTCCGACCTGCACCGCGCGCGCGCCACGGCGGACGCCATCGCCGGCCGCCGCCGCCGCCTGCCCCATGATCCCGCGCTTCGGGAACTGGATTTCGGCGTCTGGGACGGCAAGCATTTCTCCGACGTGGCCAAGACGCATCCCGAACTGTCGCGCCAGTATTGGGAACAGCCGGGCGACATCCGCGCCCCCGGTGGCGAAAGCTGGAACGATCTGCACGCCCGGCTGACCCCGGCGGTGGAGCGGCTGATTGCCGACCATATCGGCGATATCGTCATCGTGGCCCATATGGGCGTGATCATGTCCCAGATCGAGCGCGCGATGGGCGTGACCCCCTACAAGGCGATGTCGCACCGGATCGAGCCGCTGTCGGTCACCCGGATCGACGTTGCGCGAACGGGCTGGCGGATCGGGGCGATCAATCACGAGCCGTGACGGCGCAAAACACAAATGTTCATTTCCGTGCGGACGCGCGCGCGGATTAGGCTCGCCCGCATGACCTATGATCTTCTTATCGGCGACCGGGCCTATTCCAGCTGGTCGCTCCGGGGTTGGCTTCTGTTCGCGAAGTTCGGCCTCGATGTGAACCTGTCGACGACCCGCATCTACGGGCCCGACTTCCGCGCTGACCTGGCCGCCTTTGCCCCGGCGCGCAGCGTTCCCGTGATCCGCCTGCCCGAGGGGCCGGTGGTCATGGATACGCTCGCGATTGCCGAGACGCTGGCCGAGCGCCACCCCGACCTGCCGTTCTGGCCCAGGGACCCGGCCGCCCGCGCGCTGGCGCGCGGGATCACCGCAGAGATGCATTCTAGCTTCACCACCCTGCGCAGCACCTGTCCGATGAACATGCGCAACGTCTGGACCGGCATAACCCCGGACGAGGCGCTGAAAGCCGATCTCGACCGGATCGAGATGCTTTGGAGCGCCGCGCGCGCCCATGCGCCGGAGGGCCCGTGGTTGTTTGGCGACTATTCCATCGCCGACGCCTTCTACGCACCGGTCGCGGTGCGCATGGTGGGCTTCAGCCTGCCGGTCAGCGACAAGGCGCGCACCTATTGCGAGACGGTGATCAGCGATCCAACCTTCCTCCAATGGCGGCGTCTGGCCATGAAGGAGGAGCCGCTCACGGTCTACGACCAGCCCTACGACAAGGCGCCTTGGCCCGGGCCGGAGTAACTCGGCGTTAACCAAAAGCGGTGCACCCTCCGGCGCAGCAAGTGAGTCGAGGGTGCCATGGTTGCGCGGACATACACAGTGGCATTCGAAGGGATCGAAGCCCGCCCGGTCGAGGTGCAATGCTCGGTCGCGGCGGGTCTGCCGTCCTTTTCGATTGTGGGGCTCGCAGATAAGGCCGTCAGCGAGGCGCGCGATCGGGTCCGCGCTGCTTTGACGGCGATGTCCATCGCGATGCCCACGAAGCGGATCACGGTGAACCTGTCCCCCGCCGACATGCCCAAGGAGGGCTCCCATTTCGATCTGCCGATCGCACTGGCGTTGCTGTCTGCCTTGGACATCCTGCCCAGCGAAGAGGTCGCAGGCACGGTGGCCTTGGGTGAGCTGTCGCTTGACGGCTCGCTGGTGCCGGTCATCGGCACTTTGCCCGCGGCGCTGACCGCTGCCGCCCAAGACCACACGCTGCTGTGCCCTGCGTCCTGCGGGGCCGAGGCCGCCTGGGTTGATGCGGCGCAGGTGTTCGGCGCACGCTCTTTGATGGAGGTCGTGCAGCACTTCACCGGCCAAAAGCCGCTGGCGGTTGCAGCACCCGGCGAGGTCGCGCGGGCGACACATTCTAAGGATTTGCGCGATGTGAAGGGCCAGGAGCGCGCGAAACGGGCCTTGGAAATCGCCGCGGCGGGCCGGCATCACCTGTTGATGGTCGGCCCGCCGGGATCGGGCAAATCCATGCTGGCCGCGCGCCTGCCGGGCATTCTGCCGCCGCTCTCACCGGAAGAGGCGCTGGAGACCTCGATGATCCATTCGCTGGCCGGGCTCTTGGAGGATGGCGGCATTTCACGCGAGCGGCCCTTTCGCACGCCGCACCACACCGCTTCGATGGCGGCCATTGTCGGCGGCGGGCGCGGCGCGAAGCCGGGGGAGATTTCACTCGCACATAACGGTGTGCTGTTCATGGACGAGTTCCCGGAATACGCGCGGACCGTGCTGGAGACCCTGCGCCAGCCCATCGAGACCGGAGACGTGGTGGTGGCGCGCGCCAATGCCCATGTCCGCTACCCGTGCAAATTCATGCTGGTGGCCGCGGCGAACCCTTGCAAATGCGGCTACATGACCGATCCGGCGCAGGCCTGCGCGCGGGTGCCCCATTGCGGCGAGGATTATCTGGGCCGCATTTCGGGCCCGTTGATGGACCGGTTCGATTTACGTCTCGACGTGCCACCCGTGGCCTTCACCGACCTCGACCTGCCCGCTTCCGGCGATACGTCCGAGCAGGTCGCGGCACGGGTGACGGCGGCGCGTGAAGTGCAGCTTGAGCGGCTGCGTGGGCATCCGGGGCTACGGTCCAATGCGGATGTCGAAGGCGAGGTGCTGAAGGAGATTGCGACGCCCGATGCGGAAGGCGCGGCCCTGCTGACGCGGGCCGCGGAGCATTACCGGCTGACGGCGCGCAGTTATCACCGCGTTCTGCGGGTCGCCCGCACGATTGCCGATCTCGAGGGCAGCGCGCAGGTTGGCGCGCGCCATATCGGCGAGGCAGTCAGCTACCGGATGCCCGGCGCTTAGGCGCGCTTGGCCTCGATGGCCTCCCAGATCTTGGCGGTGGCGTTGATCCCGTCGAACGCCTCAAGCTCCATCAGGCCCGTGGGCGAGGTTACGTTGATCTCGGTCAGCCAGCCGCCGATGACGTCGATACCCACGAATATCTGGCCGTGATCCTTCAAATCCTGGCCGATGCGGGCACAGATCTCGCGGTCGCGCTCGGTCAGGCCGATCTTCTCGGGCCGCCCGCCGACATGCATGTTCGAGCGGGTCTCGCCCTTTGCGGGCACCCTGTTGATCGCGCCCACCGGCGCGCCGTCGACAAGGATGATCCGCTTGTCGCCCTTGGAGACGTCGGGCAGGAATTTCTGCATGATCAGCGGCTCGCGGTTGATGCCGGAAAACAGCTCGTGGAGCGAGTTGAGGTTGCTGTCGCCGTCACGCAGGCGGAACACCCCGGCCCCGCCATTGCCGTAGAGCGGCTTCAGGATGACGTCCTCGTGGCGCGCCTTGAACGCCTTCAGCGTCTCAAGATCGCGGGCGATCGCGGTGGGCGGGGTCAGGTCGGGGTAGTCGAGGACCTTCAGCTTCTCGGGCCAGTTGCGCACCCATGTTGGGTCATTGACGACAAGAGTGTCGGGGTGCACCCGGTCCAGAAGGTGGGTCGTGGTGATGTAGCCCATGTCGAAGGGCGGGTCCTGGCGTAGCCAGACGACGTCGAACTCCGACAAGGGTTTGCGTGTGAGCGCGCCGAGCTTAAAATGATCGCCTTTAACCCGGCGTACCGTCAGCGGCCAGCCTTCGGCGTAGACCAAGCCCTCCTCGTAGGAGAGCTTGTCGGGGGTGTAGTAGAAAAGGCTATGACCGCGGGCCTGCGCCTCTTCGGCGATGCGAAAGCTCGAATCTCCGTCGATATTGATGCTGTCGATCGGGTCCATCTGGATTGCGACGTTCAGGCCCATGGCTCTTCTCCTGTCAGACGTGCCCGCCTCGGGCTTGGAGCCTTTACATGGGACAGCGCGCGGCGCGGGGCAAGACCAATGAGAGCTGCGGCGGCCACGACAAGGTCAGGCGATCAGTGCATTCTCCAGCACTTCAATCTCGCCATGGGCGTCGACCAGCGCAACGTCGAACCGCATGTCGGTGTCCTGTCCTTTCGGCTCGCCGGAGACGAACCGCGTCGCCGTCTCGAAGATGCGCGCGATCTGGCGGGGGCCAAGCGCGCTGGCCGCTTGCGCATGCGAGACGCTTTTCTTCACTTCGATGAAAATCACTTCGGCACCGCGACGCATGATCAGGTCAATCTCCCCGCGGCCCGCGCGAAAGCGGTGGGCGGCGAAGGTGTAGCCCGCGCGCAGGTAGCGGCGCGCCACAGAGCGTTCCGCTTCCAATCCCGCATGATAATTCACGGCACCGCGGCTCATGGATCGCCTGCCGATTTCGACAGCTCCAGCGCGGCCTGGTAGACTTGCCGTTTTGGCAGCCCCGTTGCCGCGACGACGGAGGCCACGGCATCCTTCACGCTGCTGGTCTTAAGGGCGTCTTTCAAAAGCAGTTGCATGTCACTTTCATCGAAAACCTGTGCATCGCCCCGGGCGATGAGCACGACAATTTCCCCCTTCAGCGTTTCACCTTCCAGCGTCGACACAAGATCCGACAGCGTGCCGCGCCGTACGTCTTCGAATTTCTTGGTCAGCTCCCGCGCCACCACCGCGGCCCGATTCCCGTAAGTATCCAACGCATCTTCTAACATTCGGTGAACGCGCTTCGGGCTCTCATAGAAGACCAGCGTGCCCGGCACCTCGCGCAGCGCCGCGAGAAATGCCCGCCGCGCGCCCTTCGCATTGGGCGCAAAGCCCGCGAAGAAGAACGCATCTGTCGCCAAGCCACCCACTGCCAGCGCCGCCAACAGCGCCGAAGCGCCCGGCGCCGCAGTCACCATCATGCCCGCCTCAGACGCCTCCCGACCGAGCGTATAGCCGGGGTCCGCGATCAGTGGCGTGCCGGCCTCTGACGCGTAAGCCACCGACTTGCCCGCCGCGAGCGCGGCCAGCAATTTGGGCCGGGCCTGCGCGCCGTTATGGTCGTGATAGGCCACCATCGGACGCCCCTCCAGAGCGATTCCATGGATGTCCATCAAGCGGCGCAGCGTGCGGGTATCTTCGGCCGCCAGCACATCCGCCGAGGCCAGAATATCGAGCGCGCGCAGCGTGATATCGCGCGCGGTGCCGATCGGGGTTGCTACAAAATAAAGGCCCGGGGCCAGATTTACGCGGTTTGCGGCTGTCATGGCGCCTGGCCCTCGTCTTCACATTTACTTGACCCGTCAGACCTCGTATTCAGAAGCACAAGTGTGGCTGAGCCGGCGGCCATTGGTGGGGACTTATGGAGTGAAAGACATGTTCAACCTTTTGGGAAGCGCCCGCAAGGGCATCCGCGCCCTCGCGGCGCTGGCAGCGGCGGCCACGCTGGCGGCCTGTGACGTCGACCTGACCGCGATCAATGCGCCCGGCGGCGGCAAGTCGGATGGAGGCGCGACCGAGGTGGCCCTGCTGGTGCCCTACGGATCCGTCACCCCCGGCGACGCGGGGCTGGCCCGCGCGCTGGAGAACGCGGCCCGGCTGGCCGCGGCCGATCTCGGCGAGGGCCGGGTCAACATCACTGTCTACAACACTGCAGGCCAGGCTGGCACGGCCGCAACCCAGGCCCGTGCGGCCGTGGATGCCGGCGCCGACATCATCCTTGGGCCGCTGCGCTCGGATGCGGCTAACGCAGCCGCCGTCGCGGTCTCCGGCTCGGGCACCAATGTCATCTCTTTCTCCAACAACACCTCCATCGCGGGCGGCAACCTTTTTGTGTTGGGCAACACGTTCGACAACATCGCCTCGCGGCTGATGGGGTATGCGGGCGCGCAGGGGCGCAATCGGGTGGTCGTCGTCTATCCGCGCACGCCGGTGGGCCAGATCGCGCGCTCTGCCATTGTGCAGGCCGCCTCCGGCACCAGTGTGCAGATCGTGGGCGACGGCGCGTTCGAATTTTCCGAGCAGGGCATCGTCTCGGCGGTGCCGCAGATCGCCTCGACCATCCAAAGCTCCGGCGCAAATGCCGTGATGCTGACCTCCGACAGCACCGGTGCGCTGCCGCTATTGGCGCAGCTGCTGCCCGAGCAGGGCGTGAGCCCCTCGGTCACCAAGTATATCGGCCTGACCCGCTGGGACGTGCCGCCCCAGACCCTGCAATTGCCGGGCGTCCAGGGCGGCTGGTTCGCCCTGCCCGACCCCGGGCCGGTCGCGCAGTTCAACAATCGCTACAATGGCCGTTATGGCAACGCCCCGCACCCGCTGGCCGGGCTCGCCTATGACGGCATCGCCGCCATCGGCGCCCTGCAGGCCAAGAAGCTGGCCATGAGCAAGGGGAACCTCACGCAAAATTCCGGCTTCAAGGGCGTAAATGGCGTCTTCCGCTTCCGCCCCAACGGCACCATCCAGCGGGCGCTGGCGGTGGCGCAAGTGTCCAACAATCAGGTTCAAATTATTGACCCAGCTCCTAAATCCTTCGGCTTCGGCGGCTTCTGAGCCGCCCCTGCCCGACCCCGAGGAGCTGCTGCCGGATGATCTGATCCTGCCGGCCGCCGATATCTTTGACGAGGCGGGCCTGCGCGCCCGGCTCGAAGAGGCTTTGGCCCCGCAGCGCGACGCGAAAGCGATCCGGGCGACCACGGTAACCTTGCTCAAGGAGGCTCAGCGCGACGGGCGCGCGGCGATTGCGGACGCCTTTGAGGCCAAGCCGATGGCCGCGCGCAGGCTGACGCGGTCCTATACTTTTCTCACCGACGGGCTGGTGCGCGCAGCCTTCCACGTGGCGCGCATGCACTTACACCCGCTGCCTAACCCCACAGAGGCCGAGCGCGTCTCCGTGATCGCTGTGGGCGGCTACGGGCGGGGCGAGATGGCGCCAAGCTCGGATGTAGATCTGCTGTTTCTAACGCCCTACAAGATCACGCCCTGGGCCGAGAGCCTGATCGAATCCATGCTCTACATCCTGTGGGATCTGAAGCTGAAAGTCGGCCACGCTTCACGCACCGTGAAGGATTGCCTGCGGCTTGGGCGCGAAGATTTCACCATCCGCACCGCCCTGCTGGAGCACCGCCTAATCGAAGGCGACGCGGAGCTGGCGCAAGAGCTGGAAGCGCAGCTGTGGGAGAAACTGTTCTCGAAGACCGCATCCGAGTTCGTCGAGGCCAAGCTCGACGAGCGCGCCGATCGGCTGAAAAAACACGGCGGTCAGCGCTACATCGTCGAGCCCAACGTCAAAGAGGGCAAGGGCGGCCTGCGCGACCTGCAATCGCTGTTCTGGATTGCCAAATACGTCAACCGGGTGAAAACCGCGGCCGAGCTGGTGAAGCTGAAGGTCTTTACCCAGGATGAGCTGGAAGACTTCAAGCAGGCCGAGCGGTTCCTGTGGGCCACCCGCGCGCATCTGCACCTGATTGCGGGCCGCGCGCAGGAGCAGCTGACCTTCGACGTGCAGGTGACCGTGGCCGAGCGGCTGGGCTACGTGGATCGCGGCGGCCGCCGCGCGGTCGAGCATTTCATGCAGGATTATTTCCGCCACGCGACCAAGGTGGGCGAGCTGACCCGTATTCTGCTGACCGATCTGGAAGCCCGCCACGTCAAGCAGGAACCGACGCTGTTCGGCTTTCTGCGCAATGCGCGCAAGAAGAAGCTGAAAGAGGGCTACAAGGTCCGGCAGGGCCGTCTGGATGTGCGCGGCCAGAAGAGCTTTCTGAAAGACCCGCTCAATCTGCTGCGTATCTTCGAGGAGGCGCTGCGCACGGGCTACCTGCTGCACCCGGACGTGATGCGGCTGATCTCGGCCAATCTGGACCTGATCCGCGGGCTGGAAGGCAACAAGGACGCGGCGCGGATTTTCCTCGATACGCTCTTGAAGCATGGCAACCCGGAGCGTGCCTTGCGCCGCATGAACGAGCTGGGCGTGCTGGGCGCATTCATCCCCGACTTCCAGACCATCGTCGCGATGATGCAGTTCAACATGTATCACAGCTACACGGTCGATGAGCACATCATCCAATGCATTTCGCATCTCGCCCAGATCGAGCGTGAAGAACTGATCGAAGAGCTGCCGGTGGCCTCCTCGATCCTGAAGCGCGGCGTGAACCGCAAGGTGATTTACGTGGCGCTGCTGCTGCACGACATCGGCAAGGGCCGGGACGAGGATCACTCGATCCTCGGCGCCAAGCTCGCGCGCTTCATCGCGCCGAAACTGGGCCTGAACAAAGACGAATGCGACACGGTCGAGTGGCTGATCCGCTACCACCTGCTGATGTCCGACATGGCCCAGAAGCGCGACATCGCCGACCCGCGCACCGTGCGCGACTTCGCCAAGGCGGTGAAGACCGTGAAGCGGCTGGATCTGCTTTGCGTGTTGACCGTGTGCGACATTCGCGGCGTGGGCCCCGATGTGTGGAACAACTGGAAGGCCTCGCTGATCCGCGCGCTCTACCGCCAGACCAAGCGCGGGCTGCAAGACGGGATGGAGGCGCTCAACCGAGAAGAGCGCGGCTCTGAGGCCAAGAAAAATCTGCGCGCAGCGCTGCCCGACTGGGACAAGAAAGACCTCGCCCGCGAAGTGGCGCGGCACTACCCGCCCTACTGGCAAGGCCTGCATGTCACAGCCCATGTGGATTTCGCCAAATTGCTGCGCGACATCCCCAATGACGAGATCCGCATCGAGCTGACGCCCGACGAGGATCGCGACGCCACCCGCGCCTGCTTTGCCATGGCCGACCACCCCGGCATCTTCGCGCGCATGTGCGGCGCGCTGGCGCTGGTGGGGGCCAATGTGGTCGATGCGCGGACCTACACCTCGAAGGACGGCTTCGCGACCGCCGCCTTCTGGATACAGGACGGCGAGGAAGGCCCCTACGACGTCTCGCGCCTGCCGCGGCTCAAGACGATGATCCACAAGACCCTGATGGGTGAGGTGCTGGCCCGAGAGGCGCTGGCGCCGCGGGACAAGATCAAGAAGCGCGAGGCCAAGTTCCAGGTCCCGACCTCGGTCACCTTCGACAATGATGGCTCCGAGATCTACACGATCATCGAGGTCGACACCCGCGACCGCCCCGGGCTGCTCTATGATCTGTCGCGCACCTTGTCAGAGGCCAACATCCAGATCGCCTCCGCCGTGATCGCGACCTATGGCGCACAAGTGGTCGACACGTTCTACGTGAAGGACATGTTCGGGCTGAAGTTCCATTCGGCCTCAAAGCAGGCGTCGATCGAGCGCAAGCTGCGCGCCGCTATCGCATCGGGGCGCGAACGAGCGCAAGGATGACGGGGCAAAGCCGTTCGAACGGCTTTGTGCGCGCGCCGTGCGGCGCGCGGGAGAAGCGATTTGCAAATCGCTTCAAGAAAGGTGCGTCGACGCACCTTGCGCCAGTTTCGCACACCTGCCCCCTTCTCGGACCGCGCGGAACGCGCTAGGGCTTGGGTCAAAACGAAGGAGCAGCCCGATTTCCAAGCCCGCCCCGATCCGGATGATGCGCGGTTTCGCGACCGTCGGCCTGTGGACCATGCTCAGCCGCATCCTTGGCTTCGTGCGCGATGTGCTGATCGCGGGCTTCCTGGGGTCTGGCCCCGTGGCCGAGGCCTTCCTGATCGCCTTCTCCCTGCCCAACATGTTTCGCCGCTTCTTCGCCGAGGGCGCGTTCAACATGGCGTTTGTGCCGATGTTCTCCAAGAAGGTCGAAAGCGGCGAGCGCCCGTTGGAATTCGCCCGCGATGCCTTTACCGGGCTCGCCACGATCCTGATCGCCTTTACCCTGTTGGCGCAGCTGTTCATGCCCGCGCTGGTGCTCTTGATGGCGTCAGGCTTTGCAGATGACGAAAGGCTGGGGCTCGCCACGCTCTTCGGGCGCATCGCTTTCCCCTATATCCTGTTCATCTCGCTCGCGGCCTTGCTGTCCGGCGTGTTGAACGCCACCGGGCGGTTTGTGGCCGCCGCAGCGGCCCCCGTCCTGCTCAACGTGCTGTTCATCGCGTCGCTGACCGGCGCGTGGTCTTTAGGGTTCGACATCGGCCTTGCGCTGGCCTGGACCGTTCCCGTCGCGGGCATCGCCCAACTGGCGCTGGTCTGGGTCGCGGCGTCGCGCGCGGGCTACAGGCTTGTGCCGCGCCGCCCGCGGCTGACGCCCGAGCTCAAGCGCCTCGCCATCATCGCCGCCCCCGCTGCGCTGGCCGGGGGTGTGGTGCAGGTGAACCTTCTGGTGGGCCGCAATGTGGCCAGCTGGACCGAGGGAGCAATCGCCTGGGTGAATTATGCCGATCGGCTTTACCAACTACCGCTGGGCGTGGTGGCCATCGCCATCGGTGTGGTCTTGCTGCCGGAGCTGTCGCGGCGTCTGCAGGCGGGCGATACCGAAGGCGGGCGCCATGCGCTGAGCCGCGCGGCAGAGGTCGCGCTGGCGCTGACCGTGCCCTGCGCCGTGGCGCTGATGGTGATCCCCGCGCCGATCATTTCGGTCCTGTTTGAGCGTGGGCGCTTCACGGCGGACGACACCGCCGCCACCGCGCTCGCTGTGGCGATCTACGGGCTCGGTCTGCCGGCCTTTGTGCTGCAGAAAATCTACCAGCCGCTCTATTTCGCCCGCGAGGACACCAAGCGCCCGTTCTACTTCGCCCTCGTCGCGATGGTGATCAACGCGGTCGTCGCCGTGGGGCTGTGGTTTTATCTGGATTATCTCGCGGCGGCGCTCGCGACCTCGCTGGCCGGGTGGGCGATGGCGTGGCTGCTGTGGCACTACGCCAGAGGCTTCGGCGATGCGGCGTCGCTCGATGCGAGGTTCCGCAGCCGCGCCCCGATGATCTTGCTGGCGTCGGGCTTGATGGGTGGGTTCCTGTACGGCGCGCATGTGGCGCTGGCCCCGCTGTTCGAGCTGGGCGGCTGGCGCTACGCCGCGCTGGCGTTGCTGCTGATCTCTGGGGGGATTGTCTACGGGCTACTTGGCCGGGTGCTGGGGGCCTTCACGCCGGGCGAACTGAAGGCCAGCCTGCGCCGCTGAATGGCGCGATAACCCGGCTTAGATCCATGCGCTGACCACGGGGCGTGCGCGGTTCTTGCGGTCCGCCTCGCCCATCAGGCGGCTCAGCTGGCGCGCCTGGCGGTCGCTGAGCGGGGTGAAGCGGTGGGTGCCTGTCGGCGATGGCAGGTCGATGTAGACACCGCCCTCGACCACCAGCGTCTCTTCGCCCGCAAGACGGAGGGTCACATGGCTCAGGTCACCGGAAATACGCGCGCGGGCGATGCCGCGATAACCGATCAAGTTTTCGGCGCGCAGGCTGACGCAGGGCTCGCCAAAGAGCGTTGCAGCAGCCTCATCCTCGATCACCAGCCGCATGTCGGGGGAAACCAGCATCGCGCGGGTATTGCCGATTGCGCCCTCGGGCACCAGCAGGGGCCATTGCTTGGCATTGGCGCGGGCCGCGGAGACCGACAGGGAGCGGTGTTCGATCGAGACGATCTCTTGCGCGCCGTGCTCTGCCGTCAACACCGTGTCGCCAACCTGCAGCTCTTCGACCGGGGTCCAAGCATAGTCTGTCGCCAGCCGTGTGCCTGCAAAAATCCCGGCGCTCGGTGCGGTTTCCAGCACCAGCGGCGTGGACTTGGACGTCTTCTTGCTCGATTTGAAAAACATGGTCCCACCCTTCGTTTCAAACTTGATTGGGGTGAGATTGCGCATCCGCCGGGGCAGAGGTTGGACCGCAAAAAGGTCATTTTGCGGCGAATTGTGTTCAAATTGAGAACAATCAGAAGTGGTAGTTGAACCGCGCGATATCCTCGGCGGCGATCTCGGCCACAAGGTCGCGATCCGCGTCGGAGTAGAGATCCCGCGTCGCGCCGCGCTCGGAGCGGTTGTCATGGGGGAACGGCCCGAGCTTGCAGCCGATCAGCGCTTCGAGCTTCGGCAAATCCTCTGAGAGATGCTCGAGACGAACAAAGAGGTCGCACCGCTCCGCCCCGGCCGCGGTGGTCACGTAAGAGCCATAGGGCGCGGCCTGCAGCGAGGCCCGCGTCTGCGGGTGATGCAGGAAGGCGCTGAACTCTAAACCCCGGGCCAGCTTGACCGCCGGGTGCTCAAAGCTCTGGGCGCGCAGCCAGTGGTAGTAGCTCGCGATCCGGTCCCACGGGTTGCGCACGAGGGTGAAAACCCGCGCCGCGTCGATTTGTGACTGCGGCACCAGCCCGACGATGTCGCGCAGGGTTGAATGTTTCCACAGCCGCCCAGTAGCCTCGACGCCTTGCACCCGGCGGCGGCGCTTGCGGGCCTTGGGGGTGTCCCCGATCAGGACGTCATCGGCCTTGGCCCGCGCCTCCAGCGCAAGCGCCATCGAGGTGCCGCCGGTCTTGGGGATGTGCACGAAGATGAAGTTGCGCCCGCGCGGCGCCGGATGCGAGATGATCATGCCGCCCCGCTGCGTTTGATGATGACGACCCCTGCGGCCATGATCGCCACCATGCCCAGCACCGCCAGAGCGTCGGGCACCTGCCCCCACAGCACGTAACCCCAGACGCCCGCGGCGATGAGGAAGGTGTATTCGAACACGGCGACGTGGCTCGCCTCGGCCAACAAGTAGGCGCGGAACAGCGCGCCGATCCCGATCATCGACACCAGCGCCTGCGCGGCGGTCCAGAACAGCGCGGGGCCGGTCCAGGGCTGCCAGCCGCTGGCAAAGAAGCCGTCGATTGCGGGCGGGCTGTCGCTGCCTGAGAGGACGGCCAAGCCCGCCACACCGCACAGACCAATTGCGCCGAAGAAGCCCGCGACCAGCGTCACTTCGCTCTCAGAGGCACAGTATTGCCGGGTGGCAACCGCGGCCGTCGCGTAGAGCGCGCCCGCGCCGACGGGCACGAAGGTCAGGACGGAGACGCCCTCTCCGCCGGGCCGCAGCACCAAAAGCACGCCCCCAAAGCCAAGGATCACCGCCAGCACGCGCCACGGGCCGATCTGCGCGCCGAAAAAGCCCCATGAGATCAGCAGGACGAAGATCGGGGCCGTCAAAAGCCCCGCCGCCACCTGCGCCAGCGGCAGCACCGCGACGGCGGCGAAATAAAGCAGCATCGAGCCCGCCACGAGGCACGAGCGGACCGCGACCGCGCCGATGCTGACCGGGCGGACCCGCCAGCCCAGCACCACTGCGGCGGGCAGAAGGCATGCCAGCACCATCGCAGAGCGGGTCGCGTGGAACTGCCACAGGCCCACATCGCGGGCGATCACCGGGACGAAGCCGTCGATGAAGGACAAAACCACCATGCCGAACACCGCCAGCAGCGCGGCCTGACGCGGGTCGTTCGCGCGGGCCGGTGCCGTCGCGGGGGCCGGTGTGGCTGATGTCAGATCAATTGTCATACATTTCCACCCGGCGCGCCCCGAATACCTCTTTTCATTGGCCCTTGCCTTAGGCACACTCCCGCCCCACATGGGCCAGTTAACTTAAGACTGCATTAGGGGAGGATGACAATGGGTTGGATGTCTGACGAGACCGGGCTGGAGCGCCGCGCCGCCAACTATGTCCCCCTGACGCCGCTGTCGCATCTCAACCGTGCGGCCCAGGTCTTCCCCGACCGCGAGGCGGTGGTCTACGGCACCACCCGGCTCAGCTACACGGACTACCACGCGCGGGTGTCCCGGCTTGCCTCGGCTCTGACGGCGCGCGGTGTCGGCGCGGGCGATGTGGTCGCCACCATCCTGCCCAACATCCCCGCCCAGGCAGAGGCGCATTTCGGCGTGCCCGCCGCGGGCGCGGTGCTGAACACGATCAACACCCGGCTCGACACCGGCACGGTCGCCTACATTTTTGATCATGGCGAGGCGAAGGTTGTGCTGTGCGACACGCAATTCATCGAGCTGGCCGAGGCCGCGAAAGCCGCCTGCGAGGGCGAAGGTCCCGAGATAATTGAGGTCCCGGACGAGCAGGCCGGCTTCCCCGCCACGGGCCGTTTCGAGACCTATGAGGACCTGATCGCGGGCGGCGACCCGAAGGCCAGCTGGAACATGCCTGAGGACGAGTGGGAAAGCCTTGCGCTGAACTACACCTCCGGCACTACGGGCCGCCCCAAGGGCGTCGTCTACCACCACCGCGGCGCGTATTTGATGACGATGGGCACGGTGATCTCTTGGCGGATGCAGCTTTACCCGCGCTTCCTCGCCATTGTGCCGCTGTTTCATTGCAATGGCTGGAACCACACGTGGATGATGCCGCTGTTGGGCGGCTGCGTGCATTGCTGCCGCGACATCACGGCGGAGGCAATTTATACAGCCGTCGCCGACGAGGGCGTCACCCATTTCGGCGGCGCGCCCATCGTCTTGAACATGATCGTCAATGCGCCGGAAAACGCCCGAAAACCGTTCGACCATGTGGTCGAGGTATTCACCGCAGGCGCGCCCCCCGCCCCCGCCACGCTCGAGAAGATCGAGGCTCTCGGCTTCAACATCACTCATGTTTATGGCCTGACCGAGACCTACGGCCATGTCAGCGAATGCCTGTGGAACCCGGATTGGGACGCGCGCCCGGCAGAGGAGCGCCCGGCCCTGAAGTCCCGACAGGGCGTGGCCTTCCCGATGATGGAATACGTCACCGTAGTCGACGAGAAGAACGCGCAAGTTCCGATGGACAAGCAGACCCAGGGCGAGATCGTGATGCGCGGCAACGCGGTGATGAAGGGCTACTACAAGAACCCTAAGGCGACGGAGGAGGCCTTCGAGGGTGGGCATTTCCACTCTGGCGATCTGGCCTTCCAGCACCCCGACGGCCACATCCAGATCGCCGACCGCGCCAAGGACATCATCATCTCCGGCGGCGAGAATATCTCGTCGGTCGAGGTCGAGGGCGTGCTGATGTCCCACCCCGCCGTCTCGCTTTGCGCCGTGGTGGCGAAGCCGGACGAAAAATGGGGCGAGGTGCCCTGTGCGTTCGTGGAACTCAAGGACGGGGCCGAGACGAGCGAGGCCGACCTCATCGCCCACGCCCGCAGTCAGCTGGCAGGCTTCAAGACCCCGAAGACGGTGATCTTCCAGGAGCTGCCGAAAACATCCACCGGCAAGATCCAGAAGTTCGAGCTGCGGACGAAGGCGAAGAGCCTTTAGTCGATACTCGGAAGTCGCAGGCCGAATGCGCCACGCCCGACGCGCAAAGGTGTTGAGCGGTTGCAGCGAAGTCTCTATCGTAGCCGCATACGTATAATGAGCAGGCACGCCGCATCAAATGACGGCATTGAAAGAGTACGAACGGCTGGAATCTTCAGGCATCTGGCGCGAAAGCCCCGATGCCCAAAGGCGTGACGTCACGGTCTCGTTCGGTGACGCGACCCTGATCATCCGCGACCAGACCGACACCGCCCTCGCCCATTGGTCCCTTCCCGCCATCGACCGGATCAACCCCGGCCAGCGCCCCGCCCTGTTTCGCCCCGGCGTGGATGCGGGAGAGATGCTTGAGCTGGAGGACGCGACCCTCATCGACGCCATCGAGAAGGTGCGCCGGACGGTCGCCAGGCGCCGCCCGCATCGCGGCCGGTTGCGGCTTTACATCTTCGCGGGGCTCATCGCGGGGATCGCGGCGCTTGGTGTGTTCTGGCTGCCCGGCGCACTTGTGCGCCACACGGTGCAGGTCGTACCCGACGCCAAGCGCGTGGCAATCGGCACGGCGCTTCTGGGACACATGACGCGGCTGACCGGCGACACCTGCCGCGCGCCATTGGGCACCGCGGCCCTCGCGCGGCTGAAGGCCCGGGTGCTGGGCGACCGGATCCGCAAGGCTTATGTGGTCCCGCAAGGACCGGACGCAGCCCTTGGGCTGCCGGGTGGTCTTCTGATCCTGAACCGTACCTTGGTCGAGGACCACGACGCGCCGGATGTGACCGCGGGCTACATGCTGGCCGCCGTCGAGACGATGCAGACCACCGATCCCTTGCAGACCCTGCTTGAGACCGCGGGCGGCAGGGCGACGCTGCACCTGCTGACCACTGGCCAGGTCGAAGACGATGTTTTGCGCGACTATGCCGAGACCCTGCTCGCCCAGCCTGCGCCAGAGCCCGACACGGAAATACTGATCGACCGCTTCGCCACCGCAAAGGTCGCGCTGAGCCCCTTTGCCTTTGCTGTCGATGTGACCGGAGAGACGACGCTGCCGCTGATCGAGGCGGACCCCTATCGCGGTACCGAGGCGCCGCGCCTGCTGTCAGACGGGGATTGGATCAGCCTGCAGGAAATCTGCGCCGAGTAAGCTCTAGAAGATACCGAGCACCCGCTTGCGCGCCGCCGTTGCCCGCTTGCCGGTCGCAGGATCGATCAGGTAGCGCGGCACAGTATTGGACCACACCAGCCCCATCTGTGCCTTACCCGACGAGGTGCCAACACCGCGAAGGGGGTTCAGACGGCCATCGTCGAATGCGGCCTTGTAGCCCTTGGGCGGTTTGATCGCGGCCTGCTTGATGCGGCGATTGACCCCTTGCGGGCCTTTGAGCTGCTCGCGGCCCACGGTGTTGCGGCTTTGCGGGGAGACCTCTTCGCGCACGATGCTGCGCGAGGGCGTGCCCTGCGGGCCGCAACGCGCGCCTTGGTTGACGAATTGCTGCGAGAAGCTGCTGGCACCCGAGCAGCGTTGCACTGTCCGGACCTGCGCGGTCGCAGCAGGAGCCGTTTGCACCTGACGGCGCACCACACGGGTCTGGGTTTTGGGCGCAGGCGCGGCTTTGCGGACGACCCGGGTGGTCGTTTTCGGCTTGGGTGCGGCCGGAATGACCTTGACCTCGCGCGAGATGACCTTGGCGCCCTTGGGCGGCTTGCCGCGGACAACCTTCGTGGCGGTCGGCTTTGGGGCGGCCTTCGGCGCGGCTTTCGCGGTCTGGGCTCTGGGGGCGACCGAGCTGCGCGCGCCGCAGACCTGCTTGCGGTCCCGGGTCACCCGAGGCACCCAGGTCACGCGCCCGCCATAGCCCGCACGGATGAACACGCAGCCACGGCTATCGACATATTGCTTGCCCTTGAAGGAGGCCGGTGGCTGCTCCGCCGGGCCGTTGGAGCCGCGGAAGCTCTGCGCCTCGGCCTGAAAGGATCCCAGCCCGAGCGCCAGCACCGACACGGATAGCAGTTGCAATAGTCGCATATCAGTCCCCACTAGATATAGCGGTCACAATGCAACAGCACCCCAATCAAGTAAAGCAGGGAAATACCTTATTTTGTGCCGAACATGCGGTCTCCCGCATCCCCTAGCCCCGGGACAATATATCCATTGTCATTCAAGTGGCTATCCACTGCGGCGGTGACAATCGGCACGTCCGGGTGGGCCTCTTTCATGCGCGCGATGCCCTCCGGCGCGGCCAGAAGGCACAAGAATCGGATGTTCGTGGCGCCCGCTTTCTTCAGCAAATCAATCGCCGCGACAGAGGAATTGCCGGTGGCCAGCATCGGGTCCACGGCGATCACCATCCGCTCGTCAAGGAATTCGGGCACCTTGAAATAGTATTGCACCGGCTGAAGCGTCCCTTCATCGCGGTAGAGCCCGACAAAGCCCACCCGCGCGCTCGGAATCAGCTCCAACATCCCGTCCAGCAACCCGTTTCCCGCCCGCAGTATCGAGATCAGCGCAAGCTTGCGGCCTGCCAGCGTCGGCGCGTCCATCGGCTCCATCGGCGTCTCGATCCGCTTCGTCTCCATCGGCAAGTTGCGCGTCACCTCGTAGGCCAGGAACTGGCTGATCTCGCGCAGAAGCTGACGGAACACCGCTGTGGGCGTGTCTTTCTCGCGCATCAGCGTCAGCTTGTGCTGCACCAGCGGGTGATCTACGACGGTCAGATGAGGCGTGTCGGTCATGTGTCTGGCTCCAGTTTTTTCAGCAGTGTCTCGCGGGTCGCGTCATCGCAGAAGGCCGCCTTGGCCGCGGTGACATTGACCTCCCGCACGATCTCGTCTTCCCAGCCGAACGTGTCGGCGAGGCGGTCGTATTCATCGCTCAGCGTGGTGTGGAAGAAGGGCGGATCATCCGTCGAGACCGTCACCGGCACGCCTGCCGCACGCAACCGCTCTATGGGGTGGCTCTTCCAATCTGGGTACACGCCGAGCACGACGTTCGAGCCCGGGCAGACCTCCAGCACGATGCCGTTCTCGGCCAGATGATCGACCAGCCTGGGATCATCAATGGCCTGCACCCCGTGGCCCACACGTTCGACCCGCAGGTCGCGCACCGCTTGCCAGACGCTCTGCGCCCCGCCCCACTCGCCTGCATGGGTGGTCAGGCGCAGCCCGGCCTCGCGCGCCATGTCGAAACTGTAGGCGAAGTCGCCTTGCGTGCCTTGCATCTCGTCGCCGCCCATCCCGAACCCGGTGATGAAATCGCCCACCGTCTCGGCGGCGCAGCGCGCGGCGGTCTTGGCCTGATCGGGGCCGAAATGGCGGATGCAGGTGACGATGCCGCGCATCTCAATGTCGTCGGCGCGGCTGGCGGCTTCCTGCATCGCATGCAGGTATTCGCGCCACGCGCCCAGATCGCCACCGCCACAGAAATCAGGGCTGAGGAAGGCTTCGGTATAGATCACGCCCTGCTCGGCGGATTGTTCCAGCACCGCCGTGGTCAGCCGCCCAAATTCCTCCGGGCCGGTCAGCACCGTGCAGGCGGCCTCGTAGACGCGCAGAAACTGGGTGAAATTCTCGATTCGGTAAGATCTGTCCTCGTTGAACACTCCGTCGAGATTGATACCCTTCTCCTGCGCCAACCCGCGAATAAAGGCGGGCGGCGCCGCGCCTTCGATATGCAGATGCAGCTCGACCTTCGGGATGCTCATAGGAAGCTCCGTCCGGGGCCGGATTGGCTCAGGCCCAAATGATCCGCGACAGAGGCCGCGACGTCTACGAACATCACTTGGCCCACGTCTTTTGGGCCGCCCCCCGCCGCCACAACCGGCACCCGCTCGCGGGTGTGATCGGTGCCCGTCCATGTCGGGTCATTGCCGTGATCGGCGGTGAATACCATCAGATCGCCGGGCCGCAGCTTGGCGAGGACCGGCGCGATTGCCGCGTCGAACCATTCCAGATGGGCGGCATAGCCATGCGGGTCGCGGCGATGGCCGAAATTGGTGTCGAACTCGACAAAGTTGGCGAAGACCAACGCACCGTCCGGGGCCTCGTCCACCAGATCGGACAGGTGGCCCATCAGCTCTGCATCCGGCCCCGTGCGACTTACGCCGACGCCGCGGCCCGAGAAAATGTCGCTGATCTTGCCGATCCCGTAGGTCGCGCGGCCCTCTGCCACGGCCCAGTCCAGCAGCGCCGGTTTCGGCACCTCGATGGCGAAGTCGCGGCGGTTCTTCGTGCGTTTGAAGCTGGCTGCGTCGGTGCCCAGAAACGGCCGCGCGATCACCCGCCCGACTTTCATCGCATGCAGTTGCGGCGCGATATGGCGGCAGAGATCGAGCAGCCTTTGCAGCCCGAACGTCTCTTCATGGGCGGCGATCTGGAAGACACTGTCGACCGAGGTGTAGCAGATCGGCTTGCACGTGCGCAGATGCGCCTCGCCCAACCCTTCGATGATCGCGGTGCCGGAGGCATGGCAATCGCCAAGGATGCCGTCCGTGCCGCAAAACTCCGCTACGGCCTGACTTATCTCCGGCGGAAAGGCGGGCTGCGTATTGGGGAAATAGTGCCACGCCCAGGGCACCGGCACGCCTGCCAGCTCCCAATGACCCGAGGGCGTGTCCTTTCCGACGGAGACCTCTTCGGCCACGCCATGAAGCCCCGTGCCGGCCGGCGCGATCCCCATCGCGGCCCCAAGACCGAGCCCCATCAGATTGGGCATCTTCAGCCCGACCGTCTCGTGGATATGGCCCAACGTGTTCGCGCCCTCGTCGCCGAAGGCGGCCGCGTCCGGGGCGTGGCCGCAGCCGACGGAATCGAGCACGACCAGAAAGGCCCGGCTCACACGGCCACCCTGTCGATGAACAGCTCTGGCGCGGGGACGGCAGCCGCGCCGATCTGGAAAGCCTTGCGCACCGCACGCTCCGCCTTGGCGGCGGCTTCTTCGGTCGCGGCGTGGACCATGGCGAGCGGGGTGGACTTGTCGACCTTCGCGCCGATCCGCGCGAGGCCCGACAGGCCGACGGAGGAGTCGATCCGGTCCATTTCCCGCCTGCGCCCTCCGCCCAGCTCCACCACCGCGACGCCCAGCGCGCGGGTGTCAATGGCGCGGATGTGGCCCGTCGCCAGCGGCAGCACTTCCCGCACGATGTTGGCCTCCGGCAGGCAGAAGCGCCAGCTTTCGTCAAAGTCCGTGGGCCCGCCCAAGGCCGCGACCATCCGGCAGAACTGCTCCATCGCGCGCCCCGAGGTCAGCGCGGTATTGAGCGCGTTCCACGCATTCTCCGTATCGGCCTTGATCTGCTTGTTGTTGCCCAAAAGCTCCGCGCCCAGCGCCAGCGCCACTTCGCGCAGGCGCGATTGGCCGGTGCCGCTGAGTGCTTCCATCACGGCGCGGATTTCGACCGCGTTGCCCGCGGCCGTGGCCAGCGGCTGCGACATGTCGGTGATCAGCGCCGTTGTGGGACAGCCCGCGCCCTTGGCGACCTCCACCAGCGAATAGGCCAAGCGTTTCGCCTGCGCCGGGTCCGCCATGATCGCGCCCGAGCCGGTCTTGACGTCGAGCACCAGCCCCTGCAGTCCGGCTGCGAGCTTCTTGGCGAGGATTGAGGCCGTGATCAGATCGATGCTGTCCACCGTCGCCGTTACATCGCGGATTGCGTAGAGCCGTTTGTCGGATGGCGCCACCGTGCCGGAGGCGCCGACGATGGCGCAGCCCACGTCGCGCGTGACCTGCTGCAGCTTCGATGCCGTTACGGTCGAGGTATAGCCCGGGATCGCGTCGAGCTTGTCGAGCGTGCCGCCCGTGTGGCCCAAGCCCCGGCCCGACACCATCGGCACATAGGCCCCGCAGACCGCCAGCGCGGGCGCGAGCACCATCGAGACCGGATCGCCCACGCCGCCCGTCGAGTGCTTGTCCAGCACCGGGCCGTCAAGCTTCCAGCGCAGCACATCCCCGCTGTCGCGCATCCCTTCGGTCAGGCCAACGCGCCCCTCGGCGCCCAAGCCCTCCATCGCGACAGCCATGGCAAACGCGCCGGCTTGGGCGTCAGAGATCCCGTCGCCCGCAAGCGCGCCGCCAAACCAGCGGCATTCGGCAGCAGTAACCGCCTCGCGGCGGCGAATTTTCCCTATGATCTGGGCAGCATCCATCGGTCAGGCCATATGCCCCGCATCGAAGGCTCCGGGCAAGAGGGCTTTCACCGTCGTCCACTCCATCGCGCCGCCGGTGGTGGCCATGGTAACCGGCACGTCACCTGTGGCAAACTCGGCGATCTTCTGGCGGCAGCCGCCGCAGGGCGGCACCGGCGTGGGCGAGCCCGCGACGACGCAGACCTCCACGATCTCCCGCTCGCCTGCCGCCACCATGGCGGCGATGGCGCCAGCTTCGGCGCAGGTGCCTTCGGGGTAGGCGACATTTTCGACATTGCACCCCACGAAAACCGTGCCCGCCTTGGTCCGGAGCGCGGCACCCACTTCGAAGTTGGAATAGGGCGCATGGGCGTTCTCGCGCACCGACAGCGCCGCGGGCAGCAGATCAGACATGTGGCGGTCCCCCAAAAATCACTCGGGCGATATTGAAGGTCCCTGTCAGGAGATTCAATGCCTGCGATGCGCCGCGATGGCTTCAGCAGGATTTTCCTCCGACATTTTCGTTTTCGCGAGCTCTTCGGGATGCATGTGAGAAAACCGTGAGCCTTATTGGAGGGGCGCAGTCCTGCAGATTAACCTTTTTTGTGAATATTTCTCTGAGGGTTAAGAGTGGGCAACAGATTAAGCATTTCTCTCTTCGGACCATGTGTCGTGCGGGTCAGCGGTATGCGCGGCGCGACACTGAAAAGCCAAAAGCAGCGCGCATTTTTCGCCCTGCTCGCGACAGCGCCCCTTGCACGCAGGACGCGAAACTACCTGCAGCACACTTTGTGGGGCTCTTACAGCTACGACGAGGGCCGCCAAAACCTGCGGCGCATGCTGTCTGACCTGCGACGCATCCTTGGCCCGGATTTTGACCGTTTCTTGACCTGCACCAACAGCGACATTGCCTTGGACCTGACGCGCGTCCGCTTTGAGGGCGGCCCAACGCACGGAAGCTTTCTGAAAGATATCGACCTGCGCGTTCCAAACTTCCAAAACTGGATCGCTTCGATCCGCGCGGATGAAAGCCAGATTGCCGGGCTGTATCGCAAAGCGCCGTGCCCTGGCCTCAGCCCGCCCATGCCCCGCATTGCAGTTCTGCCCTTCCGGCGGATTTGGGGCGACGAGAGTCTTTATGTCCTTGGCGATTGGCTCGCGGAAGAGATCTGCCGATCCTTGTCCCGCTCACGCGCCCTGTTTATCGTCTCGCATCTCTCCAGCCGCGCGGTCGCGTCACCTCAGCCCGATATCGCGGCGATCCGACGGACGCTTGGGGTCGACTACTTCGTCAGCGGGTCCGTTCGCGACATCGGCGGGCGCTGCGCGGTCGACATGGATTTCGTCGATGCGCGGGACGGAAGCATCATCTGGAGCCGGCAGATTTCTGCCTCATCAGCGCAAGGATTTTGTCTCGTCAGGACCGGTCTGGACGACGTGGTCCGTGCCATTGGCCGCTCGATCGCCGATGGATCGATTGCCTATGTGCGGGATCGCCCGCCCTTGGCGCTGGAAGATCACAGGCTGATCGTTGAGGGTGTATCTCTCATGCATCGCCTCGCATTTTGCCAGTTCGCGACCTCGCGCGCTCTGCTGCTGGAGGCCGTGTCCCGCGCGCCCAAGAATGCCGAAACCCATGCCTGGCTCGCCCGCTGGTACATGCTGAACGTGTTCAATGGCTGGACTGCAGACCGCCCGGGCGACACACAACGGGCGCTTGATGCCACGGCGCGGGCCCTTGATCTGGACCCCGAGAGCGCCTTCGCACTGGTGATCGACGGCTGCGTGCGGACCAACCTTTTGCGCAACACGGACGTCGCTCAGGATAGCTACGACGCTGCGCTGAAGATAAATCCGAATGAAAGCCTGTCCTGGCTGCTCAGTGGCGCGCACCTTGCGTTCCGCGATGAAGGGACCGAGGCCATTGCGGCCACCGTGCGAGCGCGCAGCCTGTCGCCTGCGGATCCGTTCAGCTATTATTTCGACAGCCTTTGCAGCTCGGCCTACCTGGCGGCAGAAGACTATGAGAGCGCCTTGGCGCTCGCGCAGGCGTCCTTGGCGAACAATGACAGGCACGTATCCACGCTGCGTGCGAAGATCGTTTCCCTGCATCACCTCGACCGCGGCGCCGAAGCCCGCGCCACCGCCGACCGATTGCGGCGCAGGTGCCCGGGCTTTCGGCTGGAAACCTATCGCAAGACACATCCCGCCGCACATTCCGTTCTTGGAACCAAGGCCGCAGCGGCCTTGGCGGCCTCCGGTCTCAGCTAGCGGGGTATCCCAGCTCCTTCAGCGCCTCGGCAATCTCGTCGAGGATCGCCGGATCATCAATCGTCGCGGGCATCTTGTAGGGCGTGCCGTTGGCGATGTTGACCATCGTGGCGCGCAGAATTTTGCCCGAGCGGGTCTTGGGCAGACGCTCGACCACGCAGGCCAGCTTGAATGCGGCCACGGGGCCGATCTTGTCGCGCACGCGGGCGACGACCTCTTTGACGATCTCCTCGTGCGGCCGGTTGACCCCGCTCGACAGGCACAAGAATCCCAAAGGCAGCTGGCCTTTCAACTGATCCGCCACGCCGATGACCGCGCATTCGGCCACATCCGGGTGGCCCGCCAGCACCTCTTCCATCCCGCCAGTGGACAGGCGATGGCCCGCCACGTTGATCACGTCATCGGTGCGCGCCATGATCCAGAGGTAGCCGTCTTCGTCCTTCATCCCCGCATCGCCGGTCTCGTAATAGCCCGGGAACGTGTCGAGGTAGCTTTTGCGGAACCTTCCTTCGGCATTCCAGAGCGTCGGCAACGTGCCGGGCGGCAGCGGCAGCTTGACCGCAATCGCGCCCAGCTCGCCATCGGGGACGGGGTGGCCGTCATCGCTGAGGATTTGCACATCGTAGCCGGGCATCGCCACCGTGGGCGAGCCGATCTTGATCGGCATCTGCTCGATCCCCCAAGGGTTGCCCGCGATGGTGAAGCCCGTCTCGGTCTGCCACCAATGGTCGATCACGGGCTTGCCAAGCTTATCCTGCATCCACTCAATCGTGTCGGGGTCGGCCCGCTCGCCCGCAAGGAAGATTTGGTCGAGCCCACTGAGGTCGTATTTCGCGATGAACTCGCCCTTGGGATCCACGCGCTTCACGGCACGGAAGGCGGTGGGTGCGGTGAAGAAGCTCTTCACCCCGTGCTCGGAAATCACCCGCCAGAATGTGCCCGCATCCGGCGTGCCGACCGGCTTGCCCTCGAACACGACCGTGGTGCAGCCATGGATGAGCGGCGCGTAGCAGATATAGCTGTGGCCCACGACCCAGCCCACGTCCGAGGCCGCCCAGAACACGTCGCCGGGGCCGACATTATAGATGTTTGGCATGGTCCAGTTCAGCGCCACGAGGTGACCCGCGGTGGGGCGCACAACCCCCTTGGGCTGGCCGGTGGTGCCGGAGGTATAAAGGATATAGGCCGGGTGGTCGCCGGAGACGGGCGTACAGGGGGCGGGCTCGACGCCCTCTTGCGCCTCGACCCAGTCGAAATCGCGCCCTTCGATCATGGAAGCGCGCGCCTCATTGCGCTGGAAGATCAGGCAGAACTCCGGCTTGTGCCCCGCCTCTTCAATCGCGCCGTCGAGCAGGGGCTTGTATTCCACCACGCGCCCCGGCTCGATCCCGCAGGACCCGGCGATGATTGCCTTGGGCGTCGCGTCGTCGATCCGCACAGCCAGCTCGTGGCTGGCAAAGCCGCCGAAGACGACAGAGTGGACCGCCCCAATGCGCGCGCAGGCCAGCATGGCCACGAGCGCCTCTGGCACCATCGGCATGTAGATAATGACGCGGTCGCCCGCCTCGATCCCCTTGGAGGCCAGCACACCCGCAATCGCGGCGACCTGCGATTGCAGCTCTGCGTAGGTAATGGTGCGCTTGGTGTCGGTGACCGGGCTGTCATAGATGATCGCCGCCTGCGCGCCCCGGCCGTTCTCGACATGGCGGTCGACCGCATTGTAGCAGGTGTTGACTTGTGCGTCCTTGAACCATTCGTAGAGCGGCGCGCGGTCGGCAAACAGCGCCTTGGAGGGGGGCGTGTCCCAGTCGATGGCCTGCGCCTGCTCCATCCAGAAGCCTTCGGGGTCGCTCAGCGATCTCTCGTAGATTTCCTTATATGCCATGGACGTCCCTCCTCACCGCATTTGGCGCGACTAAAGCGCCAAGGGCGCGGCGAGGCAAGGCACGTTATGCCACAGTTTGCGCTATCATCACCCGGCCCGGCAAAAGCCAGGCCGCGTGATGCCCGTCCTGTCAGCTGTAGAGCCGCTGCACGCCGAAGCTGTCATGGATCTCGTTGACGGTCGCCTGACCGAGGCCGAGCGAGGTCGCAAGCTCGTGGAGGAACTTCGCCTCCGCCGGGTGGTCGGGCTCGATGGCCATGACTGACATGGAATAGACCTGTGTCTCCATCCCTTTGGGGGTGTCGCGGGCCAGACTGGCTGCGTCGACCGGCTCGCCCATGGCGTCGCGCACAAAGGCCATGTCGGCCTCGGTGGCCTCTTCACCGATGGTGGCCATCAGCGTCTCTTTCTCGATATCGTCGATCTCGCCGTCGCAGCGGGCAGCCATGATCATCGCGCGGATCATCAGACCGGCGGAATCTTCTTCGGGTGGCTCCTCTTTCGGGTTGTCTTGGCTCAGCAGCGCCTCGAGGCTGTCGCCTTCGCCCCCGCGCGCCGTCGCCAGACCGCCGAGCAATCCGCCGATGCCGCCGAGACCACCAGCAAGGCCGCCCGCCCCACCTGCGCCGCCCAACAGCCCACCGAGCCCGCCGCCGCCAGAGCCATCCGCGCCGCCCGCCATGCCGCTGAGCATGCCGCCCAGCCCGCCCGTGCCACCGGGCTGACCGGTGCCACCGGTTCCGCCAGCAGAGCCCTTGAGGCTTTCCATCGCCTTACTCAGACCGCCCGATTGCTGGACCTTCTGCATGCCCTTCGCCACAGCGAAGCCAATCGCGACCTTGGTAACCATTCTCATCAGTGACATCTTGAATTCTCCCTCAGGTGACTTTGGGTCAGGTTGAAGCCTCGCGCCCCGCGCGTCTAGGGGGAAAGCTCACACAAGGTCCGGCTCACGGCCCAAGCGGCGCGATAGGGGGGCCACGGTAAGGCCCTGCACGATGATCGAGAAGATCACGACGACATAGGTCGCGGTCAGGATCAGCGGCTTCCACTCGCCCTCCGGCAAGGACAGCGCCAGCGCGACCGAGATACCGCCCTTCAGCCCGCCCCATGTCATGATCGGGATCACCCCGCGGGAGAACTCCCGGAACGGCTTGAGCAGCAGCACCGGCACCGACACCGCCGCGAGCCTGGCCAGCAAGGACAGCCCGATCGACAGCACACCCGCCGTCAGCCCGTCCATGGTGAAGGCGACCACGAACACCTCGAACCCGATCATCAGGAACAGCACCGCGTTCAGGATTTCGTCGATCAGCTTCCAGAAGCCGTCGACATATTGCCGGGTGGTCTCGGACATGCCGTGCTTGGTACCGATATCGCCGATGAAGAGGCCCGCACAGACCGCCATCACCGGGCCGGACAGATGGAACGCCACAGCCAGCGTGTATCCGCCGACCGCGAGCGCCAGGGTGATCAGCACCTCCAGCGAATAGTCGTCGATCCGGCGCATGACGCGAAAGGTCAGCCAGCCCGCGCCGACGCCAAGGAGCGCGCCGCCGACGGCCTCTTGCAGGAACAGCTGCGCCGCGCCCGACAATCCGCCGCCGTGATCGTCGCCATGGGGGAAGGCGATGCCCACCAGCACCAGAAAAACGACGTAGCCCACGCCATCATTGAACAGGCTCTCGCCCGCGATCTTGGTCTCCATGCTTTTCTTGAGGTTCGCCTGCCGCAAAACCCCCAGCACGGCCACGGGATCGGTGGGCGAGATCAGCGCACCGAAGACCAGCGCGATCATCAGCGGCATACCGGTGATCCAGGAAAAGCCGACGCCCGCAATGACCGTCGACAGCCCGACGCCCAGCGTTGCCATCAGTGCCACGATCCGCCACTCGCCGCGCAGGTCCGACAGCTTGACATGAAGCGCGCCGGCAAAGAGCAAAAGGCCCAGCATGCCTTCCAAGAGCGCCTCGGAGAAATCGACCGAGCTGACCACACCGCGTACGGTCTGCGCCACGCCAAGCCCCGGCGCGATCAGGTCGAGACCCAGTATCCCAAGGGAGGCCGCAAGCGCCACGATCAGGATACCGATGGCGGAGGGAAGCTTCAAAAACAGGTAGTTGATCGTGCCAAAAGCCGCCGCCAGCACCAGCATCAGTGCGGCGATTTGCAGAATGGTCATTGCGGAATTGCCCCTCGGGTTTTCGCCACCCTACCCTAACACACGCCAATGGGAAGAGCGCTTTGCGGGGCGTCACGCGGGCGTTCGTTCCTCCACCACCTCTGCAAAAGACTTGAAGAATTTCGCGGCGAGCTTCTTTGCGGTGCTCTGGATCAACCGGCTGCCCAACTGGGCGAGCTTGCCGCCGATCTCTGCCTTTGCGTCGTAGCGCAGGATCGTCTGATCCCCGTCGGCGGTCAGCGTGACATCGGCCCCGCCTTTCGCGTGGCCCGCCGCGCCGCCATTGCCCTTACCCGTCAGCGAGAACGCGTCCGGGGCGCCTTCGGTATCCAGCACGACATCCCCGCTGAACCGCGCCTTCACGGGGCCGACCTTCAGGACGACCTTCGCCTCAAGTTCGGTGTCGGAGTGCTTGATCAGCTCCTCGCAGCCCGGAATGCACTGTTTCAGAACCTCCGGGTCATTGAGCGCGGCATAGACCTGATCCTTCGGGGCGTTGATGACGATCTCGTCTGCGAGTTCCATTGGGGCATCCTTTTCTTAGCAACAGGGAAATCTGATGTGGTCGGCTTGGTCCGGCGTCAGCGCGGACTTTCCGCAAAGTCGGCGCCGGGCATTGAGCAGCTTTTTCATGCGCCCTGATCCTTGTCTGCGTGCGGCGCGATCCCGGCGATCTCAGGCATGGGCCGCCCCCACATGGGCGCGACGGACTTGGACGAGATCGGCGAGGATCGACAGGGCGATCTCTTCCGGCGTGACAGCGCCCAGATCGAGACCCGCCGGGGCCTTTACGCCGCGGACCAGCCCTGCGTCGGTGCCGCCTTCGATCAGCTTTGTGGCGAGCGTTTCGAATTTGCGGCGGCTCCCGACGAAAGCCACGTGCAGCGCGGGCAGCGCGAGGGATCGTTGCAATGCGTCGATATCGCCCTGCCCTTGCGTCGCGATGACGATGACCCGCTGCTGGTGGGCGGGCGCCTCGTCGTGGTTTGGCAGATCGCGAAGGACCGCCCAGTGAAACTGCACAGCGAGAGCCGCGAGCGCCTCGGCCACGGGCGAGCCGCCGAGGACCACCAGCTGCGGCATCGGCAGGCAAGGCTCGATGAAGATGTCCACGCTGCCCTTGGAGGGGCAACCGTTGCGGGCAAAACGCGTCCCGTCCACCTCGTCCCCGGCAGCGATACCCTTCTCGGCCAGAAGCTCTTCGGGGGCGACTGACACCAGCTGGGGCTGGCCTGTCGCGAAGGCTTCGAGCGCCGCCTTTTTCACCGCACCACGCGTGCAGCCCCCGCCCAGCCAGCCGTGCAGAATGGTGCCGTCGGCCCCCAGCAGCGCCTTGGCCCCGGGCTTGGCGGCGGTTGCGCCCGCCGTGCGCACGATGGTGGCAAAGGCGAAGGGCTCGTCGCGGATGCGCAGGCCTTTGGCCACATCGGCCAGATCTTCGGAGAGAAATTCGGCCGGAGTCATAGCGACGCCACCTCCCGGTCGAGCGCGGCCAGATCGGCCAAAGTATTCGCCGCGCGGAACAGGTCGAGATGCGGCAGTGCCGCCGCCATGCCGTCGGCCACGGGCGCGTAGTCGCGCCAACCTTTGAGCGGGTTAAGCCAGATGATCTTGCAGCCGCGCTTTCGCAGATCGGCCAGAGCCGCATCCATCACCGCGGGCGGTGCGGTGTCATACCCATCCGACAGGATCAGCACGACGCTGCGCCCGTCCACGAAGCGCTTTGCGTAGGTCTTGGCAAACCGCGCGATGGACGGCCCGATCTCTGATCCGCCGCCAAAACCGTCGGCCATCAGCGACATGCGTCCGATGGCGCGCATCGTGTCCTTGTCGCGCAGGGCCTCGGTAATGCGCACGAGGCGGGTGTGAAAGAGATACGCGTCGGCGGTCGGATCGCTGCGCATCAGCCCGGCCAGAAAGGCGAGGAACACCTGCGCGTAGACCGTCATCGACCCCGAAACATCGCAGAGCGCCACGATTTTCTGCGGGCGGTCGGGGCGGTATTTACGCACCAGGCGCAGCGGCTCACCCCCCGTCGCAAGGCTGGCGCGGATCGTTTTGCGAAAATGCAGGCGGTCGCCCTTGCGGGCTGCGATGCGGCGGCGAGAGCGGTGGTCGCGCAAGGCCGCGCCAAGGCGGCGGGCGACCTGCTCTGCCTCGGCGATATCCTCGGGGCGGACCAGATCGCGCAGGTCCTTGCGCATCAGATTGCGCACTTCGGTGGCGATCAGGCGGCCCTCGCCATCGCTTTCCGCCTCGCCGTCGCCGCCATCGGGCGCGTTCGCGGACCCGGACCCGCCTGCGTCCTCGCCCTTGGCGTCGCGCGACGAATGCACGCTGTCATCGCCTTTACTGGGCGGGGTCTGCACGATCTTCTGTTTCACCCGGCCCGCATCCATCCAAAAGCTGTCGAAGAGCGCGTCGAACTGCTCCGCCTCTTCCTTGCAGCCGGTGCAGATCGCCTTGAGGGCCCGGCGGCTTTGCGCGGGCTGGCTGGCGTCGATCTGGCACAGGGCCTCGAGCGCCAATTCGGTTTCCGCCACGCCCAGCCGCAAGCCGTTGTCGCGCAGATGCGCCATGAACCCCGAGACCCGCGCCGCCGGGCCCGGATCACGCGCAGCGAAACGGCTGACGCGGCTCATGCGGCGCGCCCTGCGATGCGGCCCGCGACTTCGGGCGTGATATGGGCGCGGTCGCTTTGGGTTTTCAGCAAGGTGCTGAGCGTGTGCTGCAGCGCCGCCGGATCAGAGGTGAGATCGGCGATACCAAGCCCCATCAGGGCGGCGGCGAAATCGAGCGTCTCGGCAATGCCCGGGACCTTCTCCAGCTCCTCCTCGCGCAGCTTCTGCACGAAGCCCACGATCTGCGCGCCCAGCCGCGCCTCGATCCCGGGGCACCGCGCGTTCAGGATCGCAAGCTCCGTCGCGCGGTCGGGGTAGTCGACGTAAGCATAGAGGCACCGGCGGCGCAGCGCGTCGGACAGATCGCGGGTGCCGTTGGAGGTCAGGATCACGATAGGCGTGGTGGTCGCCGTCACGGTCCCAAGCTCGGGGATCGTGATCTGGAACTCAGAGAGGATTTCCAGCAGGTAGGCCTCGAATTCCTCGTCGGCGCGGTCGATCTCGTCGATCAGCAGCACCGGGGGCGTGTCTTGCGTGATGGCCGCCAGCAGCGGCCGTTCCAGCAGAAAGTCGCGCGAGAAGATGCGCGCCTCGACGCTCTTGCCTGTCTCGCCATCCTCGGCGGCTGCGCGGATCGTCAGAAGCTGGCGTTGGTAGTTCCATTCGTAGATCGCCTGCGCGGCGTCCAGCCCTTCGTAGCATTGCAGGCGGATCAGCCTTGTGTCGCGCAGCGCGGCGAGGCCCGCGGCCAGCTGGGTCTTGCCGACGCCCGCCGCCCCTTCCAACAGCAACGGCCGCTCGAGGGTCAGGGCCAGATGCAATGCGACGGTCAGATCATCTGAGGCCACATATCCATCGGCAGCCAGGTCCGTCTGAAGGTCAGTCCACGTCATTTGATCTTCCCGCACTTTGGGCATCCGGCCAAGGCATAAAGCCCGCCGGATGCCCAAGAAGTGTCACCTAGTCATGCAAGCCCAGCTCATTGGCCGTGCGCCAAATCCGCCAGTGGTCATGGGGCATGTTGGTATGCGTGTTGCCGAACGGGCGGAACGCATCCTGCACCGCGTTCGAGAAGCACGGCACGCCGCCCACATGGGGGCTTTCGCCCACGCCCTTGGCCCCGATCGGGTGGTGCGGGCTGGGAGTGACGGTGAAGTCGGTCTCGTAGTTCGGGACCTCCCACGCGGTGGGCAGGAAGAAGTCCATCAGCGTGCCCGTCTTCACGTTGCCCATGTCGTCATAGGCGATCTCCTGGCCCAGGGCGACGGCCAGCGCCTCCGTCAGACCGCCATGAACCTGCCCTTCGATGATCATCGGGTTGATCCGCGTGCCGCAGTCGTCCAGCGCGTAGAAGCGGCGGATTTCCGTGACGCCCGTGTCCACGTCGATGTCCATCACGCAGACATAGGCCCCGAACGGGTAGGTCATGTTTGGCGGGTCGTAGTAGCTGACCGCCTCCAGCCCCGGCTCGATGCCCGGGATGGCCTGATTGTAGGCGGCGAAGGCGATCTCCTTCATCGTCTTGAACTTCTCCGGCGCGCCTTTGACCACGAAACGGTCCACGTCGAACTCGACGTCATTGTCGTGGACCTCCAGCAGGTAGGCCGCGATCATCTGCGCCTTGGCGCGGATCTTGCGCCCGGCCATCGCCGTCGCCGCCCCCGCCACCGGGGTGGAGCGGGACCCGTAGGTGCCCAAGCCATAGGGTGCGGTGTCGGTGTCCCCCTCTTCGATCGTGATGCTGTCGGCGGGAAGGCCGATCTCACTGGCCAGAATCTGCGCGAAGGTGGTCGCGTGCCCCTGCCCTTGGGAAATCGTACCAAGCCGCGCGATCGCGGAGCCTGTCGGGTGGATGCGGATCTCGCAGCTGTCGAACATGCCGAGGCCGAGGATATCGCAGTTCTTCACGGGGCCCGCGCCCACGATCTCGGTGAAGAAGCTCAGGCCGATCCCCATCAGCTTGCGCGTCTTGCCGGCCTTGAAATCCTCGACCCGCTGCGCCTGCTCGGCGCGCAACCCTTCGTAGTCGACCGCCTTCAGCGCCTTATCCCACGCCGTGTGGTAGTCGCCGCTGTCGTATTCCCAGCCCAGCGCGGCGGTATATGGGAATTGCTCCTTCTTGATGAAGTTGATCCGGCGCAGCTCGGCGGCGTCCATGTCCAGCTTGATGGCCAGAACCTCGATCATGCGTTCGATGAAATACACCGCCTCCGTCACCCGGAAGGAGCAGCGATAGCTGACGCCGCCCGGGGCCTTGTTGGTGTAGACGCCGTCGACCTCCAGGAAGGCGGTCGGGATGTCGTAGGACCCGGTGCAGATGTTCATGAAGCCTGCCGGGAACTTGGTCGGGTCCGCACAGGCGTCGAAACCACCATGGTCGGCGGTCACGTGGCAATGCAGGCCGGTGATCTTGCCGTCCTTGGTGGCGGAGATCTTGCCCGTCATGTGGTAGTCACGGGCAAACGCGGTGGTCATCAGGTTGTCCATCCGGTCTTCGATCCACTTGACTGGCTTGCCTGTCACGATGGAGGCCACGACCGAGCAGACATAGCCCGGATAGGCCCCCACCTTGTTGCCGAAGCCGCCGCCGATGTCCGGCGAGATGACGCGGATGTTGTGCTCTTCGATGCCAGAGATCAGCGAGACCACGGTCCGGATCGCGTGCGGCGCCTGGAAGGTGCCCCAGAGCGTCAGCTTGCCGTTCACCTTGTCCATCGACGCCACGCAGCCGCAGGTCTCCAGCGGGCATGGGTGGGTGCGGTGGTAGTACATCGATTCTTCGGCGACGACTTCGGCGTTTGCGATGACTTCCTCGGTGGGTGCCTTGTCGCCCGCTTCCCATGTGAAGATGTGGTTGTGGTGCTTGCGGGGGCCATGGGCGCCGTCCGGAATGGAGCCGTCTTCGGCCACAAGATCCTCGCGCAGCACGACGTCCGATTGAAGCGCCTCGAACGGATCGACGATGACGGGCAGCTCTTCGTAGTCCACCTCGACCAGCTCGATCCCGTCGGCGGCGGCATAGCGATCCTCGGCCACGACAAAGGCGACCTCCTGGCCCTGGAACAGCACCTTGCCGTCGGCCAGCACCATCTGCTTGTCGCCCGCCAGAGTGGGCATCCAGTGCAGGCCCAGCGGGCGCAGGTCATCGGCGGTCAGCACGGCCAGCACGCCCGGCACTTCCAGTGCCGCGGCCGTATCGATGCTCTTGATCCGCGCGTGGGCGTAGGGGGAGCGCACGAAATCGCCAAAAAGCATCCCGTCGAGCTTAATATCGTCGACATAGTTGCCCTTGCCTTGCGTGAAGCGCGCGTCCTCGACCCGCTTGCGCGAGCAGCCCATGCCCTTGAGATTGGCGACGCGGTCCTCGCGGCTTGTTACTTCGTCCTTCATTCTGCGGCCTCCTTGGCTGCATTCATCTCGGTCGCAGCCGCCTGAATGGATTTCACGATGTTCTGGTAGCCGGTGCATCGGCAGATGTTGCCTGCCATGCCGAACCGGATTTCTTCCTCGGACGGGTTGGGGTTTTCCTCCAGCAGCTTGGCGGCGCGGGTGATCATCCCCGGTGTGCAATAGCCGCACTGAAGCCCGTGGTGCTCCTTGAAGGCCGATTGCAGCGGGTGCAGATCGTCCGGTCCGCCGAGCCCCTCGATGGTGGTGACGGACTTGCCGCTGGCCTGGGCCACGAACATGGTGCAGGCCTTCACCGACTTGCCGTCGATGGTCATGGTGCATGCCCCGCAATGGGAGGTCTCGCAGCCGATATGCGGCCCGGTGATGTTGAGACGCTCGCGCAGCGTGTAGATCAGCAATTCACGTGGTTCAGCGAGGAACTCTTCGTCCTTGCCGTTCACGTTCAGCTTGATGTGCATCTTGTTGGACATGTGATCCCTCCCTTATGCGCGCGACCAGGCGCGCTCGATGGCGCGGCGCAGGATGACGCCAGCCACGTGTTTCTTGAATGCGATGGGGCCGCGGTTGTCTTCGGTCGGGTCAATGTCGCCCAACATTGCGGCCACCGCCACCTTCAACGCAGCATCATCGAGCGAGGTGCCCACCAGAGCCGCCCCGGCGGCGTCCGAGAAGATCGGCGTGTCGCTCAGGTTTGTCATCGCAATCGCCGCACTGGCGCAGCTACCGCCGTCCTTGGTGATTTGCACTGCTGCCGCCGCGGTCGCATAGTCGCCGATCTTGCGCTTTTGCTTCTCGTAGGCGTAGCCGCCCTTCGGCATGGGGATCGTGACGGAGGTCAGAACCTCGTCATCCTCACGCGCAGTCATATAAGCCGCCTCGTAGAACTCGCGGGCCGGAATGTCGCGCTCCCCGTCCGGGCCCACGACCGTGAAGCTCGCATCGAGGCATTGCATCAGGCCGGGCATGTCGTTGCCCGGATCGCCATTGGCGACGTTGCCGCCGACGGTGCCCATGTAGCGCACCTGCGGGTCGGCGATCTGCAACGCGGCCTCGCGCAGGATCGGGGCGGCCTTGGCGAGGCCCTCGTGGTCGATGATGTCGGCTTGCGTGACCAGCGCGCCGATGCGGATGCTGTCGCTGCCGAGCTCGATATCGGACATGCCGCCGACGTCCTGCAGATCAATCAGGTGAGGCACGTCGGCCATGCGCAGTTTCATCATGGGGATCAGGCTGTGCCCACCCGCCATGACGCGCGCATCGTCGCCATGCTCCGCGAGCACGGCGAGGACCCCGTCCATATCCGTGGGTCGATGGTATTCGAATGCCGCTGGAATCATCGGCTCTCCTCCCTAAAAGCGATTATTCTTGCTGAGGCGGAGGCTGGCATGCGTCCGCTTGCGGCCGCTTCCAAAATGTCATGAAATGAAGGGCTTTTGCACGAAATGCGCCTCAGCCTGCATGAATTGCGCCGGGCTGCGCGCTGAGCGCGTCCTGAATCATCTTCAGCTTCGAGCGGCTCACCGGGGCGGGCGGCAGAGCGTCGGAGGCGAAGACGCAGCGTCCCTTGTCCTTTTGCCGCTCGAACCGGGCGACCTTGCCGGGATTGACCAGGTAGCTGCGATGGGTCTGCAAAAACCCGGTCGACACCAGCCGCTTGGCCGCCTCGGTGATGGGCCAGACGCAGAAGAGCCGGTCCTGTTCAGTGTAGACTTGGGTGTAGTGGCCGTCAGCGCGCACGAGCGCGACATCTGCGGGCGAGATGAATATCCGCGCGCCGTCCCGCTCACACGGGATCTGCAAGCCTGAAAGCTGTAGCGGGGCCCCGGTTCGAGGGTCGGGCGCGGGCGCGCCTTCCGCATCAGCTGCGACCGGATCGGCCACGAGATACGTCACGCTGACCCACAGGAATGTACCGAACAACACGAAGCTCGACAGGATCACCCCGAGGGCGAGCACCTCGTTACTCATGGTTGGACCAAACTCGTTCAGGCTTGGCACCGGAACAAAGCCCGTCCCGGCCATTGCGAGGAAATGGACAGAGACCACCGCGACGGCAAAGCAGATCGTGCCCAGAAACACGTTGCGGTTCTCGCGCCGCCCGTAGGCCACCCAGAAGGCCACGATACACAGGCACACCGCCGCAATGGACGAGAAGCTGAGCCCGAATGGCGTGTAGACCGCCCGGCACAGCTGCAGCCCCGCCATGCCGATATAGTGCATCCCCAGAATGCCAAGGCCGACGAGCCCCCCGGCGGTGGTGATCAACAAAGGTGTCCGCTCCACAAAATGCAGGAGAAGCAGCGCGGCACCCACGATCAGGATGGCCGTGAGGGCCGAGACCAAGGTGATCGCCGCGTCGTAGTAGAACAGGACAGGCAGCTCCAGCCCCAGCATCGCGACGAAATGCATCGACCAAATGCCGCCGCCCAGAGCGATTGAGGCGAGGGCTATGGAAATCTGCCTTTGCAACACGGGCTTACGCGACAGATCACGTGTCAAAGACAGCCCCGTAAAGCCCGCAACAAGCGCGACGATGCCGGACATAATGACCAGCAGCGTATCGTGATTTGCCTCAAGCACTTCCATGCGCGTCAAACTGCCCCATAGCGCCAACCTTGGCAAATGGCGCGCGCGATGTCGCTAAAACTTCCCGTGTGCCTGCGACGTTCTGCGCTTGCTTTACTTCGCTTTCTCAATCATATTCACAAAATAGAATTTAATGGGAGGATATCATGTCGCTGACGCGTCGCAGGTTTGTTCAGGGGACCGCTGCATTGCCTTTGGCAGCCGCCATACCCTCCTTCTCGAAAGCAGAGCTGTCCCTGGGGTCGGCCACATTGACGACGGTGAGCGACGGCAGTTTGGTCCTGCCAGGCAGCTTCATCTTCGAGCCGATGCCGAAGGACGAGCTTGCCCCGATCCTGACCGAGTTTGACCTGTCCGAGGAGCGACTGACGCCCGAATGCAACCTCGCACTCTTTCGTGACGGAACAAACACCGTGCTGTTCGACGTGGGCTCCGGTCCTGACTTCATGCCGTCCGCGGGCACCATCGTGGACAGTCTGGAGGCGCTCGATCTGGCGCCAGAGGACATCACCCACGTCATCTTCACCCACGCGCATCCCGATCATATCTGGGGCCTGCTGGACGAATTCGATGATCCGCTGTTCGTTGAGGCGCGCTACATGATGGGCCGCGGTGAATGGGATTACTGGTGGAACCCGGAGACGGTCAACACCATCGGGGACGCCCGCGCGGCCTTCGCCGTTGGCGCGAAACGTCGGATGGAGGCAATCGAAGACGCGGTCGAGCTGTTCGACGCTGGCGACGAGGTCCTGCCCGGCATCGCTGCGGTCTCGACACCGGGACACACGCCAGGGCATATGGCCTTCGAGGTGCGGCAAGGCAGCGAAGCGGTGCTGATCGCGGGCGACGCCATTGGCAACCACCACGTGGCCTTCCGCAAGCCCGGCTGGGAGAGCGGCGCGGATCAGGATGCACCCAAGGCGGCGGAAACGCGCAAGATGCTGTTTGACCGGCTGGTGTCGGAAGACATGGCCCTGATCGGCTTCCACCTGCCACAGGGCGGCATCGGGCGCGTTGATACCAATGGCGACGGATACCGCTTTGTGGAGCAGGGATGATGCGGTGGCTCGTGGCGCTGGCGCTGCTCGCATGGCCGGTCGCGGCCAGCGAGGACATTGCCGACCAATATCCCGGCTCGCCACTGTACTCGAAACCCGTCGAGGTGATCCCACATGTCTGGTCCGCCATCGGCGCGACCGCGCCGCCGACCTACGAGAACTCCGGCCATAACAACAATCTCAGCTTCATCGTCACCGGCGATGGGGTCGTCGTGGTCAACGGCGGGGCCGCCTACATCTTGGCTGAAGCCCTGCATGATGAAATCAAGGCGATCACTGACCAGCCCGTCAAACTGGTGATCGACGAGAACGGCCAGGGCCATGCGATGCTGGGCAATTCCTACTGGGCCGAACAGGGCGTTGCGATCTTGGCCCATGTGGATGCCGCGCATGAGATCGAAGAGAATGGCACCCGCATCCTGGAGGGCATGAAGCGGTATAACCGCGACAAGGCCGAGGGCACGTTCGTGGCCCCGCCGACCGAGACATTCGAGGACAAGCGGGTGATCGAGATGGGCGCGTTTCGCATCGAGGTCCTGCATCTTGGTCCCGCGCACGGGCCGGGCGACACGCAGGTCTGGCTGCCCGAGCAGGGTCTGGTGATCGCGGGCGACATGGCCTTCCACCAGCGCATGCTGCCGATCTTTGAAGACACGATTGTCTATGACTGGATCGAAACGTGGGAGACCGGGTTCGAGGCCCTAGGGGCGACCTACGTCGTCCCCGGTCACGGCACCCCGACCAACATGGCGCAGGTGCGACGATATACGCGGGATTACCTGGTCTATCTGCGCGAGAAAGTCGGCGCGCATCTCGACGGTGGCGGGGGCTTGGCAGAGGCCTACTACGTCGACCAAAGCCCCTTTGCGCATCTCGATACGTTCGAAGAGCTGGCGACCCGCAACGCCGGGCGGGTGTACGAACAGATGGAGTTCGAATAAAGCCCGCGCCGTTATGTGACTCTGTCACTGACGGTGCCATGAAATCGTGATGTGCTGTGCGAGATCGCAAGCACAGGAGCACGTTATCATGACCCGCAACCTTGGACAGTTCGACCGCATCGCCCGCCTCATTCTGGGCGCCGTTCTCATCGCTCTCGCCCTCATGGGCACAATCGGGATTTGGGGATACCTGGGCCTGATCTTCGTCGGTACTGCCGTGGTGAATTTCTGCCCGATCTACCGGATCCTCGGCCTGAAGACGTGCCAGGACTGCTGATACGCAGGCTGCTTTGGGCTCTCGGAGCTCTGGCAGCCGCCACACTCATGTTCATCATCGCCACCGCCGCCGCGTTTGCGGTCCCGGCTCATGGTGTCTGGCTTGCAGACGGACAAGAGCAGGTGTCGATTACTGCGCAGCCATGGGTCGCCGCGCCAGTTGGCACCGTGTCCAGAGATCCTCCAGCGCATCGATCAAAGTGTCGATGTCAGCCGCACTGTGGACCGGCGAGGGCGTGATGCGAAGCCGCTCCGTCCCTTTGGGAACCGTCGGGTAGTTGATCGGCTGGATGTAGATCCCATGCTCCTTGAGCAGCGTGTCCGAGATGAATTTGCACTTCACCGGATCGCCCACCATCACCGGGATGATGTGGCTTGGGTTGTCGATATGTGGTAGGCCAATCGCTTCCAATCGTCTGCGCACGGTCGCCACACGGTCCTGTTGTGCAGAGCGCTCGGCCAAGCTTGTCTTGAGATGCTGGATCGAGGCCGCTGCGCCTGCGGCCACGCACGGCGGTAAGGCCGTCGTAAAGATGAAACCGCTCGCAAAGGAGCGCACGAAATCGCAAAGCTCGGCTGACGCTGCGATGTAGCCGCCCACCACGCCGAAGGCCTTGCCAAGCGTGCCTTCGATCACCGTCAAACGGTCCATGAGACCTTCCCGCTCCGCGATACCGCCGCCGCGCGGGCCGTAGAGCCCCACCGCGTGCACCTCGTCGAGATAGGTCATCGCGCCGTACCGGTCCGCCAGATCACAGATCTCCTTGATCGGGGCGATGTCGCCATCCATGGAATAGACGCTCTCGAAGGCGATCAGCTTTGGCGCGTTTGCGGGCAAGGCTTTCAGCTTTGCTTCGAGATCGGCCAGATCGTTGTGCCTCCAGATCACCTTTTGCGCCTTGGAATGGCGGATGCCTTCGATCATCGACGCGTGATTGAGCGCATCCGACAGCACGACGCAGCCCGGAATGCGCGACGCAAGCGTGCCAAGCGCAGCCCAGTTGGATACATAGCCGGAGGTGAACAACAAAGCGGCTTCCTTGCCATGCAGATCGGCCAGCTCCGCCTCCAAAACCACATGGTCATGGGTCGTGCCAGAGATGTTGCGCGTGCCGCCCGCGCCCGCACCGGAGCGATCGAGCGCAGTGTGCATAGCCTCCAGAACCTTGGGGTGCTGACCCATCCCAAGGTAGTCATTGGAGCACCAGATCGTGACATCCGCAGGGCCGTTGTGGCAGGTCGCAGACGGAAACGCGCCGCGACGGCGTTCCAATTCGGCAAATTCGCGGTAGTTGCCTTCATCCTTCAGGGCGGCAATCTCGCGGGCGAAAAAATCGTTGTAGTTCATTAGTCCTCTACGGCATCCGCCACGATTTCGGCCAAGAGCGTCTCGACCTTCTTCATCTCGCCCTCGGGGTAGGTGCGGTATCCGACAACCACGCCGTCGCCCTGATCGGCCACGAAGATACCGTAGGGGCAGAAAGCGATGTTCATCGGATCGGCCTCCATCACCTCGCGTGACAGAACCGCAGAGCAGAAAACAAAGATATCCGCTGCCTCGAACAAGGCTGCGTCGCTGCCCACATCGGCGCCGGTGCGGTTGAGCATGTCGCCCACATGACTGACGAAGTCGATCACCAAACCACGGTCCACGATCGCGCTTTCAACGGCGAAGGTTGCGTCGTCGAAACTACCGTCGAACGGTACGGTGACCGCCGTCTCGGCCTGGGCTGCAGTGACAAGGGCCGCGGCGGACAGCGCTGTGGCAAGCAAGAGATGTTTCATGTCGGGTCTCCCTTTTGTGGTTGAGACCGGTATAGGCGATCCCTGATCCCGCGGCCTTGAGCGATGTCAAAGCCGCGGGCTTTTTGCGGGCCTAGGCCTTCGCGCCGAACATGTCGGCCGTGATGCCCGAGTACCAGCCTTCGGATTCCTCGTAGGTGGCCTTGCGCAGCTCGGCACTCTCGCCCGTGGCGGAGATGAACCCGTCGACCTTGGCGATCTTCTCGTCGGTCGCCTCGTAGGTCGCGCCCACTTTCACACCGTCATTGGTGTCGATGAGCGACCAGCAGGTGTTGGAAAACTTCGCCGGGAAGACCTTGGAGCCGGTCAGGGCACCGCGCACCGCGTTGGCACAGACCTTCGCCTGGCTGTTGGCGGAGAAGCCGGATTTCGGCATATCGCCCTGCTGCGCGGCGTCGCCAAGCACATAGACATCCGGGTCGGCCTTGGTGGACATATCGACCGCATTGACCGGGGCCCAGTTGCCGTCGGTGACACCGGCCATATCCGCGATCTTTCCCGCCTTCATCGCCGGAATGACGTTGCAGACGTCGACCTTGGTCTCTTCACCATCAATCGTCAGCATCATGGCGTCCGGCTCGACGGAGACATTGCCACCGCCGAACTCTTCGCCGATCCAGTCCACCATGCCGTCATAGTGGTTCGCCCAGCCTTCCTGGAACAACGCCATCTTGGAGAATTTCGGCTTGGGGTCGGCCACGATGATCTTCGCGGACGGATTGTTGTTCTTGAGGAAGTGCGCCACCATCGAGACCCGCTCATACGGCCCGGGAGGGCAGCGATAGGGGTTCGGCGGTGCCACCATGGCAAAGGTGCCGCCCTGGGGCATTGCCATGAGCTTCGCCTTCAGAAGCTCGGTCTGCGAGCCTGCCTTGTAGGCATGCGGCATCGCGTTCTGTGCGGAGATATCCCAGCCCGGAACCGCCATGTCGACGAAGTCGATGCCGGGGCTCAGAATCAGCTTGTCGTATTTCAGCGACGCGCCGCCGGCCAGCGTGACCGTCTTCGTGTCGCGATCAACGCCCACGGCCCAGTCATGCACCACGTTCACGCCATTGGCGGCCATGTTGCCGTAGCTGTGGCCGATATCCTCGATCTCCTTGAAGCCGCCAAGATAGAGGTTCGAGAAGAAGCAGGTGTAGTATGTGCGCGTGGGCTCGATCAGCGTCACGTCGACCGCGCCCTTGCTGTCTTTCGCGATGTAGCGGGCGGCTGTCGCGCCCCCTGCCCCACCGCCAACGACAACTACGCGCGGTTTTGCGTGGCCATCGGCCAGAACCATCGGCGACGCCAGCGCAACGGATGCCGCCACGGATGTGCCGAGGAACGCTCTTCTATTCATCGTCATTATAATTCTCCTCCCAAATGTGGCCTCAGTTTTCGAGGCTCTTAAAATACGCCGCCAAGGCAGCGATTTCGTCATTGGCCAGACGGCCAGTGATCATTTGCATCACGGGATTGTCGCGATGCTTTTCGCGGTAGGCATGTATGGCCGTGACAAAATCAGCGGTCTCCCACCCGGTGATCCCGGGGATACCGTCATTGTCGCCATCGGGTCGGTGGCATGTCGTACATTCCGAGGCGAGGTATTCGCCGTATTCCATGTCGCCTTCGAGCGCGAGCACCTCAGCGGACACGGTAAACCCTTCGTCCACCTGTGCGGCCATGCTGCCCCCCGAGAACGTCGCAAGGTAGGCGATCAGATCGATCCGGTCCTCTGCGCTTTTCAGCCCCCTGAAGGTCATCTTGGTCTTCGGGATCATCGCCTTCGGCGTCTCGAGGAACACGGCCAGCGTGTCCGGCGTCCAGTGCAACCCATCTTCGGCGGCTTTTTTCAGCGCCGTGGAATACTGGAAATCAGCGACCGAGGCCGCGCGCGCCGCCATGATGTTGTTGAGCGGCGGGCCCACACGATTACGCGCATCCGCCCCGATCATATGGCAACTTGCGCATTTCTTGAAGACCTGCCGCCCGCGCTCCGGGTCCCCAACAGAGTCAGCCGCCACGCCCATGGCAACCATGGACGCAGCGACCGACAGGGAGAACTTCAAGAGGTATCGCATGGACGCCTACTCACCGGCAGATTTCAGATATTCCGTGATGGCGACGATATCGGCGTCTTTCTTGAGACCCGAGAACGCCATCTTGGTGCCCTTCATGTAGGATTTCGGCCTTGCCAGAAACTCCGCCAGCGCGGCCTCGTCCCAAACGCGGTCCTCTTCCATCGCAGCCGTGAACACCTTGGAGTAATTGAAGCCATCCGCCGATCCCATGGTCCGGCCGATCAGGCCATTGAGCTGCGGTCCCGACTTGTTTGTGGCACCCGCGCCGACCTGATGGCAGGCCTTGCACTTCTTGAAGACCTTTTCACCGGCCGCGACCAATTCGCCGCCCCCGTCCGCCGCAACTGCGGCAACCGGTTCTTCAACGTCAGGCTCCCCGCTTGCCTCCTCCTGCGGTTTGACGGCGGCGGCGGGAATGAAGGACGGACCTTCGGCCGAGAAGGTCGGCAGCCCGTCCGTGGTCGCGTGGTTCATCACGGAATTCGAGCCCCCCTCAGGCGGTGTCTCCACCAGGAAGACCGAACGCATCGTAATCTCGACCTCGTCCTTGCAGTTTTCCATGCACGGCTCGGCCCGCCACTGCGCGTATTCAAGCTCCGGGCGGTCATCGAGGACGAAGCCATCCTTGTTATACATCTCGAACTGGCCGAGATTCTCGTGGCTCAGCTCATAGTCGTCATCGATCAGATCGTTGGAATAGAGGATGTAGGCAACGATCGCGTAGGTCTCATCCGGCGTCAGCGTGCCGGCCTCGCCGAACGGCATGGAGCGGTAGATGTAGTCATAGGCGGTCGACAGGTAGGGCCAGTAAGAGCCGACCGTCTTGACCGGGTCCTCATCGGCCAGCGTATCGAAGCCACCGGCAAGAACGGGCCAGTTATCTACACCTTCGGCGAAATCGCCGTGGCAGGACGCGCATCTGTCAGCAAAGATCTCTTCACCATCATACGCGTTGCCGGACCCTTCGGGCAGGCCCCGCCCGTCGGGCAGAACATCCACGTCCCAGGCGGCAATCTCTTCGGGATGCGCGGCGCGACCGATCCCGAACCCGTCTTCGACGCTCGGTGCGGGCGCGGTCAAGTTCATGGCGCTGGCCATCCGCTCCTTCGCGGCGGCCTGAACTTTGGCGATCTGCAGCTCCAACGCGGCGGCGCGGTCTGCTTCGGCATTGGCCATTTCGCTGGCGGCAGCCGCGTTTGCCTCGACCTGGCCGACGCGCGCCTCGAGCAGTTCGATCTTGTCCGCGCCGTAGTCGCGCGACGCGATCCCGTATGCGAGGCCCACGGCCAGAGCGGTGCCGCCCAGGGCGGGAATGAAGATATTAGGAGACTTCGACATTCTCAGCGACCCCTTCTGCATTGACGTACCATGTCTGGATACAGTTGTTGTGATAGACGGAGTTCTCGCCGCGCTGCGCGCGCAGCTGGTCCTTGGTGGGTTGGACGTAGCCGGTCTCGTCCATCGCACGGGCCTGAAGCAGCATCGGCGCGCCATCCCAATTCGTATCGAGGTAGAAGCGCGTCAGCGCCTTGGTGTCGCCCTGCTTGCCAAGGCGCGCGGTCTCCCACGTGATGCCGCCATCCTTGGAGACATCGACCCGGGTGATCTGCCCGTGACCTGACCAGGCCAGACCGGAAATGACCAGCGGGCCGCGGCCATGCCGGATCGGCATCTGCGGGCTGGGCGAGGTGATGACGGATTTCGCATCCATCACCCACGTCCACTTACGGGCCGTGCCATCCTCGTAGACATCGGTATATTTGGAGGTCTCTTCGCGGCTTTCGACGGCGCGATCCACGACCTCGATCCGGCGCAGCCACTTCACCCACATGTTGCCTTCCCAGCCGGGCACCACAAGGCGCACGGGGTAGCCATGCTCCATGCGCAGCGCTTCGCCATTGGCCTTGAAGGCGACCAGAACGTCGTCGAGCGCCTTTTCCATCGGGATCGAGCGGCCATTGGAGGATGCATCGGCACCCTCGACATAGACCCACTTGTCCGGCGAGATGTCGGCGCCCGCCTCTTGCAGCAGCGTGCGCAGCGGCACGCCGGTATATTCCATGTTGTGGATCATGCCGTGGGTGAACTGCACCCCGTTGAGCTGCGCGCCGGCCCATTCCATGCCGGTGTTCGCGGCACATTCGCAGAAGTAGACGTGGTTTTCGCGCGGGAAGCGTTCGATATCCTCGTAAGTGAAGACCAGCGGCTTCTCCACGAGCCCGTTGATCATCAGCCGGAAGTCTTGCTTGCTCAGCTCGATCGCGCCGGAATGGTGCCGCTCAAACGCGCAGCCCTGCGGGGTGATCGTGCCGTCCAGCGCGTGGATCGGTGTGAAGTTGATCGACGAGATCGGCGAGGCGGTCAGCCATTCGACGTTGCGCCGCACCACGTGGGATTCGTAGCTGATCGGCAGGCCGTAGGGGGTCTCGTCGACACCGACCCCGGTGTAGGATGCCCAGTCCTGAAGCTCGGTGATCAGCGGGTCGGGCCCTTGTGCCGCAGCGGCCCCTGCGACGGATCCAGCGGCCATCGCGGCGCTGCCGCTCAAAAAGGCCCGGCGGGATGGTTTGAACATGTTATCCATGGATCAAAGTCTCCATTCTGCTCACACGCCGACGACGTCGACGCTGTTGTTGTCCTGCACCGTGACGGTGCCCAGCTTGCGGATGTGGCTTTCCACCACGTCCCAGATCTGCGGGCCTTCGGTCCCCTCGTTCACGCTGGCCCAGCCCGCGACCACGTAGGACCGCGAAGGATCAATCGCCTCGCCGGTGTTAAGGAGGGTCATGTTCGAAATCCGCTCGCCTTGCGGCTTCGAGACGTCGATGCGGTAGCCCAGCCCGCCGGTACGCACCATGTCGCCGCCCTGCTGGTAGTAGGGATCGGGATTAAAGATGTTGTCGGCGACGTCCTCGAGCACGACCTTGAGGAACTCGCCGGTGAACTCCGTCCGGTACGCCTGCCCGTAGCTCATCGAGGTGACGCCAAAGATATCCTCGCGTGTGATGTCCTGGCCGGGGATCAGCGACGGGCCCCAGCGCACGCCGGGGCTCAGCGCAATTTCCGCGTCGCGCTCACTGATCAGCGCATCGCAGATCACGTCATCCCACGTCCCGTTGAAATTGCCGCGGCGGTAGAGCGTGCTTTCGGTCTGGCCGATCACCTCGGCCATCTCGGCCTCGTAGGGTGCGCGTTGCGCGTCGATCAGGGCAGAGACTTCCGCATCCGGCGTGATTACGTCCGAGAAGATCGGGATCAGTTTCGTGCGATACCCCATCATCTGGCCATCGCGAATATCAAGGTCGATGCGGCTGACGAACTTCCCGTTAGAGCCGGACGGCACGATGATCGTCTGGCCGACGACGACGGGCTCCGGCAGGGCGTCATGGGTATGGCCCGACAGGATCACGTCGATGCCCGGCACGACGCTCGCCATCTTCTTATCGACGTCGAAGCCGTTGTGGCTCAGCACGACGACGCATTCCGCGCCGGCGGCGCGCACCTCTTCGACCATCGCGGCCATGTTTTCGTCCCGGATGCCGAAGGAGTATTCGGGGAACATCCAGCCCGGGTTCGCGATGGGCATATAGGGGAAAGCCTGACCGATGACGGCAATCTTGGTACCGCCCCGCTCGAACATCTTGTAGGGCGGGAACAGCTCTGCTGGCTCGTCCCATTCCGCGTCAAAGATGTTTTGACCTAGCGCCGCGAAGGGCAGCTGCTCCACCAGCTCGGCCACGCGGTCGCTGCCGAGCGTAAACTCCCAGTGGAAGGTCATCGCATCGGGCGCCAGCGCGTTCATGACGTTGACCATGTCCTGGGCTTGCGTCTTGTAGGTCGTATAGGAGCCGTGCCAGGTGTCCCCGCCATCCAGCAGGATCGCGTCCGGACGGTCCGCCCGGATCGCCTTGATCACGGTCGCGACCCGATCAAGCCCACCGACCCGGCCGTAGGCCTGCGCGAGGGAGGAGAAGTCGCCCGAGCTCAGCGCATAGTGGCTTGGGCTGCCATCGGCGATCCCATAGAAGTTGCGGAACTCGGCGCCGGTGATATGCGGCACCTTCCCCTTGTTCTCGCCCACGCCGATATTGACCGACGGTTCGCGGAAATAGAGCGGCTTCAACTGGCCGTGGATGTCTGTGATGTGGATCAGGGAGACATTGCCGAACGTGTCGAATTCCAGCAGCTGATCCTGGGTCAGGGATTGCTGGGCGGAGACACGCGCCCAATTGCCAAATCCGGAAACGCCGTAAATGGCAGAGGCCGCCATGCCGACCTGAAGAAAATCGCGACGCGAGATCATGTGATTACCGGCTCCCTAAGACATATGCGCATGTCTGAATATAAAAGAGGTGAAAAAAGCCCCATCGACGACGGGGCCTTTCCAAGAGTTTGCTTACTGACGGACCGCTGGGGTCTCGATATGCAGGCCGTTGGCGCGGCTTGCCACGTAGAGCTCCAGGGCGCGGAACTCATCCGAGCCTTCGGCGAACGTCTCCGCGCGCGTATCCCGGATACAGCCGCGGAAGCGGTTGTGGCGCGAGATCAGCTTGGCCTGCTTCAGACGATATGTCGGGAAGCCGTTGATCTGGCCCTGGCTCAGGTGGTCGGCCCGGATCATGCTGCCGTAGTTGTCCTCGTGGCAGCTCGCGCAGGACATCTCCAACTGGCCGTAGCGCGTGTAGTAGATGTCCTTGCCCTGCTCCCAGAACTCGGCGGCGTCCCCGTCAATCGCGACGTCCATCGGCATGCCGCGCGACTGAAGCCCGATCAGGGCGACCATCGCCTGCATGTCACCGCCAGACCATTTCCACGGCTCGGCGCCCATCGCCTCTTGGCGGTGGTTGTTGATCAGGTCTTCCATCACAACCAGCTTGCCATCGATCACCTTCGGCATGGAGGCATGCAGACCTGCGAACTCCTCCGGCCCGTTGGTGTGGCACGATGCGCAGGATTTGCCCTCGGTGCCATCGACCGTCTCGAACAGATCCAGCGCCTGGTCGACGAAGATCATCGCCGGGTTGTCGAAATCGTCGATCTGAAGCGCTTGCGTCTCCGGGGTCCGGAACCGCCAACCCGAGTAGATCGTGTCGAGGTTTTCCAGATGTTCCGGCGCCGCGGTCTCGGTCAGAAGCGTGGTGCCGTCAATCGTCAGGGTGTTGCTGTCCTGAGCGATTGCGGCCCCCGCAAAGGCCAGTGCTGCGATCCCGGTAATTGCTGCGATTTTCATTCTCGTCCCTCCCTGGCGAGCCTCACGTCTTCTTACGAGACGGTGATTTCTTTGCTTTCCGTGTAGACGTCGCCGTCATCGTCATACCATGTGAAGGTGAATTCACCGGTTTCCGGAACGACCGCCTCGAACTCGAAGAATGGGTTGGTCGAAATCGCGGGCTCGAGCGTCACGTCGATCACGTTTTGACCGTTAAAGTCAGCCGTGAAGCGGTTGATGATCGAGCGCGGAATGATGTTGCCATCGCTGTCCTTGCGCTGGCCGCTTTCCATCTTGTGGCTGATCAGCGTCTTGATGGTGATGGTTTCACCGGCGGCGGCTTTCTTCGGGACTTTGACCCGGGGTTTCACACCAGATGCCATGATGTCTCTCCTTTATCTGAGCTCTCGGCGCGCGGTGCGCGCGAGCGCCGTATTTCCTGGATCAGCCGCCGCAGCCGCCGATGGTCACTTTCACTTCGGTCTTGGCCATCTGGTACGAGCCGTCTTCCATCTTGGCCACCGCCACGACGTTTTGCGTCTTCGCCAGACGAATGCGGGTCGAGGCGCTGCGCGATGCGCTGAGCGGGCCGAAGTTGAAGGTCGCCACGCTCGGCACCGGATTGCCATCCGCATACAGCGTGATCTGCGTCGCGCCCGGCGCGCTGACCCCGATCGGAACGGTGTTACCGTTCTCGGCAATCTCGGGTGCGGTCAGAGTGATCGCGCCCTCGCCGATCTCCGCGCCGCCGGTCAGTGCCGCAATGGCTTCGTCCGTCAGGCTGGCAAATGCGGGCAGGCCCGTCAGGCTTGCGAAGGCAAGCGTGCCGGAGCCGAGTGCGAGAATTTTTCGCCGTGTCAGTTCCATGTTAAGCTCCATGTCTTGAAAGATTACTCTTCCTTGAGTGTCATCAGATAGGCGACCACGTCCTCGACCTCTTGGGCCGCAAGCAGGGGCTGCACCTCTGCGTCGCCATGTGCCTTGCCGGTGTATGCGTCACCCAGCCGGGTGAAGCCTTCGGTGCGGTAGAAGGACGGCATCATGCTGTCCTCGAACATCACCTTGGCGTTTGCGACGATGCCGCGAAGCTCCGCCTCGCTCCACCGATCGGCAACACCGTTCAGAGGCGGGCCAATCTCGCCGTGGAACGGCAGGTGGCTCAGGGCATCGACCTGATGGCAGGCGATGCAATTTCCCGCGCCCTTGTTCATGATCTCGGCGCCGTTCTGCGGATCCCCGGCGGTGCCGGACAGAGATGTTTCCACCGCGCCCTCGACGTAAACGACATCCGTGGGTTTCACGACCTCTGCCGTGGCGATTGTTCCGGCTAATGTGGCAGCCAGCCCCAGTCCCAATGCGTAATTCATGCGCCCTCCCTGCGTCGATTCCGTGCCTTGGCTATCTGCACACTACGGCACACAATCGAACTGACGCAACATCAAATTCAACTACATGAATTTTTTAATTCGTTCGCAGATGCAGCATATTTGATAGATTTATGTCGCAGGCGCAGCAATCTCAGCCCTTTTGTTCCTCGAACTTGCGCGCGTGGTACTTCTGGAACGGCTCATCGCCCTCGTAGCCCTTCTCGACGACCCAGCTCAGCATGTTGAGCGTGGTCCAGCGCCCGAACGCACCGGGCATGTTCGCCACCGCTGCCTGCGTGGCCGTCTTTTCGCCATCCACTTCTTCGGGGAAAAAGTAGATGCTCGGCGTGAAGAGCGCCCCCCAGCGCTTGACCATGTCCTTCTCCGGCAGCGTCGTTCCGTCGAAATCCGTCACCTCGACATCACCGAACATGTTGATCTGCACGACGAAGAAATTGTCTTCTATGTATTGCGCGATCTCGGGCACGACGAAGACCTCTTCGTGCATCTTCTTGCAGTAGATGCAGCCGCGCTGCTCGACGAGGACCATCAGCCGTTTGCCCTCCTCCGTGGCTTCGGCCAGATCCTCGCTCAGGTCCTTGAACGTATCACGCATCCAGGGCGCCTTGTGCAGCCCATCATCGCCGATCTCGGCCGCGCCAAGGCTCGTGGCACATAGAATTGCATACAGGGTCATCAGAAGTCGTTTCATGTCTCGTCCTCCCAGACTGTCAGCCGATGCTGCTGAACCACGGAATGGTTTCCAGCATCCATTGAGCGATGATGTTGATGGAATTGGTCGCGATGAGCACGCCAAAGGCAATGAGCAACAGGCCCATCAGTTTCTCGATCAGACCCAGATGGCGTCTGAACCGCGACATCCAGGACATAAAAGGACCGATGAACAGCGCCGCCGCGATGAACGGCAAGGTCATGCCCAGCCCGTAGGCGAACAGCAATACGGCCCCCTGCCCCGCGGTCTCTTGCCCGGCGGCGGTGAACAGGATGGCCGCCAGAACCGGCCCCACGCACGGGGTCCAGCCAAAGGCGAAGGCCAGACCGATCACATAGGCCCCAAGCAGGCTTACGTTGGATGTATCCCCGGCGTCCGCGCGCAACTGCCGGTACAGGATGCCGATGCGGATCACGCCCAGAAAATGCAGCCCCATGGCAATGATGATCGCCGCCGCGATCCAGCGCAGCACGTCAAAATATTCCCGGACCAGACTGCCGAAGGCGGTGGCGGTTGCGCCAAGTCCCATGAAGACCGTGATCACGCCCAGCGCGAAACAGCAGGCCGCGAGGAAGGCGCGCAGACGCACGGCGCGTGAGATCTCGGCCTCGGCAGAGATCTGGTTCATCCCCACGCCGGCAAGATAGCTCAGGTAGAACGGCACGATCGGCAGGATGCAGGGCGAGAGGAAAGAGAGAAGTCCGGCGGCCAACGCGCCCAGGAGCGTCACATCAAACATGGACCGACCGCCTCTTTCCTTGAGATATTCAAAAATTAGATTATGATGAAGTGACGGAACGCGTCAATGAGGGGATCATATGGCACTGCTCAGAGCACTCGCTGTCGTACTGGTCGGCATGCTGCCAGTGTCGGCACAAGCCGATCCCATCCTGCTCATGGCGGAAGAGGATGGCTGCGTCTGGTGCGCCCGCTGGAACGCAGAGATCGCGCATATCTATCCCAAGACCGCCGAAGGCCGCACCGCCCCGTTGCAACGCTACGACGTGCATGGTGAAGCGCCCGATGTCGTCTTCGTCAGCCGCGTGCGCTTTACCCCGACTTTCATTCTTGTCGAGGACGGCAAGGAGGTCGGTCGCATCGAAGGATATCCGGGCGAGGATTTTTTCTGGTCCGTGTTGACGATGATGTTTGAGAACGCAGATATTCCCTTGGATCAAGCGAGTTAACTCAATATGACGGTTCCCATGACAGCGAATGTTAACAGCGCGGCAGAGCCCGCATCGCGCCTGCCCGTGTTCGACAAGAATATGTGCGCCGACGACATGGAACGCATGATGGAGAACGCGCAGCGCGCCTCCAACTTCCTCAAGGCGATCAGCCATGAGGGGCGGCTGATGATCCTGTGTCACCTCGCCTCCGGCGAAAAGTCGGTCACCGAGCTTGAGGAACTGCTGTCAGCCCGGCAGGCCGCCGTCTCCCAGCAGCTCTCGCGCTTGCGCCTCGAAGGGCTGGTGACGCCCCGCCGCGACGGCAAGGCGATCTACTACAGCTTGACAGACGAGCGCCCGAAGCAAATCATGGAAGTCGTCTACGACCTGTTCTGCAGGGAAGACTGACCAGACGCCCAGCCAGCGTTTGGTTCGGGAGAGAACACATGCTGGAAATGCTCGGAGAAGCAAACGCGACGGCGCTCATCGGCCTGATGGGTGGGATTGCGCTTGGGCTTGCGGCCCGTATCGGACGGTTCTGCACCTTGGGCGCCATCGAAGATGTGCTCTACGGCGCCGATGATCGGCGCTTGCGAATGTGGGCGATTGCGATCGCCGTGTCGATCATCGGCACGCATATTGCCTTGTCCATGGGCACCTTCGACAGCGGCGGGACGGCTTATCTCGACCGGGTGTGGAACCCGATGGGCACGATCATCGGCGGCTTGCTGTTCGGATACGGCATGGCGCTGAGCGGCAATTGCGGCTACGGCGCGCTCGCGCGGCTCGGCGGCGGTGATCTTCGGTCTTTCGTCATCGTTCTCGTCATGGGGCTTTCCGCCTATTTCGTCATGTCGGGCCCCTTGGCGCATACCCGGGTCTGGCTGTTCCCCGTGGAAGAGAACGCCACGACCGCACAGGGGCTCACGCAAATGCTGGGAGGCGTCGGGATCTCACCGCTGACAACCGGTCTGGTGGTGGGCGGCGGATTGCTCGCCGCGGCATTGGCGAAATCAGAGATGCTGCGCTCAACGGGGCATATCTTCTGGGGGTGTGTCGTGGGGCTCGCCGTCGTCTCCGGCTGGCTTGGAACCTACTGGGTCGCAACCACTGGCTTTGACGCGGAGCCGATCGAGACCCACACCTTCGCCGCGCCCATTGGCGATACGATTTTCTACACGATGACGGCGTCGGGCAACGCCCTGTCGTTCAGCGTCGGCTCGGTCGTGGGCGTCGTGATAGGCGCGGCCCTTGGCTCTTATTCCAAGGGCCATTTCCGGTGGGAGGCCTGCGAAGATCCGCGCGAGCTGCGCCGACAAATTCTCGGCGCCGCGATCATGGGTCCCGGCGCGATCTTGGCTGTCGGGTGCAGCGTCGGTCAGGGAATCTCGGCCTTCTCCGTCTTGGCCTTCAGCGCGCCTGTCACCTTGGCCGCGATCTTCATAGGTGCCGCTTTTGGACTAAAGCAGCTCATCACCGGCTTCGCGCCTGCGCAGTAGCTTTGATGCGCATTCGCAGTGTCAGCACTAGACGGTGATAGGTTAGAGCCAATATTCGCCTGTCGGCACTCAACATACGCGGACACAGCTAAAGCTCTGAAACCTTCGCATTTCAAAAACCCCGATTGGAACAATGTACCATCGGAAAATTATTTACTTTCGGAAAACGGGGCAGAACCACGGGATTTGCAGACGACACAGACGAAAGTCTCTCCCCCGTGCGCTCAGGGCGAAAGCCGTGCAGATCAAAGCCAGTTGAGCCTACGGGATCGCGCGGGGTCGGACCATCCAGCCACCGTCTCGATACTCGAAAGTGAATGGCACACTTTGTCAGCAAAGGGCCAGATTGGACCGACAGCGTGAGTCAGGTCTTGCCACGAGCCAACACTGGAAAATCTTCGCTAGATCGGCATTGTTTGCGTCGGGAGAATTCCATGGCAGACACTTTGATCACTTCAGAAATCAACTTCGAAGCGGACGGTAAGCAGTCGGGCTATTTGCGTGTGCCGCACTCGGTCGACCGGTCTGCCTATGGGTGGCTGCCTGTCCCGATCACCGTCATTCGGAACGGGCAAGGACCAACTTTGGTCCTTTCGGCGGGGGTGCATGGGGACGAATACGAGGGCCAGATCGCAGTCAGTGAGTTGGCAAACAACTTGCAGGCCCGGGAGATTAGGGGGCGATTGATACTCCTTCCGATGTTAAACCTCCCTGCCGCGCAGGCGGGCCGCCGTGTCTCACCGATTGATGAGGGCAATCTGAACAGACTGTATCCGGGCGATCCCAAGGGAACCCCCACTGAGATGATTGCGCATTATCATGAAGAGGTCATCCTGCCGCTGGCCGATTACGCTGTCGAGCTTCATTCCGGTGGATCATCCCTGATCTATCCGGCAACGCTCTTGCGCGGCCCGGGACATACGCCCGAGGAGGAAGCGGGATTACAGACACTTACGGCAGCCTTCGATCTTCCCTATGCGTGGGTCTTCACAGGCGGCGGCGGCACGAAAAGCACCGCACGCACGGCAATGGGGGCCGCCAATCGCAAGGGCGTCGTCAATGTCATGGCGGAACTCGGCGGCGGAAATGCAGTGACGCCGGAGATTCTCGCCCAGACACGGCGGGGGCTGCGGCGTATCCTTCATGCGCTCGGGATGTTGCCTGATTACGTTCCTGATGCCCCGCGAGACACGCGCGCCCTACACGCCAAAGGGTTGATTTACGCCTATGAGCCCGGCCTGTTCGAGCCATTGAAAGAGATCGGAGAGCCTGTCGCAGAGGGCGAGATCGTGGCATCCATCCATCATCCAGAAACACCGGGTCGGCCCCCTGAAAAGGTGGCCTCGCCATTTGACGGCATGGTCCTTGCAAAGCGGGCAATGGCTCCGGTCAGGCGCGGCGACGCAATCTATCAGATCGCAGCACCCGTGTCGGAAGATGATTAGTGGCGCTCTGAACATAAGGCTTGCGTCCCGCGCCACAGATCAGCGTCGCCCGAACAGGCGTTTTTCACGCGCGGGCGCTTTGTTCTTGCTATTCCAGCGACACTGCGGCTCGCTGGGAGACAAGAAAACGAGGAATTCGCATGTCGACAGACTCTCGCCCGCGTTATGCGGCCCGTCTCAACGCGTTCAAGCGCGCCATACCAGCCAATGAGAAGGTCTCAATCCGCGGGATGATCGACGCCGCGGGCCGCTCTGGTGTGCTCGATGCGGCCGACCTGAACTATCCCGACCATTTCGAAGGCCAACTGACCCGCGACCTCTCCAAGATGCTGGAGGATGCGGGTTTGAGCCTCAACGGGTTGGCGATGCGGTACTACACCAATCCCGGATACGCGATTGGCGCGTTCACCAATCCCGACCCCGACGTGCGCCGCGCGGCCATCGACGAGACGAAGCGCGGGATAGATGCCGGGCGCGAGATGGGTGGCCGCCTCATGACGCTCTGGATGGGGCAAGACGGGTTCGATTACGCGTTTCAGGGCGACTACGCACGCATGTGGGATGACACGGTCGCGGCAATTGCCGAGGTCGCCGATCACGACCCCGAGGTCGATATCGCCATCGAGTACAAACCGAACGAACCCCGCGCCTATGCGCTTATGCCTGATGTGGGCACGACGCTGCTTGCGGTCCGGGAGGTTGATCGACCGAACCTTGGCGTGACGCTCGATTTCGCGCATGTCCTTTATGCCGACGAGATGCCTGCGCATACGGCGCATCTGATCGCGCGGCATTCCAGATTGCTGGGCGTCCACCTCAATGACGGATACGGCAAGCGGGACGATGGCCTTATGGCGGGAACCGTCCACGCTGCGGCCACCGTTGAGCTTTTTGTCGAGCTCGAGCGTCTCGGCTATGGCGGAGTGATCTATTTCGACACCTTCCCCGACCATTCCGGTCTCGATCCGTTGAAGGAGGCGCAGACCAACGTGGCGCTGGTCGAGCATCTTCGGGCCGTGGCGGCACGGCTGAAGGACAACGCGGCGCTCACAGATGCCATTGCGCGGCAGGATGCAACAGACAGCCAACGCATTATCGCGGCCGAGCTTTACGGGATCGGCAGGTGATCGACGTATTCGTTGCGGGGTCGCTGCATTGGGACGTCGTCGTCGACGCGCCCCGGCTGCCGCGGCTCGACGAGACGCTTATGGGCCGGTCGGTAGACTATCGGTTTGGCGGCAAGGGTGGAAATCAGGCTGTGGCCGCCGCCCGCATGGGCGCATCGGTCGCGATGGCGGGGCGCATCGGTCGCGATGCCTTCGGGCAACAGCTTCGCTTTGCGCTTGCGGCGGCGGGTGTGGATCACGCGCAGGTTCTGGAGTGCGACGACGCCTCCGGCATGAGCGTCGCGATCGTTGACGCGGCCGGGGATTATGGCGCCGTCGTCGTCTCAGCCGCGAACACTGCGCTGAACCCCGACGACATCCGGCTGCCCGATGGCCTGAAGGTCATGCTTTTGCAGAACGAGGTTCCAGAGGCCGTGAATCTGGCGCTCGCGAAGCGCGCCGGCGACGACACGCGGGTGCTTCTGAACGCCGCTCCTGCCCGCGCGCTGCCGGCGGCGTTGCTCGCGCGGGTTGATGTCCTGATCACCAACCGGATCGAGGCCGCAGCGCTCACGGGTGCGGACCGCGATGCGCTTGAGCCAGAAGCGGCGGCCAAGCAGCTTTGCGCCATGGGGCCGCAATCAGCGATCGTCACACTGGGTGCCGACGGGCTGGTTTGTGCCGATGCGAGTGGTGTCACGACACTGGCCGCCTGTAGGGTTGATACGGCGTCGTCCCACGGCGCAGGCGACATGTTCTGCGGCGCCCTTGCGTCGGAGCTCGCGCGCGGTGCCTCCCTTGCGAAGGCGGCAGAGTTCGGCAACGCCGCAGCGGCCTTGGCTGTGTCCATGGATGTCCACGCGCGGGTGGAGCTTACGCCTGACGCTGTTCGGCGGTTCATGGCGACAGCAGACAAGCCGCACTAGCTGGTCGCCTCAGTCCCCTGAAATTCTGTAAAATTCTGCCGCTGACTCTCCGAACACGCGGGCGCGCGCGGGAGCATCTAGATCTTCGGTCAGCGTTTGTGCCGCAGCAAGCCAGCGCTCGTATTCCCCGCTCAAACGGCAGACCGGCCAGTCTGACCCCCACATCACCCGGTCCGACCCGAACACGTCGAGCACGTGATGGGCATAGGGTTTGAGATCATCGACCGTCCACTCCGCACCAGCTTCAGTCATCAGACCTGACAGTTTGCAATACGCGCCGGTCTCTCGGGCGATCGCGGACATGCCATCCGCCCAAACCTGAAAACTCTCGCTCGTATGATTGGCGATGTCTGGTTTCATGCAATGATCTATCACAACACGCATGTCCGGGTAGCGGGTAAGGATCGTCAGAAAGTTCTTCAGATGGCGCGGGAAGCCCAGCGCGTCGAAGGTCACGCCAAGATCATTCACCGCGCGAAAGCCTGCCTGCACGTCATCGCGCAGCATCCAATCGTCATCGGGGATATCCTGGATCATCGGGCGGACCCCGGAAAAGGTCGGATGTCCCGCCAATCTCGCGAGCGTGTCCGCCACATCCGCCGCCTCGAAGTCGACCCAGCCGACGACCGCGCCGATGGTTTCGGTCGCGTCGGCGAGGCCAAGCATGTACTCGGTTTCCTCCACGGTCGCGGCCGCCTGGACCAGCACGGTGCGCTCTATGCCAGCGCGGTCCAGCGTTGCGGAGAGATCAGCGGGGCCATAGGTTCGCGACAGTGTCGGATCGTCCTTGGGCATCCACTCATAGTCGCCGCGGGCGGGCTGCCAATAGTGCTGGTGCGCGTCGATCTTCACGTCGGGGCGTCCTCGCGCAACAGGCCTTCTGCCCTCAGATCGGACCATAGGGCATCCGGGATATGCGCGTCCGCCGCCGCAACATTCGAGTGCATCTCGCTCAGGCCCTGCCCCCCCGGAATGACCGAGAGCACCGCCGAGTGGCGCAGCGGGAATTGAAACGCGGCATCGACCAGTCGCACGCCGTGCCGCTCGCAAACGCTTTCAATCTTCGCGACCCGATCCATCACGGACTGCGGCGCGGGATCGTAATTGTAGAACGCGCCCTCCTGCGCGCCGGTGGCGAGGATGCCGGAATTGTACGGCCCGCCGATGACCACACCGATGCCCCGCTTTACGCAAAGCGGCAGGAAGCTTTCCAGCGGCTCCTGCTCCAACAGCGTGTAGCGACCGGCCAAGAGGAAAATGTCGAAATCGCCGCGCTCTGTCAGCCATTGACAGGGCTGCCATTCGTTGACGCCCGCGCCGAAGGCGGCAATCGTTCCCTCCTCGCGCAGCCGCAGCAGAGCCTTGTAGCCCCCCTCCATCAGCTCGGCGAGCTTCGTGTCCAGAACAGCCTGGCTTCCATGATTGAAGGTATCGAGATCATGCGCATAAAGAATATCAATCCGATCAATTCCGAGCCGTTCCAGCGAGAATTCGACCGAACGCAACGTCGCGTCGTAGCCGTAGTCGTAGACCTCGTTTCTCGCCGGCACGTCAAACCATTTCCCGTGCCCATCGCGCGTCTCTTCCGTGGCGGCCTTCAGGAGGCGACCGATCTTGGTCGACAGGACATACTCGTCTCGTGGCTTGCCCCGGAGAAACCGGTTCAATCTGGTCTCTGCGAGACCCAGCCCGTAGAGCGGCGCGGTGTCGAAGTATCGAACCCCGGCGTCCCATGCCGCATCGAAGACGGCATCCGCCTCCTCTTCACTGATCGCGCGGTAGAGATTGCCCAGAGGCGCCGTGCCAAGCCCAAGCTCCGCGAAGGTCAATCCGCCGGTTCCGTGCCGATCCCAGACGCGTGTTTGTCGTGCCATGGCTGCCTCCCCTTCGCATCAAGCCTAGGGTAATTTCGCCTTGGGAGACAAGAATTTCCCCGCTACGATCCCTCAAATACAGGCGGTGGGGAGGCCGGGTGATGGCAACTTTTGAAAAGGTATTCGGGACGAAGAAGCCGATCATCGCGATGGTTCATCTCGGCGCGCTGCCGGGTGCCCCGCTTTATGATGCCGACGCCGGGATCGACGGAATCCTTGAAGCTGCCCGCGCCGATCTGGAAGCGCTTCAGGCGGCAGGCGTCGACGCGGTCATGTTCGGCAATGAAAACGACAGACCCTATGAGTTCGACGTCGACAAGGCATCGCTGGCCACGATGGCCGCCGTCATTGGCCGTCTGCGCGACGACATCACCGTTCCGTTCGGCGTCAATGTCCTGTGGGACCCGATGTCGACCATTGCGCTGGCGGCCGCTACGGGTGCCGCGTTCTGTCGCGAGATTTTTACCGGCACCTATGCGTCGGACATGGGGCCATGGACACCGGATGCGGGGGCGGCAATGCGGTACCGCGACCGGTTGCACCGGAGCGATTGCCTGATGCTCTACAACGTCTCGGCTGAATTTGCCGACAGCCTCGACCGTCGCCCGCTGGCCGACCGCGCGCGCAGTGCGGTGTTCTCGTCGATCCCGGATGCCGTGCTGGTCTCCGGCGCGATCACGGGTGAAGCGGCCCGGATGGAGGATCTGGAGGCCGTCAAGGCCGCCCTGCCCCACACTCCGGTTCTCGCCAACACGGGCGTGAAGCACGACACCGTCGCAGATGTTTTGGCGCTTGCGGATGGCTGTGTCGTCGGCTCCTCGCTGAAGGTTGACGGCGACACCTGGAACGCAGTCGACCCCGACCGCGCCAAGGACTTCATGGACCGCGCAAAGGCCGCGCGATGAGGGCGCTTCTGGAGCGACTGCTTGCCGTGCCCGGTCTGTCCGGCCACGAGGATCGAGTGCGCCGCGTGATTGCGGCAGAGTTGGAAGACCTGGGCTGTGCCCATGACACCGACCGCCTCGGCAATCTTTGGACCACCTTCGAGGGCACAGGCCCGTCGGTCATGTTGTTCACCCACATGGACCAGCTTGGCTTTGTCGTGCGCAAGATCGAGGCCGACGGCTTTCTGCGTCTGACCCGGCTGGGCGGTGTGCCTGAACGCGCACTGGCCAGCCAAGAGGTCCTGATCTGCGCGGCAGACAGTGATATTGTCGGCATCATCGCAAACAAGAGCCATCACGCCACGCCGCCCGAGGAGAAATACTCTGTGGTCCGCGTCGGCGATCTTTATGTTGATTGCGGCTTCGAGAGCGCGGAAGAGGCCGAGCGCGCGGGCGTTCGGATCGGATCGCCTGTGGTGTATGCCCCCAGCAGCGTGGCGATGGGCCCCCACCGCATCGCGGCACCCGCGCTTGACGACCGGGCCGGATGTGCGGTGCTTCTGGATGTGGCCCGTGCATTGGCCGCGCGCGAAAACGGCCCGACCGTGCACCTCGCTTTCACCACGCTTGAAGAGTTCAACCTGCGCGGCGCCCTTCCCCTCGCCGAACGGCTTAAACCCGACATGGCGATCCAGATTGATCTGATGCTCGCCACGGATACGCCGGATATGGCGGCCTTGGGCGACATGGTTCTCGGCGGCGGACCCGGCATGTCGCTCTATTCCTTCCACGGGCGCGGAACCCTGAACGGCGTGATCCCGCATCCCGCCATGGTCAGGCTTTTCGAAGACACGGCCGAAGCCGAAAACATCCCGCTTCAGCGTAGCGCACAAACCGGGGTGCTGACCGACCTGTCTTATGTGCAGTTGGTAGGCGGCGGCGTCGCGTCAATCGATATGGGCTTCCCGCTTCGATATTCGCATGCGTCCCGCGAGGTGGTGGATTTCCGCGATCTCGACGCGCTTAGCAGTCTTTTGCAAGCGGCCCTTGCGCGGGTGGGACCGGATTTCGATCTAAGCCGAGATGGAGCCTTGCGATGAGTTACACCCTTGGCGTCGATATCGGGACCTATTCGTCGAAAGGCGTCATCGTTGACCGGACGGGGCAGATCATCGCGGAGGCGCAGCGGCCCCACGAAATGATCGTGCCGCAGCCCGGGTGGGCAGAGCACCGCCCCGAGGAAGATTGGTGGGGCGACTTCGTCCATATCACCCGCAAACTTCTCGACAGCTCGAACATCGCGCCTACGGAGATTGCGGGCGTCGCGGTCAGTGCCATTGGCCCCTGCATGCTTCCGGTCGACGCCAGCGGTGCCCCCCTGATGAATGGCGTGCTCTACGGCGTCGACACACGCGCAAGCGCCGAAATAGCAGAGCTCGACGCCCGGATCGGGGCGGAGACGATCCTTGATCGATGCGGCAACGCGCTCACATCGCAATCGGTGGGGCCGAAGATCCTGTGGCTCAAACGCAATCGGCCCGAGATATTCGAGAAGACCGAAAAGATTCTGACATCGACCTCGTTTCTCGTGCACAGGTTGACGGGCGAATATGTGATCGATCACTACACCGCGGCCAATTTTTCGCCGCTCTACGACGTCGCACACTGCGACTGGACCGACGAATTGGCGGACAACATCATCGCCGTTTCGGCCTTACCGCGGCTGCTCTGGTCGACCGAGATCGCGGGCCATGTCACCGCCGCGGCGGCGGCGGCCACGGGATTGGCCGAAGGCACACCTGTCACCGCCGGAACAATCGACGCGGCGGCGGAAGCGGTCAGTGTCGGCACGCAGGACGCCGGGGACATGATGCTGATGATGGGATCGACGATCTTCATTATCCAGATCACCGCCGAGCGGGTGCGCGACCCGAGGCTCTGGTACGCCCCCTGGCTGACGCCGGGCAGCCATGCGTCGATGGCCGGGGCCGCGACTTCCGGAACGCTGACCCATTGGTTTCGCGATCGCTTCGCGCGGGAGCTGCCAAAGGACGACGCCTTCGCGACGCTGGCCTCTGAGGCAGAAGCAACACCGCCGGGGGCAAATGGCTTGCTGTTCTTGCCTTACTTCTCCGGCGAGCGCACACCGATCCACGACCCGCTCGCCAAGGGCGCGCTATTTGGCTTGAACCTGACCCATGGCCGCGGCGACATCTACCGCGCCGTGCTGGAAGGCGTTGCCATGGGCACAGCCCATGTCATCGACACGTTCCGCGACGCAGGAGCCGCGCCCGCCCGGGTGCTGGCGGTTGGCGGCGGGACGCAAAACGATGTCTGGCTCCAAGCGACGTCGGACATCAGCGGCCTGACGCAGATCGTCAGCGACAAAAGCATCGGGGCCTCCTACGGCGACGCCTTCCTTGCCGCGCAGGCCCTCGGGCTCGCCGCCCCAGACGACATAACAAATTGGAACCCGGCCAGCCGCGAGGTCGCGCCGGTGCGTCGCGAAGCCTACGCGCGGCAGTATCCGCTGTTCCTGAAGCTCTACGAGCAGACGAAGGAGATCGCCCACGCGCTTGGGTAAGATGACTACTTCACCGCCCCTGCGGCCATGCCCTTGATGATGAACCGCTCAAGGAAGACCCCGATCACGATCAGCGGCAGGATCGCCATGAAGGACAGCGCCGCCATCGACCACCAGGAGATGCCCTGCGATCCTGTCTGACTGGCCACCATCACAGGTAAGGTATTTGCGTGGGTCGAGGTCAGAAGGGCCGCGAAGAAATACTCGTTCCAGGTCAGAACGAGGCTCAGGATGAAGGCTGCGACCATTCCCGGCAGCGCGATGGGTACGACGATCGTCAAGAACGCGCCCCAAACCGACAGCCCGTCGACCAGGGCCGCTTCCTCCAGCTCTGCGGGGATCGAGCCGAACTGGTCACGCATGATCCAGATGACGATGGGCAGCACCGTCAGGGTGTAGAGAAGGATAAGTCCGATCCGCGTGTCGAGAAGCGCCACCTCCTTATAAAGCACGAGGAATGGCAGGGCGAGCACCACGGGCGGCAGGATCAATTGGCTCAGGAAGAAGAACAGGATGTCGCCATTCTTCATGAAGCCGAACTTGTAGCTGAACCGGCTGAGACCATAGGCGGCCATGCTGCCCAAAATCAGCGCGAGCAGCGAGGAGCACACCGCGACGATGGTCGAATTCCAGAACCGTTTGAGGAATTCTTCACGGACAGTTGACTCGTTTCCGATGGTTTCGGGCGACAGGCCCAGCGAGCGGAAGCCAAGCCATTTCGGATCGTAGTCGACCCATGGCACCATGTTGCCCCGCATGACATCCGGCGCGGCCTTGAAGCTGGTTGTGATCGTCCAGTAGATCGGGAACAGGCAGATGAACGCCCACAAGATCAAGATGCCGTAGATCAGCAGACGGCTCGACCACCATCCGGCGCGAAAGCCTTTATCGGCCTCGCTGTCGTGAAATATCTGCGTCTTGGAGTCGGTCGTATCGGTCAATATCTTGGCCTCATCCAGCGATCCGCAAGCTTCATCACGATGGTCATCGCGATCACGATGACGACGAGATAGACGATGGCCAGAAGCGTGCCGTAGCCCACGTTGGAGCGATCCCGGTATTCGCGGAAGATAAAGGACGTGACGCTATCGGTGGCACCGCCCGGCCCGCCCGAGGTGACGTTGATGATGATGTCAGCGAGCTTAAGCTTGAATATGATGCGGATCAGGATCGCGGTGATCGAGACGGGCAGCATCAGCGGGAACGTGATCTCCCAGAAGCGCCGCCAGGGCGAGGCCCCATCGACTTCAGCCGCTTCACGAAGCTCGCGCGGAATGGCCTGAAGACCGGCGAGGATCATGATCATCATGAACGGGATGAACGTCCACGCATCCATCGCCATGATCCAGAAGCGCGCCAATTCGGCAGAGCCGAAGAAGCTGGGGCTGTCCCAGCCCAAATTGCGCAAAAGGCGCGAGACCGGACCGAAGCGGATCTCCAGCATCGACTTGCCGATCATCCAACTGACCGCAACAGGGCTCAGCATCAGCGGAAGCAGAAAGGCGACCCGGAAGAACTTGCGACCGCGGATTTGTGAATTGAGCATCAGTGCGAGGCCAAAGGCGATGGCGTATTCGACGATGATGGCTAGGCAGTACCAGACCATGTTGGTCATCGCGTTCCAGTAGAACGGATCGCCCCACATCTGGCGCACATTGTCGAGACCGTTGAACTGTCGCCCGTCCGGGCTGGAGAGGTTCCAATCGGAAAACGCGATGCCCAGCGCAAAGATCAGCGGGAAGATCACCATCGAGACGACGAAGATCGCCGCCGGGACCACAAAAAGCCGCCTTTTGCCCTGCTCCCCGTGGACCAGCACCTGCGCCCAGCAGAACGCGACGATCCAGGTGCAGTAAGCGTAGAGCGTCGGGCGCCAACTCTCAAACCCGAGGTCTATGGCACCACGGTGATCCAAGACTTGCAGAATAGCGACGAGGATCGTCAGAGCCGCCGTTACCCACACGATCAGACGCCCGAACTGCCGGCGCCCGTCCGAGATGTCGTCACGCGTGACAACATGGAGATACTCGCCCTCACTCATGTGTGGAGTGTGTCCCGTTACCCATTGATGCTCAAGAAAAAAGCGTGGCTGCCATTGCGGCGCAATCTAGCTCGCGCCTTTCGGTCAGGTTGGCCGCGCGCTTGCACGCGCGGCCATCCGTTTCATAGCCCCAGCGACGCCTTGTAAAGCGCGATCTGGCTGTCACGACCGATCTGGTCGGTGATCTCTTCCCAGGCGGCCGCGATTGCGTCTGCGGTTTCCTGCGCAGAGCCATATTGACCGGCAAAGCCCTTGGCCAACTCATCCTCGGCGACCGAGTAGTACTGGAAGATGCCCGGAATGCGCGGCTCGATGGCGGCGTTGGGGTGGTTGTAGCTGTCCGCGTTGGAGCCGAGATAGTCCTCGACATAGGCACGGTCGTAGCCTGCGGCCTCCCACTCTTGGAACTGGAAGTGCGAATTGCGATAGGGCTGGAAGCCCGACGGATAGGCCGACGTCCAAAGCGACAGGTCCTTGCCGCCCAGATGCGCTGCCGCGGACCACGCCGCCTTGCGCTTCTTCTCGTCGCCCGAGACGCGGTTGGTGACGTAGACGCCCCAGCCAATGTAGGCCATCTGCGGAGCTTCGTTCATCTCCTCCTCCCAGGCACCGGCGGCCGCGTTGTAGCGCCGCTCCGAGGCCGGGTTGATCCCGAAGCCGACGACGTCGCCCACAACCGAGGTGTCGGACGTCCGTGCGGACGAGCCCACATCGCCCCACCACATCAGCATCGAGCCGGTTCCCGCAAGGAACTGCTGGAACGCCGTCGTGCCCGGGTCCGCGTTGATCTGGTCGGTCGGGTAGGCATCTGCCTCGATCAGGTCGAGTACATCCTGGATGGCCTGCACGAAGCCCGGGTTGTTGACGCGCGGCTTCATGGTGTCCGGGTCGAACAGCCAGGCCGGATCATCCGGGTGCTTGGCGTAGGCCGCGGCACGGTTGAGAATGAAGTACATCCCGAAGCCACCCCAGCCCTTGAGCGGGTCAAGATACCCATGCGCCGGCAGGCCGGTCAGCGGGTCTTCCTTTCCGACAAGATCCTTCGTCACCTGATTGATCTGCTGCCATGTGCGCGGCACCTCGGCGCCACCGATGCCGCCGTCACCGAAATAGTCGGTCCGGTACGCGAAGGTGTGGCAGTCGCCATCGATCGTGATCCGGTAAGTCTTGCCATCCCATGTGCCGACCGGCTCTTTGAGGTAGTCGACAAGATCATCGGCCTCGATCTGCTCCTTAACCCATTCGGGCATCTCGTCGAGCAGGCCCTTGCCCGCGGTGTCACCCTCAAACGGTGCACCCATCTCGATGATGTCGAAATCAACGGTTCCGGTGGCAATCGCCTGCTGCAGACGCGGGTTGTAGTCGGCCTGCGCCAGATCGATCCAGTTGATCTTCGCGCCCGTGTAGGCCTCCCATGGCTTGAGGAAACCGCGAAACAGGAAGTTATGCAGGTTCTGGTTGTTGAGCCCCATGAAGGTCAGCTCGATCCCGTCGAACTCGCCTTCCTGCACACGCTCTTTGGTGGGCCCGAGGGTCAGTTCCCCAACCTTCTGCCAATCGGCATCCGTAGGCGAGCCTTGGCCGACGCCCGGAATGGAAAGAAGCTCCGCACGCAGGTTGGAATGGGCATCCGCCAAAACCGCCATTGGGATCGCACCGCTGGCGGCTGCCATGGCGCCGACACTCGCGGCCCCCTTCAGCAGTTTGCGACGGCTCATCTTATGGCGTGCCATCAACGCATTGTAATGTTCAACTTTCACTTAAATTTCTCCTCCCAAGAAGACGACGCAGTGTCGTCCCAAACCATCGGCGGACCGCAGCAAAAGTGGGATTGGGCTTTGCCTCTGTGCCCCCACGCAGCGCTCCCCGGTCTGCTCAGTGTTTCAGTGGAACCCTCATTGTGTCAACGATCTTGGGCGCGTGGCGCTGCCCGGCGTGGACAGAGCCGCATTGCTCCGCTAGCGTCGGGACCATACCGGGGAGGGTAGAATGGCGAACGTCGCGATCCGATCGCTGAAGAAGTCCTACGGCAATGTCGAAGTGATCCACGGGCTGGATATCGACATTGCGGATGGCGAATTTGTGGTCCTCGTTGGCCCCTCGGGCTGTGGCAAGTCGACCCTTCTGCGCATGATCGCAGGGCTCGAAGGCATCAGCTCCGGCGACATTCGTATCGGCGAGCGCCTGGTCAACAACCTGCCGCCCGCCGAACGCGACATCGCCATGGTCTTCCAGAACTACGCCCTCTATCCCCACAAGACAGTTGCTGCGAACATGGCTTTCGCGCTGCGCATGCGCCGCATGCCGAAGGCCGAAGTGCAAGAGCGCGTGGAGCGCGCCGCTGATGTCCTTGGCCTGACGCCCTATCTCGACCGATACCCCCGTGCGCTGTCCGGCGGCCAGCGACAGCGCGTGGCCATGGGGCGCGCGATCGTGCGCGATCCTCAGGTGTTTCTGTTCGACGAGCCGTTGTCCAACCTCGACGCGAAGCTGCGGGTCCAGATGCGCGCTGAGATTCGGGAGTTGCATCAACGGCTCTCGACAACCACGGTCTATGTCACCCACGACCAGATCGAGGCGATGACCATGGCAGACAAGATCGTGGTCCTGCGCGACGGGCACGTAGCGCAAATCGGCTCTCCACTGGAACTTTACGACAAGCCCGCCAACGCATTCGTGGCCGAATTCATCGGATCGCCGTCGATGAACCTGATCAACGCGACGCTGTCCCATGCCGATGGCGGCGTGTGGGCTAGCGTTGGGTCCGCGCGCTTTCCGGTCGCGGGCAATGACGGAACCGAAGACGGGCGCTCGGTCTGGATCGGGGTGCGCCCTGAAGCCCTGATGGTGGCCGATGATGGTCTTCCCGCGGAGGTCACCGTGGTGGAGCAGACCGGTTCGGAGACGCATGTCATTTTGCGCGCGGACGGAACGGAAATGACCGCCGTGCTTCGCGACCGTCGAGAGCTCAGGCCCGGCCAGAAGATACACCTGAAACCGCAAAGCGATGCCGTACATTTCTTCGACCCCGAAAGTGGTGCGCGGATCGGCTGAAGGGAGACACCAAGGATGCTCAAGGGAATTGACAGCAGGCTGAACGCCGAGGTGCTTTTTGCACTTCGGGCGATGGGGCACGGAGACGCGCTGGTGATCGCGGATACGAATTTCCCGTCCGATCAGGTGTCGCGCTCGACTGTCCTCGGGGAGCTTTTGCGCATGGATAACCTGACGGCGGCCGAGGCCGCGGAAGCCGTGTTGAGCGTGATGCCGCTTGATACTTTCGTTGATGATTTCGCCGGACGGATGGAAATGGTCGACGCCAAGGACGAGGTGCCGCCGGTTCAGGCTGAGGTGCAAGAGGTGATCGACACCGCCGAAGGGCGCTCCCGCCCGATGATCGGCATTGAACGGTTCGAGTTCTATGACCGCGCCCGCGAGGCCTACGCCGTGATCCAGACCGGCGAGCGGCGCTTTTACGGCTGCTTCATGTTCCGCAAGGGCGTGATCCCACCCGAGGAGTAAGGCGCATGACCAGCAAGATTGTCATCCTTGGCGTTTTCGTCGCCGACACCGCCTACCGGACGGACCGCCAACCAAGGATCGGCGAAACGATCCTTGGAAAAAGCTTCGCGCTCGGCCCCGGCGGCAAAGGCTCAAATCAGGCCGTCGCCGCAGCGAAGGCCGGTGGAGACGTGCATTTCATCACGCGCCTTGGCGACGATATCTTCGCACAGATGGCGCATGACACCTGGGACGCCGCCGGGGTGATCCCCGAAGTCACGATCGATCACGAAAGCTACACCGGCGCGGCCTATATTTTCATCGACGACAACACCGGCGACAACGCCATCATCGTCTCCCCTGGCGCTGCCGGGCGGATATCCGTCGCCGATGTCGAGGCCAAGACGCAGCTCATCCAATCTGCCGATGTCTTCGTGACCCAATTCGAGCAGCCGATGGAGGCCGCGCACCGCGCCCTGGAAATCGCCCGCGCCGGCGGCACGAAGACGATCCTGAACCCTGCCCCTGCCGCAGCGGTGTCCGATGATATGCTCGCGCTGTGCGACTACATCACGCCCAATGAGACAGAGGCCGAAGGGATCACTGGAATAGCCGTGAAAACCCCCGACGATGCCGCGCGCGCCGCGGACTGGCTGCTTGATCACGGTGTCGGCGCCGCGATCGTCACGCTGGGCGCCCAGGGCGTTTTTTACAAGGACCGCGAAATTGCCCTCCATGTCCCTGCCATAGAGGCCGGTAAGCTGGTCGAGACCACTGGCGCGGGCGACGCCTTCAACGGTGGTTTCGCCGTGGCGCTGGCAGAAGGAATGTCCGCCGAGCAGGCTCTGCGTTTCGGCTGCGCAACCGCCGGCATCTCGGTCACCCGCCCGGGCACCGCGCCGTCCATGCCCGATCGCAGCGAGATTGACGCCCTTTTGGATTGATCCTGAGCTATCTCCCTAAGTCATTAAGAATTAGATAGATATGATCGGGCCGACAGACCTTCGAATGCGGAGGGAAGAACCGTTTATCGAACAATTCTTCTCGGCGTGACCTGTTAAGCTACGGTCCAACGACCGTTTACGGGTCTTAATATATCTTCTGGCAAACGCTGCATTGCGCAGCCCGGCGCTATGAAAAAAGATCATCTGCGACATTCTGCGCGCGAGATCTAAAAACCTAGATTGTTCCATTCACTTGTCGCAGAGTTCTTCTTCACTCGAAGCTCCGTTCAACAACTCTGGCAAAGACTTCAGCCGTATCTCGCCATTGCGGCAACTGAGCCGCCTTTTCGGCAGAGAGACGGGAGAAGCGCGCGGCTTCGCTCGGATCACCAATGATGCGCTCCAACGCGTCTGAAAGGCGCGCCGGATCGTCGGGTGGCACGAGAAGGGCCGCTTCGCCGACGGTCTGCGGCACCGCGCCGACGTCACAGGTCACGACCGGAAGGCCGTACATCATCGCTTCGCTCAGGACCATGCCGTAGCCTTCGTATCGCGTGGCCAGCGCGAACACGGATGCGGCGTTGAAGCGGTCTGTAAGTGCGTGCTGAGACAGCTCTCCTAGAAACTCGACGCGTTGATCGAGGCCAAGCGCGCGTCTCTGAGCGTGCAAGGCTTTGGCGTAGTCCGGATCATGCGACTTGCCGACAATCTCGGCCTGCCACGGCAGCTCTTTCAGCCGAGCCAGAGCGGCAAGCAGAACGTCATGCCCCTTGCGCGGGGCCAGAAGTCCGACGGACAGGATCAGGGGCGGGTCGGCCGGCTTCCGATCCACGGCGGGACGGTCAAAGCCCGGTTGCGCCACCGTGATACGGTCGCGGTCCGCGCCAAGCTGTTGGCACAAAACCCGCGCGGTTTCTGGACTTGGCACTATGACGTGATCGGCGTAGCGCAAGGCGGCGGCTTCATTCTTCAACAGAAAAGCCGCGCGCGCCGGATCAAGCCCCGTCTCGAGGCCAAGCGGATGGTGGATCATCGCAATCACCGGGGCGCTGACCCGGGACAGTCCTTCGGGATCGATTGCGCCGAAGACCAGACCATCGAGGATGATCTTCTGGTCCGACGGCACGGCACAGAGCGCGCGAAGCGTGGTCGCCATATCGCCCGGTGTTGGGTCCGGGAAGCTGTCGGGCAGTTCGAGATGCTCCGTCACGCAGCCAAGGGCGTTGAGCTCGCGCAGGATGCGCGCCTCGTAGATGAAGCCCCCGGTGCGGCGATCCTTGTCGCCGGGGATCGCGAAAACGGCTTGGGTCATGTTACCTGCTCGCTGGCATAGATGCGCAGGACCGAACGCTCCACCGCCGCGACCGCGCCATAGGCGGTGACGGCCACGACGGCAAGCACGGCGACGCAGGACCAGAGCATGTTGTAGTCCGATGTGCTGGCGGTCATCGCCATCAGCAGGCCGATGCCCTTGCCGGTTGCAAGCCATTCGACAGTCGTCACGGCGAGCAGGGCCGCAGGCACAGCCATGCGGGCGGACGCGAAGAACGCGGGCAGCATCGCAGGAAGCTGTGCCGCGCGCAAAAGGTGCCAACGACCGGCCTCGTAGCTTTTGAACAGATCAACGATCTGCCCCGGCGTCTGCCGCAGCCCCTGCTGGCAGGCCACAAATGTCGGAAAGAAGATCATTACGGCGACCACCACCATCGTGCCCACCAATCCGCGTCCGAAGGCCAGCACCAAAAGCGGCGCGGTCGTTATGATCGGCACCGCCCGCAGGGCGACCGCGACCGGCATCGTGGCCCGGCTCAATCCCGGGGCAAGCATCAGCGCCGCAGCGAGGCCCGCGCCGAGGGCCAGCCCCGCAATATAGCCCGGCGCGGCAAACGCCAACGTCTCGACCAGAGCTGTCTGGATCGTCGCGCGGTTCTGCGGGTCCATGAGAAAGGCCCACACGTCGCCCGGTCGCTTGGCGAAGAAGCGGTTCAATCCCGCTCCGTCCATCGACACCTGCCACAGCACCAGCACGAGGCCCGTGATCAGACCAAGCTCAAGCAGCCTAATCCATATCGAACGGGGCGCCGCCGTCGACGGAGCGGAGAGCAGCAGGACGGGTCGATACCCCACCAGCCGGTCCCCCAGCCAGCCGAGCAGCGCGTAGGCCGACATGGCAATCAGGGCGGCCAGACAGGCGAGCGCCCAGGTCGCATCCGTGTCCAGCCCTCGCAACGCACGCAGGGTGAGGACCCCAAGGCCACGCTCGGCGCCGGTAAACTCGCCGATCATGGCGCCCAGAAACGCCGCTGGTGCGCTGATCTGCAACCCGACGAACAGGTATGGAAGGCTGGCGCGCGCGCGAATGCGCAGAAACGTGGACACTGTCCCGCGACCGTAAATCTGCATCAGATCGGTCCAATTCTGCGAGACCGCCCGCACGCCGACGAGGAAGGCCAACAGGGTGGTGTAGTAAACCGCCAAAGCCCCAAGCGCGATTTGCGGCCCGACCCCGGGGCCGAACAGAACCCTCAGAATGGGTCCGCTGGCGATCAGCGGAATGCAGAAGACCAGCAAGGCTAGAGCTGACAGAGCGCGCGCGCTGCGCGGCACCACTGCGATGACCGAGCCCAAGATCACCGCAGCGAGGTTCCCCCAGAGAAAGCCCCATGCGGCATTGGTAGAGGTCTCCCATGTCGCGCGGGCCAGAAGGGATGCGTTCTCCGCGATGTGGCGGGCGATGCCCAAGGGGCTGCTGATCAGGACGGCCTGCGGGTATAGTCGCATCGCCAACTCCCAGCCCAACAGGCCCGCAACGGCCCAGATGATGGCGCGGATCGGGCTCATGCGTCCTGCTCCAACGCGTCAAATACCGTGCGGGACAGGGTCGAAAAGGCGGGCGTGTCGACGACGGATGTATCTCGCCTGTCCAGCGTCACGGGGATGTCGGCGACGATCCGGGCCGGGCGTGGCGACAGGATCAGAACGCGGTCGGAAAGCAAGACCGCCTCCTGCACCGAGTGCGTGACGAGCACGACCGTCGCACCTTTGGACCGCCACAGGGGCGGCAAATCTTCGTTCAGCCGCCTTCGGGTCATCGCATCAACCGCGCCGAACGGCTCGTCCAGCAGCAGGACTTCCGGCGCGGAAATCAGACTGCGCGCGATTGCGGCGCGCTGGCGCATGCCGCCCGACAGCTCCGCCGGGCGGTGGTCCGCAAAGCCCGCGAGCCCCACCAGATCGATCAAGGCATCGACGTCGCCCGCGGACTTGCGCGCGAGCTGGGCCCCGAGGGCAATGTTCGCGCGCACCGTGCGCCACGGCAAAAGCGACGGGTCCTGGAAGGCCATCGCCAACGCGCCGCGCCGCGCCGCGTGTTTTGGCGGCGCACCGCCCAAAGTCAAAGTGCCGCTGTCGGGCGCCTCCAACCCCGCGATCATCCGCAAGATCGTGGATTTGCCACAGCCCGACGGCCCCACAAGCGCCGTTGTCTGTCCCGCGCCAAAGGACACGGAAAAGGGTGCGACCGCCTCGGTCGCATCAAACCGTTTGGTGATGGCGTCGCACAGTATGTCCAAGCCGGCGGTCACAGCGGCACTCTGGGTGCTGACTAGCCGTGCACCTCTTCAAGAAGCGATCGATCCCACAGGTCCGCAGACACATCGCGCCCCAGAAGGGCGAGCGTTTCGATATTTGCCGCGACCGTCTCGTCCGTGAACCACCCAAAACCGTTCTCGGCCGTCAGATCGGAAAACATCAATGGCACCTGCCGCGCGGCCTGCAGTTTTTGGGTCTCCAGCTCCAGGCCCGCATCCGGGAACATCTCGACGGTCAGGGCGGCGGCGGCATCCGTGTCTGCCTCGTAGTCATTCCAGCCCATGACCTCGCCCTTGAGCAACGCAATCAGGTCCGCGCGGCGGTTGGCGATGGCGTCTTCGGTCGCGATGTATGTCTGGGAGTGCAAAGCGTAGCCGTGATCGGCCATCAGCATCGTTGTGTTGTCCACCCCCTGCACGGTCATCGCCACGGGCAGATCGGTTTCCCAGCACAGCAGGCAATCCACCTGACCGCTGACAAGGGGGGCGGGGTCGTACTGGGTCGGCACGATTTCAATGGCGTCGATATCGACATTGTTCAAGGTGCACAGCGCCTGCAGGACCGGCGTATTGGCAACAGCCATGCCGATGCGTTTGCCGACCAGATCAGCGGGCGCATTGACCGGATTGCCCGCAAGGGAGGCGATGGCGAACGGGTTCTTCTGCATCGCCACGGCGATGATCTTGAACGGCGCGCCTTGGGCCACGGCAGCCGCGGTGTAATCCGCGGCGGAGATGCCAACCAGGGCCGCACCCGAGACCACCGGCGGCTCGACCGGGGCGTTGGGACCGCCCTGGCTCAGCGAGACGTCGAGCCCCTGATCCGCCCAATAATTCTTCTTGGCCGCGATGTAGCTGCCACCGAACTGCACGGAATGAAGCCATGAGAGCTGAAAATTGACCGATGTCGCGGCCAGGGCGGGCAGGCCCATTGCGGCGGTTGCAACACCGGCGCCGGTGGTCTGAAGGAAGAAACGGCGGGTCAGATGAACGGGTTGGGTCATGAGAGATCAGGCTTTCGTTTTGGTGTGAAGGGTTCAATGTTTTGCGACGCCGCCAGCAGGAACGCCGCCGGGAGCGCCGCGATGAAGACGACGACCCCGTAAAGGATGCCTGTGGCGATGCCCGCACTGGCAGGCGCGCCGACAAGCGGGAAAAGCGCGGCCGCAGCCCCCTCGCGCCAGCCCCAGCCGCCGACAGATAACGGCACAAGCATGGCGCTCAGGACAAGGGGGATAACGGTCGCAAAGGCTTTCGAAGACAGCTCTGTGCCGATCGCCTGCGCGCAGGCGTAGAAGGCAAAGATCAGGCAGAAAGACGTGACGGCACTGTGCAGCAAGATCTGAGGTGATTTGAGCTGAGCCATAGTTGTCCGAAGAAACGCGGCAGTGGCGCCGTCGCGCCGGGCCAATGCCAAAATCACCGCCGCTCCGACCGCAATCGACGAAAGGACAATCCAGCCAAGACGCGCCCATCCCGAACCGTCAGGCCAGAATAAAACGAAAGCAAACCCGACGAACATAAGCGCGAAAATTGTCACCTGGCCAAGCATCCGCTCTGCCATGACCGAAAGCGCGGCGCTGCTCATATCAGCGGCACGTCTGGCGCGTACAGCCCGGGTGACGTCTCCTGCGACACCGCCGGGCAGGGACGTGTTGATCAGCTGCGCGAGGTAGTATTCCCGCAGCGCAAACGGGTAGCTGAAATGCAGCCCGAACGCCTTGGCCACGATCTGCCAGCGGGCTGCCATGGAAAACGTCGCGGCCGTAAGCGCCAGAAAAGCAGCCCCAATCCACACGGGTTCCGCTCCGCTCAGCTGCGCGAAGACCGCGGTCGGGTCGGCCCACCGCAACAAAACGAGCAGGCAGCCAATGGATACGGCGAATTTCAGAACGCGGGCCTTCATCGCTCCACCACCTGCGTCTTTGAGAACGCGTCGAGGAAATCATTGCGGAAACTGTCCATCCGCCGCACCGGGCTATCCGCATCCGGGACAAGCCCGTCGGTCCAGCCCCAGTGGCTTATCCGTTCCAGCATGTCCGAGGGGCCGATCATGTGCACCGGAACATCCTTGTTCTCGCTGCCAGCCACGAAACTCGCCGCCTGATGGTCGCCCGCGACGATCACAAGCGGCGCATCTGCGCCAAGGTGGGACACATGGGACAGGGTCGCGCGCAGGGAATAGTCGACGGCGCGACGATACGCGTCGCGCACGGCGTCGCGGTCACGCCAAAGCACCTTGGGGGAGGGTCCGCGCTGTGCCATCTCGTTGAATTCCGTCCCGTCGCCGATGTCTTCCCAAGGGATCATATCCGGGATCGGCGTCCAAGGCGCGTGGGACGAGATCAGGGCGATCTGCACAAAATTCGGGCGGCCATCTTTGGGCATAAGATCCCGGTAGCGCGCAAGCGTGAACTGATCGGGCATCGTCACCCAGCGGAAACGCGCACCTTTATAGGGGATGTCAGCGGCGGGGATGACCGTGTCGAAGCCCATGGCGAGGCTTTCGGGCCATCCGACCGTGATCGCGGGCATGATCGCGGTCGTGTGGTAGCCCGCGTTTTGCGCAAAGTGGAAAAGCCACTTGTGGCCACTCGCCAGCATCGCGTTGTAGCGACCGTTGTCCGAGGTCCAAAGCCCGCTGGACAGGGCGCCATGGGCAAGCCAGCTTTGCCCGCCTGCGGTGGGCGAGGTTAGCCAGCCGCTGCGCATCGCCATCCCGGTGCGCGCGATGTCGGCCTCGGCGGCGCGCAATGTTGTAAGATGCGTAGGCGCATAAAGCGGATTGTCGAAACTGGCCCGCCCGTAGCTTTCGATCCAGATCACGATCACGTCCCGTCCGTCCAACGCGCCCAAGAGGCCCGTCGCATCGCCGTAAGGGTCGTCGGCGGCCCGCTCTGCAAAGCGCGCGAGCTCGGTTGCGGTTTGCTGCAGCTCGATCCCGCGCTTGAGCGTCAAGCGCGTGGTCCACGCGGTGCCCGGCGGGCTGTCCTTGAATTTCCAGTATCCCAGGTGGTGCCCGATATCCGCCGCAGCCCACCCCGCCCAAAGCAGAGCAAGGCTCGCGGCCACGACCCGGGCGGTGGGGGCCTTGGTCAGGCCGGCCCACGCGCGCAGACTGCGCTCGAGCGCGATGAACATAAGCACCAGCAGCCCAAAAGATGCGAGGACCGCCAGCACCGTCAATGCGCCACCGATGCTGTCACGCAGCAGGCCCAGACCCGCGCCTATGAGAAAAGTGTCGAGGATCGGATTGAACGTGCGATTGAAGGCGCTGAACATCGCGTAATCGGCAAGCTTGATCACGACAGCCGCGAGCAAAAGAAGCGCCACCCCATAGGTCACGCCCCAGAGCCGTCCGATGGCGATCATGCCAAGCACAAGCACCGGCAGCTCCAACGGCCATCTGTTCAAGGCCCCCCAGGTCATCGTGCCAGGATGGTTCGGCAAGACGAGCACGCCGAACAGCATGGCCGTGGCCAGCACAAGACCCAAGACGCGCGTCATGCAGCGCGCCTCAAGAGCCACACGGTGTCAATTAGGAAGGACCAGGTCAGAAGCAGGGCCGCCGCAACACTGACGGGGACCACCAAGGTGCCGGGCGTCAGGGGGAACACCAAAATCAGCAAGGCCGCGATCTGCACAACACAAATCGCCTTGCGCCGGAACGCCTGTGGCAGCGGCGCGCGTAAGGCGGGAACGAAAAACGCAGCCGCAAGGAAGGCGTAGCGCATGAAGCCGAGGACCAGCACCTCGGCCCCGGCCGTCCCGCTGACAAGAACCCATGTCGCGATCACCGCGCCCAGAGCGGCGTCCGTTTCCATGTCCAACCGGGCCCCGAAATCGGAGACCAACCCTGATCGACGCGCCAGCCAGCCATCCAGACCGTCCAGCGCGAAGGCGAGGCTGGCCACCCCGAAGAAGACCCACTCCGATGCGTCCGGCGCGACCAGCGCGCCGGAGAGAAACGCGACCATGGCCAGCCGTACAAGCGTGACGACATTGCACGCGCCCAGAACCCGGTGCGGATAGCCTTGGGCAAGACCGAAAACCGCCAAGGTCATCGCGATTGCGAACGCTGCAAACGGCACCAGTGCCTGCCCGAAAACTAGCTGTGACGCCACCACCAAGGCCAAAGCCAGCAGGGCCGAAACGCCGAGAAACCCACCCAGAACAGAGCGGCCGTGGCGAGGTTGGTCGAAAAGATGCGGCGTGCTGCGAAGCATGAAATCTTCCATTCCGATACGAGGTTGATCTAGGTCAGAAATGCCCGATGGACACCTAAGTCTACGCGCCAGACCTCGGATTATTCACTTACATCAGCGAATTGTGACCCGCGCGACCAGCGGAAGGTGGTCCGAGGCCTCGACCACCTCGCGTGTTCTGACGGCCCGCATGTCCAGAACCTGACCCGCACCATCGGTCATGATCCGGTCGAGCGGCAACAGCGGCCGAGAGCTGGGAAAGCTGCGGCAGGCCGGGCCTTGCAAATCCATTCCGGTCAAAGCGCGATTGAACATCATGCCACCCCAGGGCCGCCATTCATTCAAATCCCCCAGCAAGATCGTCTGCATAGCAGGTCTGCGGCGCACATACTGCCCAATAATCCGCATCTGCACGACCCGCAGGGGCTGAGACAGCGACAAATGGGTGCTGATGATCCGAAGCGGGCGGTCTTCGTGCATGACCTCAACCGACACGGCCCCGCGATGGCAATGGCCCGGCAAATCCAGCACGTCCATCCACGTCCGGCGCATCCCGGGCGACAGGAACAGGATGGTGCCCAGAAATCCGTCGCTGTCATCGCCCCAACGCGAGTCCGGGCCATGGATGTATTCAAGGCCCGTGCGCTTTTCGATATCAGCCATGTCGAAGATGCTGGCATGGGGTCTGCATTCGCCATCGGCCTCCTGCAAGGCCAGAACTTGGGGGCGCTCTGGCGCCACGGCTTGCTCTAGTGCTGCGACGACCCGACCGGGGTCGACCCGCCCGTCATGCCCCTTCGCGCGATGCACATTCCATGTCGCACATCTCAGTTGCGTGCCCTGCATCCGATCACACCTGCCTTCTGTACGCGCTGCCCTATATCAAGCTGCAGTATATCTAGACCGCGCCCATGCGGTGACGATCTTCACTGGCCCCGAAACCCGCTCCGATCAAAGGGATAAATGACATGATGCGCAGCTTTCTCGCCACCACGACCTTCCTCGCAGCCTCCGCTATCGCAGCTCATGCCGACATGGCGCGCTACGAGCTTGACCCGACCCACACGGCGGTCTCGTTCACGGTGGATCATATCGGGTTCGCCAAGACCCTCGGCGTTTTCACCGATCTGCAGGGCAGCTTCATGTATGACGTGGATACCCAAGAGCTTGCAGATGTGGCGGTGGCCATCGATGCGGGGTCGGTCAACACATTCAACGAGGCGCGCGACGGTCATGTGCGCAACACGGACTTTCTCAACGTCTCCGATCACCCTGAAATTACCTTTGTCGCCTCCGGTGGCACGCCCACGGGCGATACATCCGGCACCGTCACGGGTGATCTGACAATCCTTGGGCAGACGCGGCCGGTGACGCTGGATGTGACCCTGAACAAGGTGGCCGAGTATCCGTTCGGACATCGGCGCGAGGTGCTGGGCCTGTCAATGACCACCACGATCCTGCGCAGTGATTTCGGTATGACATACGGCGTCGCAAACGGTCTTGTCGGAGACGAAATCGGCATCCGCATCGAGACCGAAGCCATGAAGATGGAATGACCGCCGCCGCTGGTTGTCGCGCAATTGATCGCGGGACCAATGGAAAACGCGTCGTCCGCTCTATGTCACCGGGGTGTAAGGCTGGAGAGTGACCATGTTGAGATCCCTGCTTGGAGCGGCGGCATTCGCCGCAAGCGTATTGAGCGGTCTGCCCGCTTACGCGCAAGGCCGCGCGTCGGCGGTGGGCGTCCAGACCGTCGAGACGCGCACCCTTTCGGAAACCGTGCCGGTCTTTGCCGAGATCGTCACAGCTAGGAACGGTGCGGTCGCCAGCCGTGTCGCGGGAAGCGTCGAGACGATCCACGTTTTGGCAGGAACACAGGTCGCAGAAGGCGACGTTCTTGTGGAACTGAACCAGGAGCTTCTGACGATCCAAGTCCGCCAAGCCCGCGCGCGGATATCAGAGGCACAGGCCAGCGTCGCCACAAGCGAGGCGTTGCTGAACAGCCGCCAGGTTTCCTTTGAACGGGTGAGTGCGCTGCGCGACTCGGCGTCCTTTTCGCAAGGCCGGTTCGACGATTCCCAATCCGAGGTCCAGATCGCTCGCGCGCAGCTTGCAGAAGCGCAGGCCCGGCTCGACAGCAGCCGCGCCGAGCTGGCCGAGGCCGAATATCAGCTCAACCGCAGCATCATCCGCGCCCCGTTCTCGGGCATCGTTCTGGAGGTGCAGACGATCCCCGGCGCCTTCATTCAGGCCGGCACACCCGTCGTGACGATCCTTGATACTGGCTCGTTCGAGATCGAAGCGGGCATCCCGGCGCGCTTCGTGGCGGACCTGCAACCGGGGCAGCAGATGAACGGGTTGCTTGAGACCGGAGCCACAGTTGAGCTGGAACTCCGCGCGATCCTTCCCGTGGAAGACGCCTCGACCCGGACGCGCGCCGTCCGGTTTTCCGCCTCAGGCCTCGGCGACATGCGCAATCTGGCAGTAGGCCAATCCCTGACGGTCGATGTCCCGGTCGGCGAGGCGCGGGATGTCCTGTCGGTTCCGAAGGACGCATTGGTGCAGGCGCAGGGCGGATGGACCGTCTTTGTGGCGGTCGACGGCAAGGCGCAACCGCGTCAGGTCGAGATCGGCGCTCCGGCGGGCGACCGGTACGAGGTCGTCAACGGCCTTGTCTCAGGCGATCAGGTGGTCGTGCGCGGCAATGAGCGACTTCGCCCGGGCCAAGATATTAACCCGACACCGATCGAGACCAACTGATGAACCCGATCCGTTTCGCAATCGAGAGGCCCGTTGCGGTCATGGCCGCCGTCTTGATCGTCATCCTGTTTGGCACGATTGCGCTCAGCCGGATCCCGATCCAGCTGGCGCCCGATGTTCGCAAGCCGATCGTGGTGGTCGAAACCGCATGGCCCGGGGCCGCGCCGTCCGAAATCGAGCGCGAGATCGTGAACTTGCAGGAGGAAGCCCTGCGCGGGCTCGAAGGGCTGGAAATCATGACGTCGCGGTCCCGGACCGGGCGCGCGGAAGTCACGCTCGAATTCGCAATAGGCACCGATATGGGCGACAGCCTGTTGCTTGTGTCGAACCGGCTCGATCGGGTCAGTGGCTACCCGGCAGAAGCCGACGAGCCGACGCTGAACACCTCCGGCGCCGATGACAGCCCGATTGCTTGGGTCATCCTGACCGCGGCCGAGGGCAACACACGCGACATCGGGACCTTCCGCGATTTCATCGAAGATACGGTCAAGGACCGCGTGGAACGCATCGAGGGAGTGTCCGCCGTCAACCTGTTTGGCGGCGTCACGCGAGAGCTGCAGATCGTCGTCGATCCCTTGCGGCTGTCGCGCTACAACCTGACCGTGCCAGAGGTCGTCCGGGTCCTTCGGGCAGAGAATATCTCTATCTCCGCAGGCGATCTGGACGAGGGCAAGCGCCGCTACGTGGTCCGGACCGAGGGCAATCTGAACACCGAAGATGCCATCCGCAACGTGGTGCTGCGCTCTGGCGCGGCCACAGGCGGGGTGGGCCTCGTCCGTGTGGCTGATGTGGCGGAGGTAGCCTTCTCCTACACGGATGCGACGACGCGGCTGCGCTTCCGCGGCGAGCCGGGGCTGGCGTTCAACATCGTCCGCGAGTCCGGCGCCAACGTGATCGCGGTGATGGAAGAGATCCGCATCGTCCTTGCTCAGCTTGCTGAAGGCCCGGTGGCGGGCGCAGGGCTGGTGATGGAGCAAGTCTATGACGAGACGATCTACATCAACGGCGCCATCGGCCTTGTGACACAGAATATCTGGGTTGGCGGCGCGCTGGCGGCGCTGATCCTGATGCTGTTCCTGCGCTCACCCCGCGCCACTTTGGTCGTCTCGTTGGCAATCCCGGTGTCGATCGTGGCGACCTTTGTGGTCATGGCGCTGACGGGACGCACGCTCAACGTGATCTCGCTGGCGGGCATCGCCTTCGCCGTGGGCATGATCGTGGACGCGGCCATCGTTGTGCTCGAGAACATCTTCCGACTGCGAGAACAGGGCAAATCGCGCAGTGAAGCAGCCTTCGAAGGCGCGCGGCAGGTGTGGGGAGCCATCCTCGTGTCGGCGCTCACGACCGTGCTGGTGTTCGTGCCGATCCTGATCATGCAGCTTGAGGCGGGTCAGCTGTTTCGCGACATTGCCGTCGCCATTTCGGTGTCGGTCTTGCTGTCGCTCGTGGTCGCCGTCACCGTGATCCCGGCGCTGGCCTCCCGGTTGCTCAGCGCCAAGGACCAGACGCCAACCCGGCTTTGGGGCATCGACCACATCGCGGGCGGCTTTCGCGCGTTGGTAATGGTGTACGTGCGCTGGACCGTCCGCTCGCGCACGCTCGGGCTCTTGATGGTGGGGGCGATTGCCGGGGGCGCGGTTTTGGCGAGCATCACCTTTCTGCCGCGCCTTGAATACCTGCCGGAGGGCAATCGCAATCTGGTCTTCGGTCTGATCATTCCGCCGCCCGGCTACAACCTCGACACCACCCAAACCATCGCCGAGCGGATCGAAACCGTCGCGCGCCCCTTGTGGGAAGCCGCCCCAAACGAGCAAACCGAAGACGGCACGCCGACCATCGACAATTTCTTCTTCGTCGCCACGCCCGGAAATTCATTCGTGGGCTCCAGCGCCGTTGACGGCGCGCGGGCGGGTGAGCTGATCCCGGTGCTGTCGCGCCCCATCTTTGCGGAGCCGGGCACATTCGGGTTCATGACGCAGCCCTCTCTCTTTGGCCGCGGCGTCGGCGGTGGGCGCACGATTGAATTGAACGTCTCGGGGCAGGACCTGAATGAAATTCTTGCCGTCGCCGGGCAAGCGGCCGGTATGGTGTCGGGTCTCTTGCCACGCTCCGAAGGCCACCAATTCCGACCTATCCCGGGGCTGGAGCTGGGCGCGCCGGAGGTGCGACTGATCCCGGACCGCCAGCGTCTGGCGGATGCAGGTCTCGACAGCTCCGGGCTGGCCGCGACGGTGGACGCCTTCAATGATGGCTTGCGGGTGGCCGAGGTCACCGTCGGTGCCGAGCGCATCGATCTTGTGCTGCGCGGTGACCGCTCCGTGCAGCAGGCCTTGCGGACGCAGGATGTCGGGCGCTACCCCGTCGTGACGCCCAACGGGCAGATCGTGCCGGTGTCGGCCTTGTCCGACGTGATCCTGACGGCAGGCCCCACAGAGATCCGCCACCGCGACCGTCTGCGCACCGTCACGCTGGAAGTCCGCCCCTCCGACGCCTTGCCGCTGGAGGCCGCGGTGGAGCTTCTGGAAACCGAGGTCGTGCAAGCCTTGGAGGCGCAGGGCCTGCCTTCTGACATCCGGCTGTCGGTATCGGGCACCGCGGACCAACTGAACCAGACCTGGAACGCGATCCAGATCAACCTGATCGTCGCTCTGATCATCGTCTTTCTGGTGATGGCGATCCTGTTTGAAAGCTTCGTGCTGCCGCTGGTGATCCTGATTGCAGTGCCTGTGGCCGCCGCCGGCGGCGTAGGCGGGCTTGCCCTGCTGAACCTCTATCAGACGCAACCGATGGATATGCTGACGCTCTTGGGCTTCGTGATCTTGGTGGGCATCGTGGTCAACAACGCCATCCTGATCGTGCATCAGGCGCTCTATCATCTGCGCGAGGAGTCCATGTCGCCCGTCGATGCGATTGAGGAGGCAACGCGAAACCGCATCCGCCCGATCTTCATGTCGACGCTGACCTCGGTAATGGGAATGCTGCCGCTGATCCTGTTCCCCGGCGAGGGCTCGGAGCTGTACCGCGGCTTGGGGGCCGTCGTGGTCGGGGGGCTGTCCATGTCCGCCTTTCTGACCCTTCTGACCGTGCCGCCCTTGCTGCGGCTGTGCCTGCGCTCAAGCCAAACGGCAAGCGAGGCAGGGGATCTGAAAGCAGCGTAAGAAACTTCCGTTTCGCGCCCGCACGTGCGGCAGTGGCTTTGTGTTCCTGCCGCGGGTCCTTTATCAGTTGAGGCGTAGCAAAGAGTGGATGTGCCCGTGACCAATTTCTCGGACCGGAAAGAATTCGCAATCGCAACCGCGAAGGACGCAGGCGCGCTGGCGCTTAGATATTTCGCCGACCGGGACGCTTTGGTCGTGGATCAAAAGGGCGCGCAGGACTGGGTCAGCGAAGCCGACCGCAACGTCGAGACCTTCATCCGCAAGAAGATCGCCGAGGCCTTTCCCGACGATGGGATCTTCGGCGAAGAGCACGAGCCGACCAAAGGCTCCAGCGGCTTCGACTGGGTGATCGATCCGATTGATGGGACGACGAACTTCGTCAACGGCATTCCGGCCTGGACCATCGTGCTGGCCGGTGTGTCGGACGGACAGACCCAGCTCGGGGTGATTGTCGAGCCCAACGTGGACGAGACCTATGTCGCCGAACGCGGGGCCGGAGCGACGCTGAACGGCAAGCCCATGCGCGTGGCCTCTGGGGTTGCCTTGGACAGCGGTACGGTCTCTGTCGGCTACTCGAACCGCGTGGAAGCCGCGCATGTCATCCCGGTGATCGCCGCCCTGGTCGAACGCGGGGCGCTCTACCACCGCAACGCGAGCGGTGCGCTTTCACTGGCCTACGTCGCCGCGGGAAGGCTTTTGGGGTATGTCGAAGAGCACATGAACGCTTGGGATTGTCTGGCCGGTCAATTGATGATCGCCGAGGCGGGCGGAGTGATCGAGGACCAAGATGTCAGCGAAATGATCAAAGATGGCGATCGCGTGATCGCCGGCACACCGGATGTCTTTGATGCGTTGAAGGCTATCTGCGAAGGCCCTTGGGACTGACGGGAGACGTTATTTCAACGCGCGCCATCCGCACTCCGGTTTGAGCGTTTCGAGATCAGCGATCCAGTAATGACCTTGCCCGGGTTGGTCGAACTTTCGGTCGATGGGCGCGCCGGCATAATGACACCACAGCAGCGTGCCCACCGCACCATGCGTCACGATCACCAGATCTCCGTGGTCATGGGCGCCCACGATACTGCCGACCGACCGGCGGATACGCGCCTGCGCCGCGACGGCCGTTTCCCAACCCTGATAGCTGATCTTTGGGTTCGCAAAGAACGCGTCTGCCGCCAACTCAAATTGATCACGCGGCAAAAAGCCGGTGGCGCTGCGATCGTTTTCGCCCAAAGCAGCCTCAGTGGTGAAGGAGAGGTCAAGCGCCGCCGCAAGAATGTCCGCAGTCTCCACCGCCTTCGCTTCGGTGCTGGACCAGATCGCGCGTGTCGCCGCTACAACATCACTTTGGGCAAATGCCGTCGCGCGCCTGCGTCCGATCTCGCTCAGGCCCCAATCGGTGATCTCTGTCCCGGGGTCGATCACGACTTCGGGGTGGGAGACGATGATCAGCTTGCCCACATCAGCCTTCCGGCAAAAGCACGGGGCCGCGATCCGCGAAGGTCATCTTGACCTCTGCGCCGGTCTCAAGCGGATCGTCCACATTGTCCTGCACGGCAAAAACCTGACCGAACGCGCCGGTCAGCGTGTATTCCATCCGCACGCCAACATAGGTCGCCTTTGTCACCGTCGCGCTGATGCCTGCGTCACTGCCAATGACGATGCGCGACGGGCGCACGGCGAGTGTTGCCGGCCCCGGGGGAAGATCACGGGACGGAAGGGTGTGGCGATAGCCTTCGATCTCGATCGTCGCCTGATCGCCGTCGACGCGTACGATGGTGCAGTCGATCAGGTTCGCCTCGCCGATGAAATCGGCCACGAAGCGGTCAATCGGCGCGTCATAGAGCTGGCGCGGCGTGCCGATCTGCGCAATGGACGCGTTGCGCATCACGACGATCTCGTCGGAGACGGCAAGGGCCTCTTCTTGATCGTGGGTGACGTAGACGACCGTCAGGCCAAGATCCTGCTGGATGGCGCGGATATCCTCGCGGACCTGTCGACGAAGCTTCGCATCAAGGTTTGAAAGCGGCTCATCGAACAGCAGAACCTGCGGCTCCAGAACGAGTGCCCGGGCGACAGCGACGCGCTGTTGTTGTCCGCCCGACAGCTCGCTGGGCAGGCGCCCGTCGAAGCCCTTGAGCCCCACCAGCTCCAACCCGGCCAGGGCGCGGGACCGGGCTTCGCCCTTGTCAAAGCCCGAGAAGGTCAGCCCGTACATCACGTTCTCCAGCACGCTCATATGCGGAAACAGCGCGTAGGACTGGAACACCATCGATACGTCCCGGTCGGTTGCGGGCAGCCGCGTCACATCGCGCTCGCCGATCAGGATGCGGCCGGAGGTGGCCATCTCAAGCCCCGCGATCATGCGCAATGTCGTGGTCTTGCCGCAGCCCGACGGGCCCAGCAGGGTGACCAGTTTGCCCGCATCGATCTGCAGGTCGATGCTGTCGACCGCCACCACGTCCTTACCGAACGTCTTGCCGACGCCTTCGAACCTGACCGGGGCGGCCTTGGAGCTGATTTTCATGGTGTCACCTCAAACATTGGTCCGCGATTGCGACATGCGCCGCCCGATCTGCGTGCGCCCGATGATCAGCTGCATGATCAGAACCACGCTCAACATGACGAAGATCAGGCTGGTCGAATACGCAATCGCAAGCCCGTAATCGTTGTTCTCGACCCGCCCGATAATGTAGCTGGTCGCCATGTCATACTCCGCCGAGACAAGGAAGATCACCGCCGAGATCGCGGTCATGGCTCGCACGAAGCTATAGACCAGCGCGGCCAGGATCGCGGGCCTGAGAAGCGGCAGGATCACGCGCCGGAAGGTCTGCCAGGAATTGGCGCCAAGGGTCAGAGAGGACTCGTCGAGCGATTTGTCCAGCTGCGACATCGACGCGATGCCTGCGCGCACGCCCACGGGCATGTTGCGGAAGATAAAGCTGACGACAAGGATCACGCCGGTGCCGGTGATCTCGATCGGCGGCACGTTGAAGGCGAGGATGTAGCTCACGCCGATGACGGTGCCGGGGATCGCGAAGGACAGCATCGTGCCGAACTCGAACGCGTTCTTGCCCGCAAAGCTTTGCCGCGTCAGCAGGTACGCGGTGACGAGCCCCACGGCAGCGGTCAAGGGTGCCGCAATGGCCGCGATGGTGATGGTCGTCCAGAAGCTGTCCCACGCGGCGCCGGTCCAGCGGATGCCTTCGTCCTCAAAACGGACTGAGAACGCGGTAACGTAGTGCTTGAAGGTCAGCGAGTTATCGACACCCCATAGCTGCACCACGCTGCCATAGACGATCATGCCGTAGACCACCGCCGTGAACAACGCCCAGCCAATGGCGATGGTCAGAACGGGGATCGCCAGACCGCCCGGCATCAAAGGGTGCACGCCTGCGTCGCCCTTGCCGGATACGGTGGTGTAGCTTTTCTTTCCCAGCCACGCGCGCTGCGCGTAGAACGCCGACAGGGTGAAGAACAAGAGCACCATCGCCAACACAGCCGCGCGGCCTTGGTCGTATTGCGCACCGACGATGGCGAAGAAAATCTCGGTCGACAGCACGTCGAAATTGCCGCCAAGCACCAGCGGATTGCCGAAATCGGCCATGGACTCGATGAACCCAAGCAGGAAGGCATTTGCCAGCCCGGGCCGCATCAGGGGCAACGAGACCGTGCGGAACGTCTGCCAGCGGTTCGCGCGCAACGTCTGCGCAGCTTCCTCCATCGACGGGGACACACCCTCGACCACGCCAATCAGAACGAGGAACGCAATGGGCGTGAACGCCAGCGTTTGCGCGATCAGCACGCCGGGCATGCCGTAGAGCCAGCGGGTGGGCTGTATCCCGAAAAGATCGGCGAAGAACACGGTCACGGATCCGGACAGGCCGAACAACAGGATCAGCGCCAATCCGATGACGAAGGGCGGCGTGATGATCGGCAGCACCGTCAGCGCGCGCATACCCCGTTTGAACCGGAAGCCGGACCGCGTGACGACCAAAGCGAAGCACAAGCCCAGCGCCGTCGTGATGAAACCCACAAGCAGGGCAAGGAAGAGCGAGTTCCAGGCCGCCCCGCATTTCGCGCCCCACAGGCAGCCCAACCCCCAAAGCCGGTCATCGAAGAACTTTGCGGCAAAGACTGAAAGCGAATAGGCCCCATCTTCGGTCACGAAGGCGGCGAACAGCATCTTCGCAATCGGGAAAAAGACGAAGGCGGTGACGATGGTGATCACACCGCCAATGGCGCTGACCACGAATACATCCCCGTTGATGGCGCCGCGCGCGGCGATGCCTTGGGTCAGAATGAACAGAAAGGCCGACGCGCAGATCATCGCGCCGTAGCCCATGCCGAATTGGCGTGTCTTCAGATCTCCGAACAGGGCCTCTTGCCAGTCGAAGTTGAAGCCACGGATGCCGATTGAAAACCCTTGTGCGATCAGCCATCCGAAACCAAGCACACCGGCAAGGATCAGAATGCGGGCATAAAGAGGGTCCGACTTCGGCCTACCCAGCACCAGAAGCGGCAGGCCAAGCGGGATCAGCAAGGGCGCGAGCCAAAGCTTCTCTGCCTGCGCGATCAGAAAGGCGGCGGGCGCATAGTCCTCGTCAAACGGATAGCCGTCTACAAGCCATTCAAACGACCACAGGCCGTCCTCGACCATGTACCATGGCAGCAGGCAATATCCGACCCACCCGGCAATGACCCAGAAGATCAGAACCGGATGGGCCGTCTTTGTAACGGAAGCGGTCACTTACTGAGGCAGGACTGACACCTCTTCATCCCACTTCTGCAACAGACGCTTGCGTTCGTCCGACGAGCCGTACTTCTTGAAGTCGTAGTCAATGAGCTTGATCTGGCTCATATCAGGCGCGCTCTCGGACGTCTTGGCCCCGGTGTTCGACGGCACCTGGAAGGCGTTGACTTCCAGCGCGAGGTTTTGCGCCTCCGGGCTCAGCGCCCAGTCGTAGAACTTCTTGGCCTCTTCCTCGTTGCGCGCGCCATCGATGATCGACATCGAGCCGATCTCGTAGCCAGTGCCCTCGCAAGGTGCGACGACCTTGACCGGGAAGCCCGAGACCGCCTGTTTCACCGCGTCATGCATGAACACGATACCGATGGTGTTCTCGCCACGGCCCGCCGCCTTGATCGGGGCCGATCCGGACTTGGTGTACTGGTTGATATTGGCGTGCAGGCCCTTCATGAAGTCGAAGCCTTCCTCCTCGCCGAAGATTTGCACCATGGACGCGAGCGTCGTGTAGGCGGTGCCTGAAGAGTTCGGGTTCGCCATCTGCACATGGCCTTTATATTCGGGCTTCAGCAGATCTTTCCAGCAGGCGGGCTCCGGCAGGCTGTTGGCCGCCAAAAGGTCGGTGTTGTAGCCATAGCCCAACGCACCGGAATAGATGCCGATGGTCTTGTTGCCGGCGCTTTCGGCCTGGCTGATGGCCCAGTCATGCAGCTGGTCGCGCATGGGCGACATGTATTCCATGGTCAGGCCTTCTTCGGCGGCCTGCAGATGCGGGTCACCCGTGCCGCCCCACCAGACATCGCCCTTGGGGTTCGCGCTTTCCGCGCGGATTTGCGCAAAGGTCTCACCCGATGACTTGCGGGTCATGTTCACGTCGATACCGGTGGCATCCTCAAAGCTGCGCGCCATGAGCTGGCACCAGTCTTCCTGCGCCGAGCAGTAGAGCGTCAGCTTGTCCGCCTGCGCCGCACCCAATGAGGCCGCAAACGCGATCAGCGATCCGGCAAAAGTCGTCGTTAGTTTTTTCAAGATTATTCCTCCCTTAAGCGTCGGGCCGCACCATCAAGCGCGAGACCCGCCATACCGCCACTGGAGGTGGACGCTGCACAGCGATCCTTGTTATTTTGTCAGCCGGTCAAGACACCGGCCATCCCCCCAATGACACCCTCATTCTCACCACCGTCCCGCCTATACTGCAAGATATTTCGCTTTTCGGGTGAAGCGGCCGGTGTTTGTCACGTGGCCCGTGCCGAGCGTTAGGCACCGGTCGACGCAGGAGAGATATGGTCCAGCTCTGGAAATCGGACGCTCTCAAAATGCGTTCGGCGGCCAGTTTTTGACGATGGTGCATGAGCGATATGGACCGGACCAAGCACGATCACCACAGGTTCCCGCTTTCAGAAAGCGGCATCTCTCTACATCTCAAAACACAACACACTGATTGCGCGGCGGTATCCTTGGGCTGCGGGGAGGACCTCGTGCGGGATACAGCCACCAAGCAGCAGCACCGATTGGCCAGCCTTCATGTTCACATCGCGATGTGGACCCCTGCGGTCGACGCGCTCCAGAGGGGCGCGGAAGAACTTTGAGTAAAGCCTTAAAGCGCCCGACGGCTTAGTGCCTTCTGTCCGCTCCAGACACGTGATCAATGTCACGTCGCAGGTTTTGATGTCGCGGTGCAGGCCCAGAAAATGGCCGGGACGATCGTAATACGAAAAGCTGCCCCGCGTGCCGGTCGGTTGCAGCCTGCCCCCGGCCAGCCCGGACAATTTCGAGATCAATCCGCGGTCGGCGTAGATTTGATCGAGGATCGGACCCGCTTCGGCGCTGGCCAGATATCGCGCCGGATCGCCCGTGCGCCAATCGCCGGGATCGGAATGGTCTTTCTTCTGTTCCGTCGCATTTGCCCGATTGGCCAACCCTTCACGGCGCAAGGCTTTGAACCAGCCCCCAGAAAGGAGATCGGGGATCACCAACGCGCCGCCTGCCTGGATCAACGGCGACGGCGGCGGGCGTCTGCCGACCAAGACATCCGTTGTGTCATGTCGCTCGGCCAGACGTCGCATCAGAAATTTCCGGGGCCAAAATCTGGCGGTGCCTCGAATTCCGCCTCAGAGACCATGTCGCGCAAGGATGTCGGCAGGGACTCCATCGGCAAGGAACGGGTCATCTCGCCGTCCAGATTGCGCTGTGCCCCGGCCTCATCGACGGTCAGGTCGGTCCCGAAGCCCTTCTCGAAGACCGGCACCTCTCCTGTCAAAAGCAACACGCCATCGCTTATGGTCGCGACCTCAAAGCCAAGTTGGCCGAAGCCGTCGGCGGCCGTCTGTGTGTCGGTCGGGTTTTTAAGAATAACCGCAGCGGAAATCGTGGGCATTGCAGCCTCCTGTCCTGAAGAAGTGGTGGCTTGGTCGAAACTGACGGGCCCGAAGTCCCGTGATGCTTCGAACTCGATCGCCATGACGCGGCGACGCAGTTCAGGCGCGAGCGCATCGACCGGAAGGCTTCGGGCGAGCAACGGTGACGCGTCCTTGTTGAGGCTGCGCAGGCCATCCTCCGACATGAAGATGTCCGTATCAAACCGACTTTCAAACAGCACCTCCGAGCCCGAGATCAGCAAGGTGCGCTCGGCGACAATATCGGGCTCAAAGCCAAGATCTTTGAACGCCGCAGCAGCGTCGTCGGTTACGGCATCCGCCGCCAACAGAACAACTGCACTGATGAGTATTCCCAAATCTGCCATCGACGCCCTATTCTGCGGCGATCTCTTCGTGACTGACCGCTTCGTCCCATCCTACCGGAAACTTGTCATATATCCCAAGCGCCAGGTAGGATCCGTCTTTTTCGATCATCAATCCGCTGTCGACGAGGGTTCTCAGATACGCCTCGACATCTGCCCTCTTGAAGGCCCCGACACCGTGACGTGCCAAGGTTTCGCACACAAGCGACGCGCTGGCGACCCGGTCGCACGCCAAATAGATCAGGCGCTCTTTGCCAGACAGAGTCAGCTTGCGGGGCGATCGTCCTGCGCGGGTGTCGTAGATCTTCAAACTCTGCCCGGTGTCATGAACGCTCAGCGAGCCTCTCTTGGTCTCGCGCCACTGCGTAATGCCCGTCATCAATTCGTGCACGAGTTCGGGCGAGGCTTGCGACGCCTCGTAATCCACCTCGAAGTAGCAAGAAATCCGCTGCTGCATCTCATCTTCAAAGGGATACAGGTGCGCAAACACGCGCATGGCTCGAAGGTTCTTCAGCCCGAACGCGTCCGGTGTCTGATAATACGGGCTGAAGCGATCAATGCGCACGGGTCCACCGCCGGAGGGCGGTTGCAAATGGACAAGGTCGGGCAACCATGCAAGCGTTTGTGCATAGTCGTCGTCCGTCTCGCCGGGAAAGCCGTACAGGATGTTCCACTCCGCCGAGACACCCAACTCGCGGCACCACTTCAGAAGCTGAATGTTGCGCAGCGCGGTTGTGCCCTTCCGCATGAGCTTGAGCACCCGATCCGACAGGTTTTCGATCCCGGGCTGGATGGTCTGCACGTTGGCAAGCGCAAGCCCCTTCACCTGAGATCGCGACAGGTTCGACTTGGTCTCATAGAACAGGGCGGGCGGTGACGGCTCGCGCGCCAGCTCCGACAGGAAGCTTCCGAAATATTGCATGTCGATGATGTTATCGACCATCGACACAAGGGGCACATCATAGCTCTCGGTCAGATGGCGCAGCTCGGCCAAGGCGCGATCAGGGGATTTGGCCCGAAACCCCATGCCCTGCCCGTTCAGGCCGCAAAACGTGCAATGATGTTTCGCGCCCCACCAGCACCCGCGAGATGTCTCCATCATCAAGACCGGCGTCTGGTCCGGAGCCGTGTTTTGATGCATCTCGAAATAGTCAGAAAAGTCGGGATAGGGAAGATTGTCCAACTCCGTGACCGGTACCGCTGGCAGCCCATGCGCGCCGCGCGACAGGACCCCGGCAATGGCGGGCGCGGTCTTGCCGTCTGAGAGGGCCGCAATCAGGTCCGGAAAGCTTTTGTCCGCTTCGCCCCGGCAGACGTGGTCGACGAACGGGAAACACTCGAACAACGCCGCGCCCATGTCGTCTTCCCAGTTGGCACCGCCGAAGACGATCTTCAGGTGTGGGTGAGCCGCCTTGAGCCGCTGCGCCAGCGCGAGCGACGACAGGTTTTGCACAAAGGTCGAGGTCAGCCCTACCACATCGTAGCTCGCCCAATCATAGGCGGCGAGGCAGTCCTCCAGAAAGGCGGGCGTCGCCTCGCGCACGGCCACGATCCGGCGAATGTCCTGCGCGCTCATATGCCACTCACCGCGCAGGATCTCGTCGACATAGGCCCAATCCGCATCGGGACGACGGCCATAGAGCGGAAGCGTGAAGCACCAGTCGCCCGCAAAGCAGGTGTAGGGCACTTCGTCGGTCAGCCACTTGTAATCCTCGACCCCGATCCGCGCGATCAGGTGTTCAAACGGGTAGGAGATATCGCAGTCAAACCCCCGCGCCTCGAGTTGCGCTTTCAGAAGACTGATCCCCAATGCCGGGCGATCCACGGCTCCGAACGGCATCGAAAGCAACAGCGTGCGCAGCTTTCGGGCGGGCGACAATCCGGCAGGACCGTCGCCCGAGGCCTGATCAAATCTCATCGGGATCGACTTGGCCCTTGCGCACCATGTCCTCAAGCGTTTCCAACTCTTCCTCGGTCAGATCGGCTCCGGCTTGCTGTTCGGCGGCAAGTTGCGCTTCGTGGTACTCAGCGGCCTCCATCTCGGCCTCATCGGCGCGCACCACGGGGCCCACGGGTCGGATCGGGTTGACCGGGGTAATCGGACGCACTGGCGAGATCGGCTGAACCGGGCGCACGGGGCCAACCGGCTGCACCGGTTGGATCGGACCGCGCGGGCTAATCGGAGTGATCGGGCCACGCGGTGTGATCGGAGCGCGCGGCGTAACCGGCCCGCGCGTGATCGGCGTGACCGGGCCGCGTGAGATCGGGGTGATCGGGCCGCGTGAGATCGGCGTAATCGTGCGGCAGCGCAACCGCGCCCGCAGCGTCGCCCGGTGGGCATCGATCAAACCATGACCTGTCGCAAGATCCGGACCTGTTGTCGCCTGATGGTTGAAGTTGGGGTGGTTTCGACCGGTCGTCACATCACGCGCCGTATCCATCATGATATCGCGGATTTCGGCCGGCGTCAGACGCTCGCACGCCTGCTTGATCAGCGCCGCGGCACCCGCAAGTTGCGGTGCTGCCGCCGACGTCCCGGAGAAGGTCGCCCACCCGTCGTTCGACGCCGTCTCATCACCGCTCGGGTGTGACCCACCGGCGCTGCCGACATCGATACTGTCGCCCGGCTCGACCGGAAGCATGATGTTCTTCGCGGCGGGACGCATGCCGACGATGCCGGACAGATCAGGTGTGTTGCGGCCGGAATAGATGTTGGACGCGAAGCCGGAAGCATAATCTGACGCACGCAGATTGCCGTTCTCATCCTGGAACACGCCCCCAGCGGAGATCACATCCGGGTGCTGGCCGGGGAAGCCCCAATGACCGTTACCGGCACTGAACACCACGACAATTCCCGACGCGACGGCAGCAGCGATGGCATTGGCCAGCGCCACATTCGCAGCCGAAAGCGGGCCATTCCGGATCGACGAGCCCCAAGAGCAGGTGATGATGTCAGGGCCAAGACCCACGGCTGCGTTAAACGCACCGATGGAATTGACGAAGTTCATCTTGACCGGCTTCAGTCTCACATCCGGCGCGAGCGCAAAGATATTGGCGCTTTCGCCGGTGCCGTGGCCGCTCTCGTCTGCGGCCGGGTTGGAGGCGCCCGGACCAAGAATGGCATTGTCTGACCGGTATCCGCGCGCGGTGAAGAACGGATGGCGGAACCAGCCGCTGTCGCACATCGCCACGACAACTCCGCGGCCCGTTATGTTGGCCCTGTGCGCGCGGTCCGCGTTACAGGCCAGCGAAATCCCGGCGGGGACCTGGTGATGCCAGTAATCGACAATCGGCGGGAACGGATTGGCCGCCATGTAGTAGCGCGGCTCCTCAAGCGCGACGCCCTCGATCAGGCCTTCGAACTCGGTGCCCTGCATCGAGATCAGCCCGGGCATGTCACTGTTCGGGCAATCGAGAAATTCCGCCTTATCCTCAATGCCGAACTCTTTTATCACCTCGTGCTGGTGCACCTCGATGGGCGCGCCGAACGCCTTTTCGTAGGTCTTGGGTGATCCGGCGATGTTGATGGTGGATTCGGTGATCTGAAGCACCTCGAAGCCGACCTGACGCAGCCGTTCGGCAGCAGCCATCAGCAAGGATTCCTCGGACGTAAACGCAGCAGCCGTCGAGGCTAAAACATTGTACCCGGCATCAAACATCGACACCCCGCCAATGGAATGGGGCGAAACATTTGCATAAATTTTTTCAGGTGGAGCGAGCTTTCCGTTACTCTCTTTTCCTTTAACAACTCCGGGTTTTGCAAAGGAAAATTTTTCTCCCTTTTTGGATGATTTCTTGGTCGAACGCGCCATGTCGCACCTCCAGAAATGATGTAAAGGAATATTTCAAAATGATAACATAAAAGTGAGATCAAAACAACGCCCCCAATTTTTGGATTGCAGACCAATGCGTATCTTCACGTCGTTTCGAGCAGGTTTTGCGTGAGCACGTTAGCGCTAAAAAAGACGCGTTTCCGCACCTTTGCTCGCTGTTCTTTCTGTAGAAAACGAGCTGAGGAATAGGCCATATTTTATTGGGGAATATGCGCGCCAATCGGGTCAAGTTTACGCAAGAATTTATTTCACGATCCAGAAATCATCCCAGCCGATTCTCTCGCCCTGATGACCGAGTAGACTTCAGAAATCCGCAGAAATGACTGCGATCGGGGTCACCAAAAAAACGATGAATAGCATCCTCGGATGCAGACAAACTTTTAACTTGCCTCAACCAAAAATATCTATCTCCGAGGTAACTTCGGAGAAATTTGAAAGAAAAGTAAACCGCAAAATTTTCACTTGGTGAGAAATAATTGAATTACGCCGCCTCTGCATCTTCATCCTGCAACTTCAATTCCCACGGCAAGTCAATCGAAGGCAGATCTTCTTTGAGTATCGTGACGCTTTCGACCTTTACGGTGACCGAAGGTTTCGCGCGGCCCGCAGTAATTGCGACAATGCGGCGGTCTGTGACGGTGATAATCAGCCCTTCGACCTTCAGGGAAAACGTCACCGGCACAGGCAGCTTGTGAACCTCGACGAGCTTGCCGAGCTCGATCACGATATGAGGCTTGAAGCTGGCCTTGAGCGTATGAGAGGCAATCGCGACATGCCGGGGCTTGCCGTCTTCGGGGCCTGTGGCTCCGGTCAACTCCATGACCTGCCCGAACCCTTTCCATGCCTTGACCAACTCTTTGAATGGCGAGATTGCCAACGCGTCGTGAACTGCCTTTTCGATCGCGGTTTTCAGGGTCGCGCCGTCCGGATCGATCGCCTTCAGGCCCACGCCCGCCTCGCCTTTCATCATCGCTTGACCGACGGCCTCGACGACCTCTTGCAGGCGCGCCTCGGGCAAAGCGTTCGACAGGACCTTGGGATCTTCTGATGCGGCACTGCTCATAGCGAGGTTCCTTCTTCGACTTCCAAATCTTCGGCCATTTCGATCCTGATTTCAGGCGCATCTCCCTCTTCCACGTGCAGCATAAGTGTGGGCGGGGACACGGGGTCGAGCTCACGGATCGGGTTGCGATCGTGCTCGGCGAATATCTTCGGCAGCGGGGGCGGTACGGTAACATCGGGGGCGGAGTTTTTGCGGCCACGGCCACCAAGTCTGGCGCCCAGATAGCCGATGCCGAGCGCCACGAGGATCAGCGCGCCGATCCAGGCCAGATTTGGGACCGCGAGACGTGGCGCCGCTGGCCGCGTCAGTATGATCCGGGACTGCGCAAGGGTCTCCCCGCTCACGTTTTGTGCTTCAATGACCAAGGGCAGCCGCGCGCCGGCCTCTGGCATCGGCACCTGCCCCAGCCAGTCACCACCAGAGTAACGGATCCGCTCCAGCACCTGACCACTTTCAGGCTCGGATACGACAATCACCGCCGTGTCGGCGGGGTTTACGACCTGTACCGCCAGGCGCGTGTTTTGCGCGTCGATGGCAAAGCCGTCGGGCGAGGTTACAACCAAAGTGACAGGCAATGCAGGCGCACGCGCGGGTCGGACCAGACTGATCTGCTCGACCGCATAAGGCCGTCCGTCTCGGCCTATTGCCAGGATCTCGACTGTTTGCGTGTCCCCGGGCTGCGGCATGTCGAGCCGTATGCGGCCCTGTCCTTGCACCAATGCGCTTTCGCCAAGAACCAGGTCTTGCCCCGCGACCCGCGCGACGATCGTGCCGATCCAGTCTGCGCCAGAAGTTACCCGAGACTGAACCGTCAAGCCGTCCGTGTCTGCTTCGAACACGCCCGATGGCTGAACTTCCATGAGAACCCCTGCCCGCTCAATCCGCACCGCGTCCTCGGCCAGGGGCTTGCCCGAGCGATCGAGCGCCTGAACCTGAAACGCAATTGTCTCACCGGGTGGCGGCAAATCGTGGGTCGTGTCCCAAAGCCTATCGCCCACCGGCGCGCGCGCGAGTTCCGCCATGCCTTGCCCGCCGCGGATGACCAATTCACTTGCCGCACCCGGGCTCTCCAAAACCACCCGCAAGCGCACCGTTTCACCGTCCACGATATTGCCGGACAGGCTTTCCAACGTCAGCTGCGTTGGCACAACCGGTTCGGGCCCGTTGAAGGTGACGGACTGCCGGGCCAAGGCGTTTCCGCTGCGATCCAGCGCCACGAATGAAACCTGTTGCGACGCACCGGGGGCCGGAGATTGCAGCGACAGGATAAGCGAGCCCCCAGCATAGACCTGGCCAACAGGACTCGCGCCGGGCTGCCGCGCCTCGATCCTTGCCACAGCCGATGCCCCGCGCGTCATCGAAACCGCGAAATCGGTGCGCGCGCCTGTCGCCGTGACCGACCCCGATGGCTGGACGGAGATCAAAGCCGGTGGCCGGATCAGGCGCAGGGTTGCTGTATCCAGCGCATTTCCCTCGGCCCCCAGCGCTTGCACCCGGTAGGCGGCATCCTGACCGGGCGACGGCATCGGCATATCGAAGATCACAGGCTGCCCGCGCCACGGCCGCGTTTGTGTGCCGACCGCGGGTCCGGCGATGCGAATGGACTGGGTGAGCCCCGGTTGACGCAGGCCGACCGCAACAGTCGTTTGCGCGCGGTCGATCTCGATCCGGTCCGGGACCTCCAGTTGCACGGGCTGCGCCGCAAGGCAGGCACGGCGCAAATCCTGCTGCAGGGTGTCCCATCGGATGCGCCCCGCATCGAAGCTGTCCATCCTATCCTTCAGAAAGCCGCCGATCGCCTCGCAGGTTCTGGGGCCAAGCGCGCCGTCCGCCCCACCGGGTGATATCCCGACACATGCAAGGTTTTCCTGCACGTCCTGCACCAACGCGCGCGAGACAACTGTCCGGGGGCCGCACCACGGCACAAGCCGCAGAGTGACCCGTGATCGAGCGGAATTATTCGCGGCGTCCGTGGCCACGATTGCAACCACCCGGTCGTTGAAATCACGCGGCAGCTCGACGGCTGCGGAATAGTCGGACGAGCCCTGAGACGCCGACATGCGCACCCGCCCGCCGCCTGCGATGACGACAAAGGCCTCGCGAATTCGGCTTTGAGTATCTGTGATCCGGGCATTCACCCTGATGCTGCGGCCTTTCCCTTCGAAAACCTGCTGAACCGGGGTGATCTGTGGGGGCGTGCGGTCAACCACGACATCGTCGTCATCGGGCGCATCGTCCGGTTGCCGTGGCGGGACGTCGTCCGACGGGCCATTGTCCGAATTTAGACGTCTGTCGAGCTGAGCGAGACGAAAATTGGTACCGACAAAGACATCGCAGGAGCCGCTGCGCAGCGCCGGAACGACCTCTGAGAAGGAAATGATTGCCGTACGAATGCCCTCTTGCCTCAGCCGGAACGCAAGCGGACGATCGGATGCGCACGTCTTGAGACGCGTGAGAAATTCGCGCACGTCTCTTGGACGCGTCAGCATGTTCAATAAAAAGGCACCCGCCATGAACCTCGTGGCATCGGCGACATACAGGCCGGTATATCCGGGGATTTGTTCAACGCCCGGCGGAGCCGGTCGAATTGTTTGCGCCTGAGCCGATCCAGCCCGCAAAAATACGAGGCAAAATGCCAGGATCACTATTATCAATGCACGCATCTTAAATCGCCTTGGCGGGTCGTGCGGATAAACCAATGTTTATACGGTATCACAAAAACCGGGATCGTTCCACCAGGATGGAATTGTTCGGTCAATCTCCCGACCGTGCAGCGTCGCCCTATCTATTTTTTGGTGCACTATGAATTTCAAACACAAAGAGCACCCCAACCGAGGCCGCTGTGAGACCGGAAACGGCTTTCCAACCTCTTTTCGGATCATGCGACACATGCCGCCACACATCGAAGTTTCCGTGCGAGTTTGTTTAAGTATCGGTCTTTGGAGGCAGCGAGGTGGAACGCTTAATCGGCAAAAAATGATTCCCTCCACGCTTTTCACAAGTCAGTTTTGAGCCCAAAAAACACCCTCAACACCGGTTTTCATTTCGAAAAAACGTGGCCTCCTCCGACGATCAGAACGACACACGTTGACGTCTAAGTTATTGCAAAACAATAATGAATCAGCGGCCGAACCACAGGCAACTTAGCCACGGCGCGCATCCCGAGGCAGGTCTCGTTTTTCAAACTGAAAACTCAGCCGTTTTCCGTTGACTCATGGGGGCTTGGCCGAATTTTCTTTTCCCGCATCCACTTAACCAGTTCATTTTGCGGGGAAGAGTTCATGAACGGATCACTCTCAAAGATTTTGTCCATCACGGTGTCGGCCAGTGCGATGGCATGTGTTATCGCGTCTTCGGCTCAAGCCGTGGTGATTTTGCCGGAGGAGATCCCGGACGGCTACAGCGTGTTCGAGTTCAACGTCGATCTGGGTAGCGGCAATCGCCTTGTCGGCGCGTTCGTCGGGGACGACGTGAACGGCGATAGGCAGATCAGTTCAAACCAGTTCGTGGATCTGGGGCCATTCTTCGAGTCCAATAGCGAAGTCGCCCTCATCCGTGTCGAATATCAGGGCCCGAGTTTTGATCTAAATGGTCAGTACGACTTTTTCCCCACCGTTGACGAAGGGTTTGGACCAGACTTCTTCAACGCCGAAAATGGCGCGGAGGTCGTCCTTAATACGTTTGTCGGTGAATCCCAGCTGACCTATAATCTCGATGGGTCCGGGATCATCGGCAACGACACCTTCAACTTCTTTGATGCCATGACCTTGCGTTTGGGTCAGGACTATATTGCGGCCGCCGGTTTGCAGGGCATTGAGTTGGAGGACCCTTTCGGGCCATCTGGGATTTTCCAGACCTGCCCAATCGAGCCCTGTTCGGGCCTGTGGCGGCTCGAACCGACAATCGTGCACCTTGACCCTGACGGCAATTTTTCGGATCCGGATACCAATCCCGACGGTGAGATTTTCATCGATACCTTTACGCAAGAAACAGTTGCCAGCAATGCAGGCGTTCAGATCACATCGGGCCCGGTTGGCGACGCCATTGGCGTTGACGAAGACTTTGCCTTGTTGCCGGAAGGAGCGCCGGGCGCCGATGGGGGCTTCGAATTCGATGTGCCGTCCATAATCCCCCCCAATGCGATCTTCTTCATCGATCCTGACGTAGCGGTTGGCTACACCTATGAAGTCGAAGGGACGGTCTTCACTGCGGTACAGGCTCCGACTCTCGATGCCGTGAACGATCCGGATGGGTATCAACTGGTCTTCAATGACATGGTGATCGCGCTCGCGCCGGGGCAGCGCTACACATTCGATACGCCGGTGTCGTCTTTTCAGATCCTTGGCATCGACACCGATCTGCTTCTGGACCCAACGGACAGCGCTGCCTTTGTCACGGGCATCGCGCTGGAGGACCCGGGCGCGGCCACCCGTCTGGCCCAAATTCCCCAAACGGTCTTTGTAGGTGACGATCCCGAACCTGCGCCGGTCCCGCTGCCAGCGACAGGGCTCTTGATGATTGGCGCTTTGGGCGGGTTCAGCCTGCTGCGCCGGAAAAGGGCGCGAGCTTGACCAGCAAGACCTGGTGCGCGCTCCGGTCGGCAGCGCGCGCCGCACCTTTCGCATTCTTGGCGTTGTCCACGACCGCTGCTGCGGACGGCCTGAACCCGCGCGCCGCGGTGGAAGGTCTGGGAAACCAGAGATGTGGCGCGATCATAAATGCGCTGAAAGAAGACACGCGCCTTGTGGCCGGATATGCCGAATGGCTGTCCGGCTTCCTGACCGCCGCGAACATGTACGAGCCCGACACCTTCGATCTGACCGGTTGGCAGACCAAACACTATTTCACCTCCCAGGTGCTGCAAACCTGCCAAAACAGGCCAGAGGCCGCCCTGTCCGATGTTGCCGTGGCCTATGTCGGCTTCCTGCGCGAGCAACGGTTGAAAACGCCCAGCGACATGATTGTCCTGCGCCAGCAGGGATCAGATATTGCACAATATGAAGCCATTCTGGACCGCATGAAAATGCGCCTGAAAGAACTTGGATATGACATCCAGACAGACGGCGCATTCGGGGCTGACGTGCAAGTGGCGTTGAAATCCTTCCAGGCCGACAAGGGTATCGCGCAATCCGGGCTGCCGGACCTCACGACGCTCACCCTGTTGTTTGAGTAGTGCCAAATACGTCAGCGCCATAGTCGAGGGTCGCGCGGATGGACGATGAGTCTTTCATTGACGTCCTACGGATCAGCGCCCGACGAAAACTAGCTATGCAATAGGCGATACATTCCGCGCCGAAGTCGGCCTGTGCCGCTTCACTCCGCATACCTGACGCTAGGTGATCTTCTATCGAGCGGGCCGACCGCTCGGGCCGCAACCGCAGAAATCGTCTGGAGAACAACAAGAAGGGAAATGGCGCGCTGGGGAGGATTCGAACCCCCGACCCCTTGATTCGTAGTCAAGTACTCTATCCAACTGAGCTACCAGCGCGCGGAGTGAGGGCGATGTAACCCCCGACCCGACCCTTTGCAAGGGGTTTAAGGCGCGCCCAGCAGAGAATTGTTCGATTTGCGGGTCTCGCCCACCGTCGGAAGCGCAGGGCCATTCACGCGCACGCCCGGGCGGGTGCGATGGGTCTGGGTCGGCGCGTCATTGGGGCGGAAAATCTGCTTCATCCGGAACACATCGAGGATGCCGTAGACCGTCCCGCCCCCAATCGGCGCGCCCGGACCTTGGCCCTCGACCGGCAACGGCGCGCTGCGTTCGCGCAAGTGCTGCAGGCTCGTAAGCTCTGGCGGCTGATCAGGGCTTAGCCCGAGCTTTTCTGCCGCAAAGGCGCGCAGCTCGCCAAGGCCCGGATAAACCTGCGGCTTGTCATAGGCCATGATGGTGAAAGCGATACCAAGGCCAAGCACCGTGACCCCGAAGGACATAAAAGCTTTGCGGATCGCGCCCATGGCCTGCCCTAATTCGCCTCAAGCACCGACAGCCCGCCGGGGATGCCCTTGGTGGCACGGCGGCTTTGCAGCTTCTGCAGCTCGGTCTTGTGCCCCTCATGCTGGCCCACGCTCACCATCTGCCCGCCACCCATCCAGCGATCGGTGGTGTTGCGGATCTTGGCGAAGATCGAGGGCTCGATGACGATCGGCTCAGGCTCGGGTGCGGTGGATTTGAACCCTGCGGTGCGCGCGCCCGGCGCCGCGATCTTGGTCGGGCCGGAAAAACGCGTGTGGGTTTCCTTCTCCGGCAGGAAGGTGCCACCGCTATGACCAAACCCCATGGTCAGAAGCAGCATGAAAATGCTGATGGCAAACAGGATACCTTTCCAGACAAATCGCGCAGACATGATCCGCTCCCCCGCCCCTCAGGACCCGTTGTAGAGCACACCCTTGGTGCGCGTATTGTACGTCTTGTGGCCCTTGGCGCGCAGCTTCAGCTTGCGCAGCTCGGCGCTGCGATGCTTGGCGGCCCGCTCGGCGTTGATGTCGACGCCGAACCAGGATTTGACGCTTTCGACGAGGCTCATGTCATCGGGATAGGCGCCTTGCGCGGTCAACTGCACGCTCTTGACGGTGCCACTGCCCATCTTCAGCCCTTGGGTCGGGGCCGTGCTCGGACTACTCAGCCCAAAGCCAAGCATGATGATCGCCATGAACATGATGCCCGTGCCGATAATCACGTTGCGGTAGAATTTTGCCATGGTGGTCACCCCAACCTTGTCTCAAGTCGAGGGACAGTTTGGCGTCGGAAAGGGGCGAAATCTGGGCTGTTTCTTGAAAGAGCCGTGCCTATTGCGCGGCTTGATCGAACAGCTCGGCTTCCTTGGGCAGGTGCAACTGGAAGGCCGTACCGTCGTTGTCCGACCGCAGCAGAGATAGCGCGCCGCCATGACCCCGCGCCAATTCGGCGGCAATCGCAAGGCCAAGCCCGGTGCCGCCCTTGCGCACGCCACCCTCGAACGCCGTGAACAGGTTCTCGCGCGCCTTGGGCGGCAGGCCCGGGCCATCATCCTCGACCGTCAGGGTCCAGCCATCGGCGGTCTCGGCGGCGGCGATCTGGATCCGCCCGGGCTTGCCCGCGGCCTCCAGAGCCTGACGCGCATTGCGCACCAGATTGCCCAGAATGCGGTAAATCTGCTCGGGATCGCAGCGCACCATCAGATGCGGCGGCACATCGCAGCCAAATTCGATCTCGGCGCTGGCGGCAAGCTGCTCGCTTTGCAGCACATCATCAACAATGCCCTGAATCGGGGACATGACCAGCTTCGGCGGGGCCTCGTCCACACGGCCAAAGGCGAGCGTGCCCTCGCACAGGTTCACCGCGCGGCTCAGTGAGTTCACCAGCTTCGGTGCGGAGCGTTTCACCGCCGGGTCCTCGGACCGCTCCATCCGGTCTGCCAGCAGCGTCGCCGTCGTCAGGATGTTGCGCAGATCATGGCTGATCTTGGCCACGGCACCCCCAAGCTGCGCCAGCCGCTCTTTCTGCTTCAAGGAGCCGGTTAGGCGCGTCTGCAGCTCTGCCAGCGTGTCCTCGGCGGCCCGCAGCTCCTTGATCGAGCTGTCGGGCGTGATCACGCGGCGTGCGTCCTCGGGCGCCTCTGCATAGGCCTGCATAGAGCCCACGACCCGCTTGATCGGCTTGACCATAAAGCGACGCACCGCAAGAAACAGCAAAGCCGCCGAGATGATCGAAATCACCGCCGACAGCGCCAGAACCCGCAAGCCGTAGTCGATCATCGCCGCCCGCAGGGGCGCTTGTGGCATGGTCACATCAATCAGTGTGCCCGCGGCCTGCGTGGGCGAGCCCAGCACCCGGATCACACCATCGGGCGGGTCGAATAGCTGCATCATCGCACCCGCAATCAGATACCAAGGTGACGGGTCGCGCAGGTCCACCATCGTGGTCACCGGCCCCGGCACAGGCGATGACAGCACCAGCTGGCTTGACGCATCCCGGCGCAGCACGACGTTGTAGACGCCTGCATTGTCCAGAAGTTCTTGGGCCAAGGTCGCCGAGATGCTCTGGTTCTGGCTCGCCAGCACGGACAGGGACGCAATCTGCGACTTCTCCAGCCGGGCCAGCAGGTAATCCTGCCGGAACCGCGCGACGGAGGGGACAAAGATCAGCACCTCAGCGATCATCACGAAGATGATCGTCAGCATCAGGAATCGTCCTGAAAGAGAGCTAAACAACGGGCCCCTCCCTTACAGAAAAGCGGGCAGTTAAGGCAGGTATTTCTGAATGAACCCAACCACTTTCTTGACCTTATCGCTTTCAAACAGCCTTGGCGAGAAATAGGCACCCGCCGCGCGTTTGTTAACCTCCCCAAGGGTCGGATAGGGCGCAACCATGCCCGCGATCTGGCTCATCTTCATGTTGTTGGCGATCGCCAGGGCCCAGATGCCGATCAGATCGCCTGCGCCCGCACCCACAATCGTGGCGCCCACGGGCCGCCCCTTGGCGACCATCACCTTGATCAAACCCGTGGTCTTGCCCTCGGCAATCGCGCGATCGTTCTCTTCGAACTCGAAGCGGTAGACTTCGGAATAGATGCCGTGTTCTTTCTTCGACTGCGCTTCAGTCAGGCCGACCTGCGCCAGCTCGGGGTCCGTATACGTCGCCCAGGGGATATGCCCCTGCTTGGCCTTCGATGGCAGCCCGAACAGGATCGAGCGGATCACGACCCCCGCATGGTAGCCCGCCACGTGGGTGAACTGCAGCTGCCCGGCGACGTCGCCAATGGCATAGACCTTCTTGTTGGAGGTCCGCAGCGAGGCGTCCACCTCGATGCCCCGGTTGGAGTATTTCACCCCGGCCTTTTCCAGATCGAGATCTTTCACATTCGCCGCCCGGCCCACGGCCATCAGCAGATGCGAGCCTTTGAAGACGCGCCCATCCTTGGCCTTGACGGTGATATCGCCCGCTTTGCCGGTGATTTCCTCGGCCAGCGCGCCTTCTTCGATGACGACGCCCTCTTCGCGCATCCGGTCGAGCACGATGGCGGCCATCTCAGGGTCATCCTTGCCCATGGCTTTCTCACCCTCGATCACCGTGACCTTGGAGCCTAGGCGCAGATGCGCCTGCGCCATCTCGATGCCGATGGGCCCGCCGCCGACGATCAGCAGATGCTCCGGCAGGTCGCGCAGGTCCCACAGGCTCTCATTGGTCAGATACGGCACATTCTCCAGCCCCGGGATCGGCGGCACGAAGGGCGACGAGCCCGTCGCCACCACAATGCGCCGCGCGGTGATTTCGTGATCGCCCGCCTGTACGGTGTTTTCGTCCACGAAGCGGCCGCGCTCGCGGATCACGTGCACGCCGAGACCTTCGAACCGCTCCTGGCTGTCCACCGGGGCAATGGTGTCGATCACAGCCTGCACATGGTCCTTGGCGCCTGCGTAGTCGATCTTGGGATCGACCCCGGTGACCCCGAACTGGGTCTTGCGCATCGCGTGGGCCTTCTTGCCCGCGGCGATCAGCGCTTTTGAGGGCACACAGCCATAGTTCAGGCAATCGCCGCCCATCTTGTGGTCTTCCAGCAGGACCACCTTGGCCCCCATCTGCACCGCGCCTGCGGCCACCGACAGGCCGCCAGAGCCCGCACCGATGACCAGCAGGTCCGTCTTGATCTTTTGCATGTAATTACAGCCCTTCTTTGCCGCGCACGGCCTTCAACACGATGGGCAGCGCGGCCAGCGCGCAGAGCCCCAGGATCGGCAGCAGAATCTGCGGCTCGAAGATGATGCCAAGGTTCGGGGTCTCTCCGCGGGCAAAGACCTCGCCCAGACCCGCGCCCACCGAGGTGTAGACCACCGCGCCCGGAATGATGCCAATGAAGGTCGAGATCACGAAGCGGCGCAGCGGCACATCCACCAGCGCCGGCACCAGATTGGCCACGAAAAACGGAACCGCCGGGACAAGCCGGATCAGGAAAAGCACGGACCACTGGTTCTCGTCGATGCCGTCCTTGATCTTTTTGACCAGCCCTTCGCTCGACTCCATCTTGGCGGCAAGCCTCTCGCCAAAGCCCATCCGCGCGGCCGAGAAAATGATCGTCGCACCGATGGTTGCGCCAAGGATGTTGTAGAGCGCGCCGGGGAAGGTCGCGAACAGGAACCCGCCCGTCAGCGTGGCGATGGTGGCACCGGGCAGCGAGAAGGCCACGATCACCACGTAGATCGCGATGAAGCCCAGCACCGCAATCAGGTAGTTGGCATCGCGAAAGGCCAGCAGCGCCTCGCGGTTGTCGCGCAACGCATCGAAAGACAGGTAATCCTTCAGGGTGAAGGCGCCGATCAGGGCCACCGCCGCGATGATGATCACCGGCAGCTTGCGCTGCAGGGCGGATTTTTGTGGTTGCATGGATGTCTCGGACATTGGAAGGGCTCCGAAATGATAAGTTGCCCCCTTAGAAGCGCAATCCCCACCGCAAAGATAGCTCCGCTCACGCGCGCTTGATCGCAGGTGAGAGAATAGCCGCGCTGACGCGGCGTCCGTAACACTGCGGGCGGCACGCTGCGGTGAAATGTTGCAGAAAAGGCCGTGTTTGCACGTTGACGCACGGCCCGGCCCTGTCTATGACGCAGGCTCTGAATACGAATGGGCACGAATCCGATCCGGATGATCGCCCCCCGCAAGGAGCCGAGCTGATGAGCAAACGTACGTTCCAACCGTCGAACCTGGTTCGCAAGCACCGCCACGGCTTCCGTGCGCGCATGGCAACCAAGGCTGGCCGCAAGATCCTGAACGCGCGCCGCGCCAAAGGCCGGGCGAAGCTGAGCGCGTAAGCGCCGACGCCCCATCCTTTAGAGACATGATGCCGCCGGAGGCCCACGCGCACCAGGACACCGTCCCGGGCGCGGACACGCCCCCGGCGGTTTTCGTTCGTTTGGAGGTTCTCTCCAAACGCGCCGACTTCCTGCGCGCCGCCCGCGCCAAGCGCTCGGGCCAGCCGGGACTGCTTCTACAGGCCCGCGACCGGGGCGATGACGCCCCGGCCCGCGTGGGCTTCACCTGTTCCAAGAAAATCGGCAATGCCGTGGCCCGCAACCGTGCCAAGCGCCGCCTGCGCGAAGCCGCAGGTCTCGAGCTTGGCCCGCGGGCGCAGCCCGGCTGGGATTACGTGCTGGTGGGCCGCCCCGGCGAGACCATCGCGCGCGAGTTTGCCCAGCTGCGCACCGATCTCGCCCGCGCGATCGACAAGGTGCATGGATGAGCCCGCTGGCAAAGCTCTGCGCCCTGCCCGTGCGCGCCTATCGCGCGACCTTCTCGCCTTGGGTGGGGTTCAACTGTCGCTACGACCCAACCTGTTCGGCTTACGCGCTGGAGGCCTTGGAGAAGCATGGCGGCATCAAAGGCTCCTGGCTCTCCGCCCGCCGCATCGCCCGCTGTCACCCGTGGGGCGGCATGGGCGTCGACGACGTGCCGGATTAGGGGCGGCAAACTTTTCAGAAAAGTTTGCGCGCAAAGTCTTCATAAGACTTTGGCCCCGTTCAACGCTTCTCGAACGTGATGATGACATCGCCCACGTCCAACCCGAAGCGCTTCATATAGGCGCGGTTCAGCAGCCGCCCGTCCTCTTGCAGCCACATCCAGTCATCAAACGTCACCCGGGTCGTCTCGCCCTCACCCACCGGCAGATCAATCGTGTAGCGCCAATTGAATCGGTCGCCCTCCTCGCGCCCCGTGGCCACGCCGATGACGCCCGGCGCTGTGCCTTCCCACGTCTGATCGGCGGTCATGGGCCCAGTCTTGCGCAGGGTCCAGATGCGCTGCTCGGTCGAGCCATCCTCGTAGACGAAATCCTCGACCAGCCTCAATATCTCGCCATCCCACGTGCCGTCGATATCGACCACGAATTGCCGCCGCACCGTCCCCAGCACGTCCTGAAACTGGCCGTAGGCCCGCAGATCGCCCGCAAAATACGTCTCGAGGTTCAGCTGCCGCTCGCTCAGGCTCGCGTCCTGGAAGGACGGCTTGCCCGTGCAGGCGGACAGGGCAAGGACAGCGGCCAGGCAGAGATACTTCATCACGGGCTCCTTTCTCTTGATACGGCCGCGCGCGCCCATCAGATGCATCTTCCTTTGCGCGCCCACCCGCCCTATACACCCGGGCATGCTTGACGAGGCCGATGACATCCACCCGCTCTTCCACGGCGCCCCCAAGGGCACCGAGTTCAAGAAGCTGCGCAAACGCATCATCCGCGACACCCGCGCGGCGATTGACGATTTCGGCATGATCGAGCGCGGCGCGCGCTGGCTGGTGTGCCTGTCGGGGGGCAAGGACAGCTACACGCTGCTCGCCGCCCTGACAGAGCTGCAATGGCGCGGCCTGCTGCCGGTGGAAATTCTCGCCTGCAATCTTGATCAGGGCCAGCCGAACTTCCCGGCCACCGTGCTGCCGGAATTTCTCGAAAAGATGGGCGTGCCGAACCGGATCGAATACCAGGACACCTATTCCATAGTGAAGGACAAGGTCCCCGCGGGCCGCACCTATTGCGCGCTCTGCTCGCGGCTGCGGCGCGGCAATCTTTACCGCATCGCCCGGGAAGAGGGATGCTCGGCCGTCGTTCTGGGCCACCATCGCGACGACATTCTCGAGACGTTTTTCCTGAACATGTTCCACGGCGCGCGCCTGTCGGCCATGCCGCCGAAGCTCCTGAACGAAGAGGGCGACCTGTTCGTCTACCGCCCGCTGGCCTATGTCGCCGAAGACGATTGCGACCGCTTCGCCCGCGCCATGAACTACCCGATTATCCCCTGTGATCTGTGCGGATCACAAGACGGCTTGCAGCGCCAGAACATCAAGCGAATGCTTGATACATGGGAAGAAAGGTCGCCCGGGCGCCGCCAGAAGATGTTTCGCGCCTTGACCAACGCAAACCCTTCTCACCTGCTCGATCCAGAGCTTTTTGACTTCAAGGGTCTCGCGCGTAAGTCGGAAAAAATTGAACCAAATATGCCGAAACTAAAGCCTGACGATTAACGGGCTGAAAAGCATGTGGGCCTAATTTCGTCGTGATCCGAGGGCGAAAGGGTGAAACATGGAACGGCTATCGGCGCGCGTTGCGCAAATTCTTGGGTCCGCGACCCTGACACGATATGGCCTTGCCAGCTTGCCGCTGCTTGCGGGCATTTCCTACGCCACCAATTCCACCCCGCCCCTGCTCATCGCCGCCTTCGCACTGCCCGTGGCCCTTCTTGGCGTGCGCGCGCCTCAGGCGCGGCCTTACCGTCAGCAATTCCGCCAAGGCGGGCAGGACGATATCGTGGCCCTGGTCGACCACGCCATCGCCACCCAGCCGAACACGCAAAGAAGCGCCGTTCTGTCGCTGGAGCTCGATAATTCCGAAACGCTGATCGATACCTGGGGCAGTGATGGCGTCGAACACATCATGTCAGTGCTCACCGACCGGCTGTGCGGCGTGCTGCGCACGACCGATATTGTGGCCAAGACCGGTCAGACCAAATTTACCATCGGGCTGCCGGGGATCCGAGTGCCAGAACTCGGTGCAGTCGTGGCGCTGGTCGAGCGGCTACAAGACGCGGCACATACGGGCATCCTCATTGATCACGCAAGCGCCCATGTCACCCTGAGCGCGGGCTTTTGCCTGCAGGAACGTGCGAAGTCGCGCAGCGGGATCAGCATGGTCGAAGGCGCCGACATGGCCTTGCGCGACGCGCAGGCGCAAGGCACCGGCGCGATCCGCGGCTTCTCGAAAAACACCCCTGAAGTCGAACGGGATGGAAGCCCGTCCGGACAAGACGTGCTCAACGCATTGGAACGCGGCGAGATCATCGCCTGGTTCCAGCCCCAAATCTCCACCGATACCGGGCTGGTCACCGGCTTCGAGGCGCTCGCGCGATGGGACCACCCGGAGCGCGGCATGCTGGCACCCGGCGTATTCCTGCCGGCGCTCGAGGCCGTGCGCGGTATGGAATTGCTCAGCGAGACGATGCTGCAACACGCCTTGCGCGCGATCCGTGGCTGGGACGCGGCAGGTCTGAAAGTGCCGACCGTCGCGGTGAATTTCGCAACGCAGGATCTGCGCAATCCGGGGCTGGTGGAGCGCATCAAGTGGGACGTCGACCGGTTCGAGATCGAGCCGGAGCGCCTTGCGATCGAAATACTCGAGACCGTCGTCGCGGAGACCGAGGATGATGTTATCACCCGCAATATCCGCGCACTCGGCGATCAGGGTTTCCGCATTGACCTGGACGATTTTGGCACCGGTCATGCGTCGCTCTCCAACATTCGCCGCTTCGCAGTGAATCGCATCAAGATCGACCGCTCCTTTATCACCCACGCCGATGAGGATCCGGGACAACAACGAATGGTCAACGCGATTATCGGCATGGCCGAGCAACTTGAGATCGAGACCGTCGCCGAAGGCGTCGAGACGCTCGAAGAAAAAGGCATCCTTTCTCAGCTCGGCTGCACCCATATGCAAGGCTACGCCATCGGCAAGCCGATGCCTTTCGAGGAGACCGCCGCCTGGATGGCCAAGCACAACCAGCAGCAAAACGCAGCCTCTATCTTCCCGCGCAAGACCGGATGACGACCGCGTCGCGCGACGCGTGCGTCGGGCCTTCACAACCGCGGCAAGGCCGCGCGACGCGTCGTAAAACAAGCCAATTGCGCTTGACCTTTTCCGCTCCACCCTGTTGAACCAGCCTGACTTTTAAAGGCACAGGTGGACGCCCGAAATGGACGATCAGAACAAGAACCTTATCCTCGCGACCGCACTCAGCTTTCTGGTGATCCTGGTCTGGTTCTTCCTGTTCCCACCCGAGCAGCCCATCGTCGATCCAAACGCGCCGGTCCCCGCCACGACCCAAGCCGACGGCACGGCCGCGGCGCCGCCGATTGCCGGCACCCCGCCGGCCGCCGTCGCGCCCAGCTCCGCAGAGGTGCGCGAGACCGCACTGGCCGACGATGTGCGCATTCAGATCGAAACGCCGGAGCTCAAAGGCACCATCTCGCTGACCGGCGGCCGCCTCGACGACCTCAAGCTGTCGCAATATCGCGAGACGCTGGAAGAGGACGCCGACATCGTCACGCTTCTGTCCCCCGTCGGCACTGCGAACGCCTATTATGCGCTTTACGGCTGGGCCCCGGCTGGTGATCTGACCTATGAGCAGGTGCCAGGTGCCAACACCGAATGGCAGCTGGTGTCTGGCGACACGCTGACCCCGGACAGCCCCATCACACTTGCCTGGAGCAACGAGGCGGGACTGACCTTCAATCGCACCATCTCGGTCGATGAAGAGTTCATGTTCACCGTCGAGCAGACGGTCACCAACACTTCCGGGCAGCCGCGCCGCCTGCAGCCCTACGGCATTGTGGCTCGCCACGGCGAGCCGGACACGATCGGCTTCTTCATCCTGCACGAAGGCATGGTCGCCATGAATGACGGCGAGCTGGCCGAGGTCGATTACGACGACATGACCGATTTCGACGTCGTCGCACGCGAAGCCGCCAATGCGCAGGTGACCGAGGTCGCCGGGAACGGCTGGATCGGCTTCACCGACAAATATTGGATGACGACGCTGATCCCGACGCCGGGCTCTTCTTTCACCTCGGTCGCAAAATTCGTCCCCGGCGCGCAGATCTTCCAGACCGAGACCCGCTTGCCCATCGTCGACGTCGCCCCCGGTGCGACCGCCACCGTGTCCTCGCAGCTGTTCGCAGGCGCGAAGGAGTGGGAGGCGATCCGCAGCTATGAGCAGGAAGGCGTCGAGGGCTTCCTCGACAGCATCGACTGGGGCTGGTTCTTCTTCCTGACCAAGCCGATCTTCGCCGTGCTGCATTGGCTCAACATCTTCATCGGCAACATGGGCTGGTCGATCGTCGTGCTGACCCTGCTGATCAAGGCCATCCTGCTGCCACTGGCCTACAAATCCTACGTCTCCATGGCGAAGATGAAAGAGCTGCAGCCGCAGATGGAGAAGATCAAGGAGAAGGCCGGTGATGACCGCCAGAAGCTCCAGACCGAGATGATGGCGCTCTACAAGAAGGAAAAGGTGAACCCGGCCGCGGGCTGCCTGCCCATCCTGTTGCAGATCCCGATCTTCTTCTCGCTCTACAAGGTGATCTTCGTCACCATCGAGCTGCGCCATGCGCCCTGGTTCGGCCCCTTCCAGGACTTGTCCGCCCCCGATCCGACCTCGATCATCAACCTGTTCGGCCTGCTGCCCAATGAGGCGCCACACCCGGAATCCCTGATGGCGCTAATCTTCATCGGCATCCTGCCGCTGATCCTCGGCATCTCGATGTGGCTGCAGCAGAAGCTGAACCCGGCCCCCACCGACCCGACCCAGCAGATGATCTTCGCCTGGATGCCCTGGGTCTTCATGTTCATGCTTGGCGGCTTTGCCAGCGGCCTGGTCGTCTACTGGATCGCCAACAACATCATTACTTTCACCCAGCAATACGCGATCATGCGCAGCCAGGGATACAAGCCGGACCTGTTCGGTAACATCAAGGCCAGCTTCAAGAAGGGTGACAAGCCCGTGGAAGACAAGCCAAAGGCCAAGAAGTGACCCCCAGCCTCGCCCATATCTGGCGCCACCCGATCAAGTCCCACGGACGCGAGGCGCTGGACCGGGTGACGCTCGAACAGGGCCGCACAATGCCTTTTGACCGCACTTGGGCCGTCGCCCATGAGGGCGCGCGCATCGACGGCACCGAATGGGCTCCTTGCGCCAATTTCTCCCGCGGGGCCAAGGCCCCCCTGCTCATGGCGATCCACTGCAGCCTCGACGAGACGACCGAGATGCTGACATTGTCTCACCCGGACCGCGACCCGGTCACCCTTCATCCCGAGCGCGACGAAGCGCAGCTGATCGACTGGGTCCGCCCGCTGATACCCAAAGACCGGGCACAGTCCGCCCGTGTCGTCCGGGTAGACGGCCGCGGCATGACCGACAGCCCGTTCCCCTCGATCTCCATCGCCAACCTCGCGAGCCACAAGGCGGTCGAGGAACAGCTCGGCCAATCGCTTCAGTTCGAGCGCTGGCGCGCCAACCTCTGGCTCGACGGGCTCGAGCCGTGGGAGGAGGCGCGCTGGCTCGGCAAGACCGTCCGGATCGGCGGCGCGGCGTTCAAAATCGAAGAGCAGATCACCCGCTGCCTCGCCACGACCGCCAACACGACCACCGGCCTGCGTGACGCCGACACGCTGGGCGCGCTCAAGGCATTCGGTCATCAGGAATTCGGCCTCTACGGCGTGGTCACGCAGGCGGGCGACCTGGCAATCGGCGACGCGGTAGAAATCACATGACCGCGTTCACCTTCACCATAGCGGACACGCCCACCCCGCAAGTGGCCGAGCCGGGCCGCAAGCTCTTCGCGGGCGAGACCGACTTCCTCAAGGGCGTCGTCGCCATGGACGGCATGCCGCCCGCCGACCGAATTGAAGTCTGCTTCGCCGGTCGCTCCAATGTCGGAAAATCCAGCCTGATCAACGCGGTGACAGGCCGCAAGGCGCTGGCCCGAACCTCCAACACCCCCGGCCGCACGCAAGAGATCAACTTCTTCACCCTCGCCGACAGCCATTACCTCGTCGACCTGCCCGGTTACGGCTTCGCCGAAGCCCCGGTCGCCGTCGTCCAGAAATGGCAGCGCCTGCTCAAGGCCTACCTGTCCGGCCGCCAGACCCTGCGCCGCGCCTTCGTGCTGATCGACGCGCGCCATGGAATCAAGCCCGTGGACGAGGAGATCCTGAACCTACTCAACAGCTCCGCCGTGACCTTTCAGGTCGTGCTCACCAAGGTCGACAAGCTCAAGAAGGGGCAGCTCGACAAGACGGTGGCGCAGGTCAGCGCCGCGCTGCAAAAGCACCCCGCCGCCTTCCCCGAGCTGGTCCTAACCTCGTCTGAAAAGGGCGACGGCATTCCCACCCTCCGGCAGATCATCGCAGAGCTGGTCTAGACCACCGTACGGTGGCCTAAGACAAGGTTAACCCGTCTCGCGTAAAACCCGCCCCCGGACGTCCACCCGCCCTGGCATAACCAACCGGGGCACATTCAGAGCAGATCAGGTGTTGAAGACAGCCCCCTCATAGGGCCAAGACACCGCCTGACGCGCACAAGGCCCGGGGGAGGCAAACCCCCGGTGGTCTCACTCTAGACCACACAGCCAAATCCAGAGCACTCGCGCCGCTTTCTTTGTTCCGAAAATACGGCGGGGTGTGGGGCAGCGCCCCACGACCGGTGAGGTCTGGAGAGGCAGCGCCTCTCCAGCGGATCGACGGGCCGACAGGCCCGGCGAGCCATATGCTATTGCGCCAGCATCCGCAGCCCTTGGGTGACATCCGCGCGCACCGCCAGCCGCAACCCCGGCTCATCCCCCGCCTTCAGGGCCGCGACGATCAAGCGGTGATGCTGCGGCAGTTCCGTGCGCGCGAGCTTGTCGTAGAGCGAGCGCATGGTCGGTCCCATCTGCAGCCACACCGTCTCCGCCATGGCCAGCATCGCAGGGGCCTGCGCGCGCAAGTAAAGCGTGCGGTGAAACTCCAAATTCGTGCGAATGTAGCTCACCGCATCCTGTCGCGCGATGGCCTGCCCGATGCTCGTATTGATTGTCTGCAACCGCTCGATCAGCGCCAGATGCGCCCGCGGCAAGGCGCGCGCGGCCAGTTCCGGCTCCAACAGGGCGCGCAGGGCCGCCAGTTCCTCGATCCGGTCGTTCGACAGCTCCGGCGTCGACACGCGGCCAGAGGAGGACAGCGAGAACGCGCCTTCGGCCACCAGCCGCCGCACCGCTTCGCGCGCGGGCGTCATCGACACCCCGAACTCTCGTCCAATGCCGCGCAACGTGCGGGCCGAGCCCGGCAAAATCTCCCCGTGCATGATCTGGGCGCGCAGGCGCCGGTAGACCATATCATTGGCCGCCCCGGTCGCGGCGGACCCGGTCGGCTCTGGCTTTGGCGCGTTCAGCAACATGGGCGCTTTGTGATCACAAAGCCCGCGCCCGTCAAGCGATTGACGCGCCGGTGTCCCGCGCCACGGCCTGTTTGTAGAGCGCGCGGATGCGTTCCATCACCGGCCGTGCGCCATCCCCGATGGGCTTTCCGTCAATCGAGGCCACGGGCGTCTGCGCCCCGAACGTCCCCGTCAGGAACGCCTCCTCAGCGCCATACGCCTCGTAGAGCGAGTAGTTCTTCTCGAACACCGGGATGCCCTCGGCGCGGCACAGCTCGATCACCTTCGCCCGCGTCACCCCGTTCATGCAGTAATCCCCGGTCGAGGTCCAAACCTCGCCCCGCCGCACGATGAAGAAATTGCACGCATTGGTTGTGTTCACGAACCCATGGGGGTCCAGCATCAGCCCCTCATCGGCCCCCGCCTGCTCGGCCTGCAGGCAGGCGATCACGCAGTTCAACTTGGAGTGCGAATTGTATTTCGCATCCTGGCTCATCGGCAGCCCACGCACTTGCGGCACGGTCGCCAGCCGGATGCCCTGGACCAGCTCGGTTGCAGGTTTGGAATGTTCCATGATGATCACCAGCGTCGGCCCGGACTGGCTGAGCTTTGGGTGCTGAAACGGCTTCACCTTCACCCCGCGCGTCAGCATCAGGCGGCAATGCACATCCGTGTGCATCCCATTGGCCTCTGCCGTCAGGGTCAGCGCCTCAAGGATGCCTGCCCGGTCCATCCCCACATCAAGCGAGACCGCCTTACAGCTATCAAAAAACCGATCCATATGGTCGTCGAAAAACGCCCATGTCCCATCGTAAAGCCGCATCCCCTCCCACATGCCGTCGCCCAGCATGAAGCCGCTGTCATAGACCGACACCATCGCCTCGTCGCGGTGCTTCAGCGCGCCGTTGACGTAGATCTTGATGTCGGCGTTGCGCGGGTCCTCCAGCGCGTCATGGGTCGTCGTCATGGGTCACCTTCCGAGATGAAGCCCGAGATCAGGTTCTCGCGCATCAGCCGCTCCGCCAGCGTGCCCCGCGGCACCGATATTGCATCGAGATAGGCCGCGACTTGCGACGCGTGCGCGCGCGCCAGCGTCACCGCGTCCTGTGCCGAGACGGGTTTGAACCGCACCGCATCGCCCTGCCGCTTTTGCACCAGCGCGTCCAGATCGGGGCCGATCACCGTGGCGATCTTGGGGTAGCCGCCGGTCGTCTGGTGGTCGGCCAAAAGTACCGTCGGCACCTGCGCACCCGAGACCTGAATCGAGCCGCGCTGCACCGGCTCCGACGGGATCGACAGCGCCTCGCCCAGGATCAGCTCCGGCCCGTCGAGCCGCATTCCCATCCGGTCATACGCCTCGGACACCGTAAAAGGCTTGGCAAAATTGGCCAGCGCCGCGTCCGTGAAATGGTGATCCTGCGGCCCCATCACGACGCGAACATCGTCAGACTGCGCGGGCTCGAACATCGGGATCGCACCTTCGCGCGCGCCGCGCGCCTCGGCGCCGGCGACTTTCAGGACATCACCGGTCCGCACTGCGCCACCGCCAAATCCCGCGAGGGCGTGAGTGGCGGCGGAGCCCATCCAATCGGCCACCTGCAGCGCGCCTGCGAAGGCCAGGTAGCACCAGGATCCGGCCTCGCCCGCACGGATCGTCAGCTTCTCGCCCGGTGACAGCGTCAACACCTGCGCCCCGACAGAGCGGGTGCCCGCGTGATCCACCGTGAACGCGCCGCCCGCGATCGCGACCGAGACCTCGCCCGCCACACACTCCAGCACGATCCCGCCCAGCGAGACCTCCAAAGCAGCCCCCGGAGGCTGCCCCAACGCCGCATGCGTCGCCGCGAAAGACAATCGGTCCATCGGCCCGGACGCAGGCACCCCATAGCGCAACGCGCCAAAGCGCCCCGCATCCTGCACGGTTACCAAAGGCCCCGCAAAAAGAACTTTCAGCTGCGCCTCAGCCACCGCGCGCCTCCAACGTGGCACGGTCGATGCGCTCGAACACCACTTTGTCGCCCACGTCGAACAGCGCCGGGCGGTCCGGGTCGTCGGTCAGGATCGGCGTGGGCGAGCGGCCGATGATGGACCACCCGGTGGGCATCTTCAGCGTCGTGACAAGGCATTGCCCCGCCGCAATCATCACGCTGCCCGCCGGGATATCGCGCACCGGGGCGGGCTTGCGCGGCACTTGAATCACTTCCGGCACGCCGGTCAGGTACGCATATCCCGGCGCAAAACCATAGAGCGCGACCTCGTAATCGCCCGACAAATGCGCCGCGATCACTTCTTCTTCGGACAGGCCCACGGCCTTCGCCACCGCAGGCAGGTCCGGCGCGAACTCCGCGTCATAGCACACCTCGACCCGCCGCTCCTGCGTTGGGCGAGACACGCTGCCAGCCCCCGCCCAGAGCGCGCGCAACGCCTCCTCCAGCGCCGCGTGATCTGTTACCAGCGGATCAAAGCGCACCAACAGGTTCACGAAGGCAGGCACCTGTTCCAACACGCCAGGCGGCGGGTCAGAGGCCACCGCGTGGTCCAATTGTCCGACCGCCGCGTGGGCGTCGGCAGACATCTCATCGGCGAAGCTGACCAACAGGCCGGTATCGGCCACCGGGGTGAAGCGCGGCGCGATCACTGAACAAAACTGCGGATGGTGATGCCCTCGGCCTCCAGCCGCGCGCGGATTTCGCGCGCCATGGCCACCGCGGCGGGGCCGTCGCCATGCACGCAGATGCTATGGGCATCCAGCTTGATCGGATCACCGCCCACCACCGGCATCATCCGGCTGTCCATGAAGGACACCAGCCGCGCCGCCGCCTCGGCCGCGTCGTGGATCATGGCGCCCGGCGTGCCGCGCGGCACCAGCTGGCCTTCGGGCGTGTAGCCCCGGTCGGCAAAAATCTCCGATGCAACCGGTGCCCCCGCGGCTTTGGCCGCATGCTCCAGCTCGGTCCCCGATATCGCCAAAATCGCCAGATCAGGATCAATCGCGCGCACGGCGGCCACATAGGCGTCCGCCACCTCGCGCGTCTTGGCCGCGTAATTCGCCAGAGCGCCGTGGGCTTTGACATAATCCACCTTCGCCCCCGCCAGCGCGGCGATGCCCTGCAACGCGCCGATCTGCGCCGCGCACATGCGCCCGATCTCATCCGGGGCCATCGGGATCACGCGGCGACCAAAGCCCTCGCGGTCATTGTAGCCGGGATGCGCGCCAATGATCACGCCGTTATCGCGCGCCATCTCGAGAGTCTCGAACATGGTCTCCGGGTCGCTGGCATGACCGCCGCAGGCGATATTGGCCGACGAGACGATGCCCAGCATCGTCTCATCCTCGCCCATGGTCCAAGGCCCGAAGCTTTCGCCCAGATCAGAGTTCAGATCGATCCAATCCGCCATCATGTCACCCGAGATTTTTCTTTGTATTCAGGCCGGTCCCACAGCCGGTTGTCCAGCACGTCGGCCAGAATGTCGACCGCGCCCCGCACCTCGTCCTCGCCCACGTAGAGCGGTGTGAAGCCGAAGCGCATGATATCCGGCGCGCGGAAGTCCCCGATCACATCGCGCGCGATCAGCGCCTGCATGACCGGGTAGCCATGCTCGAAATGGAACGAGACCTGACTGCCGCGCATGGCCGCATCGCGCGGGCTGGCCAGCGTCAGCGCCGGGCAGCGCGCCTCGACCTCTCCGATGAACAGCTCGCACAGCGCGACCGAGGCCGCGCGCAGCTCCGCCATGTCGACGCCCTCCCAGACCTCCATCGCCGCCTCAAGGGCGGCCATCTGTAAAACGGGCGGCGTCCCGACGCGCATCCGCTCGATGCCCATCGCCGGACGGTACTCCGGCTCGAACGCGAAGGGCGCATCGTGGCCCAGCCACCCCGACAAGGCGGGCTGCAGGTCCTCGACGATGTCGGGGCGCACATAGATGAAGGCGGGCGCGCCCGGCCCGCCGTTGAGGTACTTATAGGTGCAGCCCACCGCAAATTCCGCGCCACACCCGTCCAGATCGACCGGCACCGCGCCCGCCGAATGGGCCAGGTCCCAGATCATCACCGCCCCCGCCGCGTGGGCCGCGCGGGTAATCGCGCCCATGTCGTGCATCCGGCCCGTGCGGTAGTCGACCTGCGTGATCAGCACCGCGACCACGTCATCAGTGATCGCGCCCGCCACCTCGTCCGGCGCGACGACGCGCAACTCATGGCCCTGTTCCAGCTGTGCAATCAACCCTTGCGCCATGTAGAGATCCGACGGGAAGTTGCCGCTGTCGGACAGGATCACGCGCCGCTCTGGCCGCATCTTCACCGCCGCCGCCAGCGCCTGATAGACCTTGATCGACAGGGTGTCACCCATGGTAACCGTGCCCGCGGGCGCGCCGATCAGGCGGCCGACCATGTCGCCCACGCGCGCAGGCTGGCCCATCCAGTCATCCACGTTCCAGCCCTTGATCAGGTGCTGGCCCCACTCGTCCGTCACCATCCGGGACAGCCGCGCGGGCACGGATTTTGGCAAAGGCCCCAGCGAGTTGCCGTCAAGGTAGATCATCCCCTCGGGTAATATGAACGCGTTGCGCAGGGGCAGGTGTGAGCAGGTATCTTTCATGGGCGCGAGATTAGAGCCGGGCGTTCAGGAAGGCCAGCACGTCTGCGAACACGGCCTCTGACCGGCTGTCGGTGGTCAGGGTCGAATGCGCCTTGCCGGGCAGGTCCGGGTGGCGTTCGAAGGCGTCGCCGAAGATCGCCTCCGCCGAGCGCATATGCGCGTCTCGGGACACCCTGTCGCCCTCGAACCGGTAGCCCTTGGCGCAGGGCTTGGGCAGCAGCTCCGCGCGGGTGTGGGCATTGGCGCGCTCGCTGCCCGACATGGCGAGCGTGTCCACCTTGAACAGAGCGGGCCAGGACGGCTGGCAGGCGATCGCCGCGTGCACGCCCGGCCCCGCGATGGCCGCAAGCGCGAAGCCCCCGGTCAGGCACATGCCCACGGCCCCGATCCTGGCGTCGGGATTCTCTTCGGCGACATGACCGATCAGCCCCATCAGCCAACGCGTGAAGGGTCGGCTGTTTGTCTCGCCCCCGCGCGGTCGAAACAGCGCGCCGAACTCACGGCTCAGGCAGAACAGGCCGGTGTGCAGCGGCGACATCTCCGTTCCGGGCGATTTGAATATCAGCGGCATGTAGACCTTGTAGCCTTCGTCCGCCATCTCGCGGCAATAGCGCAGGAAGCTTGGCGACATGCCCGGCAGCTCATGCAGCACGATCAGCGGCTTGCTTCCCGCCACGCTGACATAGACCGGCAGGGATACCCCCGCGGCGTCCACCGGGACCGGGTCTTCGAACCCTTCGATTTTCAAGTCGCTCATGAGGCCAGCCTAGCCCGGATCGGGGCCGAGGTGGTCAAGTTTCTGCATCATCGCCGCCAGCGCGTATTTGCTGGCGTAGCCCAGCTCCGCCGCGATCTGCGCCTCGGCCACCCCTTCCGCGCGGCGCTGCAGGGCAAGGTGGTAACGCAGGCGCTGGCGCCATTGCCCAAAGGGCAGCCCGGTCTCGGCCTGGAAGGCGCGTGTGAAAGAGCGGCGGCTTTTGCCCGCCTCGCTGGCCCAGTGATCTATGTCCTTTACGCTGCCCGGCGCGGCCATCAACGCGTCGCACACTCTGCGCAGCCTCGGGTCCGCAGGCGCGCGCAGCGCGAAAGGCGAGGTCGGCGCCTCGGCCAGTTCCAACTGGATCAGGCAACGCAGGTGGCTCGCCTTCTCCGAGTTCAACGCCTGCGCCTCCTCGGTGCAGAGCGCGCCGATCAGCAAGGTCAGCAGCGGCGAGATCGCCACGACCCGGCAGCTGTCAAACACGCGGTCGGTGCGCGGTCCTGCGCGGATATACACCGTCTCGATCAGCACCTCGCCCACCATTGTCGCGCCGTGCTCGACCCCCGCGGGAACCAACAGACCGAAGCCCTGCGGCACGACCCAGCTGACATCGCCCGCGCGCACATGGACCAGGCCGGAGACCGCATGAAGCACCTGATGGCGCGCATGGAAATGCGGCGTCGAGACATAGCCATCCTCGTACCGCTTGCGCAGGCTGACCACCTTGTAGGGCAGGCCTTGCAGGCTGTCAGAAGAAGTCGTGCGTGATTGGCCCATTTGGCAAAAAGATGGCCCCATTTGCGAGAAAGGACAAGCTATCAAGGCCGCGAGGCCGAAAAGGAGTCCCCCCACATGCCCCAGATCGACAGTATCGAGGCGCTGGAAGCGCGCTATGGCGCAGTAAATCCCAAGAGCCTGACCAAGGTCGCCCGCAAGATGACGCCGCTCTACCGCCAATGGATCGAGGCGTCGCGTTTCGTCGTCTTGTCCACCATCGGCCCCGAAGGCACCGATGGCAGCCCGCGCGGCGATGACGGCCCGGTGGTGCACATCGCCGATGCGCAGACCCTGCATCTGCCTGACTGGATGGGCAACAACCGCCTGGATTCGCTGCGCAATATCGTGCGCGACGGGCGGGTGAGCCTGATGTTCATGGTGCCGGGCTGCACCAATGTCGTACGGGTCAACGGACGCGCGCGCCTGCATGATGATGCCGAGCTTCTCGCGGCGTTCGACAAAGGCGGCAAACGCCCCGCGACGGTGATCGTGGTGACACTCGAAGAGATGTATTTCCAATGCGCCAAGGCGATCCTGCGCTCGAAGATCTGGTCCGGCGATGATGAAAGCGCGAAGGTGCCCACGGCCGGCCAGTTCATCAAGGAGATGGAGCGCGATTTCGACGCTGAAAGCTACGACACCGGCTATGAGGACTACGCCAAGCCGCGGATGTGGTAGCTGGATTGGAAGGGAAATTTGGTGGAGCCTAGCGGGATCGAACCGCTGACCTCCTGCATGCCATGCAGGCGCTCTCCCAGCTGAGCTAAGGCCCCGAATGCAGCATTCGCTGCGGAGTGGTGTCTAGAAGGGCGCGGGCGGCAGTTCAAGCGAAAAATCGCAAGCCCGCCGACTTATTCGCGCCCCTCCAAAGTGTCGTTAGCTGTCGTCGTCGTCGTCCGACGCCACGTCGGCCAGGTCGTCCAAGCTGACGGTGTCGTCATCGTCATCCTCTTCCAGCACGTCGTCGCCCAGATCGGCGTCCACCTCGTCCTCATCATCCTCGAGCACGACCTCATCAGCCTCTTCGGCGACGGCTTCCTTGTTCTGCGCATCGGCCTTGTCGGCCTGCATGGTGCGGGACTTGGTGCCGGTCAGGCTTTCCAGCGTGAACTCATGCGCGCAGGACGGGCAGGTCATCGGGTCATTCTGCAGGTCGTAAAAGCGGGTCGAGCAGCTTGGGCAAACGCGTTTGACGCCCCATTCTTCCTTGGGCATGTGTCGTCCTCTTTCCTCTACCGCAGCAGTGGGCGCGGCGTGTGGGGTTTATCCGAATTGCAGCCAGTTGCCACAGCGGGCAAGTGGTGTCAAAGCCTTTCCCGGCCCAATTGTGCGACCGGTGCTTGCGCAGGGCAATTGGGGCGCGCTACCCTCGATTTCAAGAGCAAAAAGCAGCAGGCACCCCCATGGCAGAGATCATAGAGCTGGGCGAGCCCCCGATCCCGGTGAAACTGCGCCACTCGGCGCGCGCGCGCAGGCTGTCGCTGCGGGTCTCGGGCGTGGACGGGCGCGTGTCGCTGACCCTGCCGCGCCGCGCTTCGATGCGCGAGGCGCAGGATTTCCTGCGCGCCAAGGAGGCGTGGATTCGCGGCCATCTCGACCGCCAGCCGGAGCTTTGCCAAATCGCCCCCGGTGCCGTGCTGCCGGTCGAAGGCCGCGAACGGCTCATCGCCCCGACCCGCACCCGCGCGGTCAAGCTGATGGAAGATCACCTGCTGGTCCCCGAAGGCGCCGACAAGACCGCAGCACGCGTGCGCGCCTTCCTCAAGACGCTCGCCCGCGACCGTCTGGCCGAGGCCAGCGCGCGCCACGCAAAGGCCCTTGGTCGCGAGTTCGGCAAGATCACCCTGCGCGACACGCGCTCGCGGTGGGGCAGCTGCACGTCGGAGGGCAATCTGATGTATTCTTGGCGGCTGATCCTCGCGCCCGCGCCGGTGCTTGACTACGTCGCCGCCCACGAGGTCGCGCATCTGGCGCAGATGAACCACTCGCCCGCCTTCTGGGCCGAGGTCGCGCGGCTCATGCCCGACTACCAGCCACATCGCGCCTGGCTGCGCCAGCATGGCGGCGCGCTGCACCGGTTTCAGTTCTAGCTACGCGCTACTCGCAGCCATTGTGGCGCCGCCACATCGCGGCGGCGTGGCCCTCCGGCACCGCATCGCACGGCCCCGCCACATCATACCCGCGTAGCGCGTTGTACTGCGCGATCTGGGCCTCTTGCAGCACAGGCACAGTCTCCAGATTCGCCGCCAAATGGGTCAGACGAAGCCGGCCCCGCGCTTGCGCGGCGGCCTGCACCAACGCCGCCAAGGTGTCCGCGTCCGGCGCGCCATCTGCAAAGGCATCGCTCAAGGCCCGCTCCGCATCAATGAAATCCGCCCCCGCCGCGACCGCCGCCTGGGTCATGCGGGACCGGATGTCTTCGAGCGCCTCTCTCTGCGCCTCCGAAAGGCCCAAGGCCTGAGCATGCTCCAGCAGATGGGTTGGCCCCGGCACGCCGTTCAACTCTGCCGGAAGGGCCAGCCCCCAGCCCCGCCCCGCGCGCAAATCCTGCAGATCGCGCTCCGACAGCGACGCAATCGGCCGCGCGTCAAGCCCCGCATAGGGCTGCGCCTTGTGCTGCTGCGCCAAGGCGGCATTGGCGAGAAGGAAGGTCAGCAAGAGGGTCGGTTTGATCATGGGCAAATCCTTGGGGCAGCATCGCCGGAAGCCTTGCACGACCCGGCCGCGCGCCACATGATCATGATCATGTCGCAGCCATGGTCAGAGCTTTTCGCAGATGCCCCCGACAGGTCACTCGCCCCCGGCGAGACCCTGTTTCGCCGCGAGGATCCGGTGCATCAGATGTTCTGGGTCCGTGCGGGGGCGATCACGCTTCGGCGCACGCTTGCAGATGGCGGTGAGCTGGAGCTGCACCGTGCCGGGCCCGGCGCGCTGGTGGCCGAAGCCTCGCTCTTTGCCGCGCAGTATCACTGCGACGGGATCAGCGAGGCCAGCACGGAGGTCGCGGTCTTGCCCCGGGCCGCGCTTCTCGGCGCGCTTGAAGACGGCGCTCTGGCCGCGCGTGCACTCGCGGATGCCGCCCGCGAGGTTCAGGCCCTGCGCGGCAGGATCGAGGTCATGCGCCTGAAGACCGCGCGTGCCCGCCTCGACGCCTATCTCGAGCTGCACGGACCACCCGCGCGCGGCGGCTGGAAAGGTGTGGCCGACTGGATCGGCGTCACGCCGGAGGCGCTCTACCGCGAGCGCGCCCGGCGTCGCGCAGCCAAGACCTGAGCCGAGCACCGGCAGCCGGATCAGGCAGGCTTTTCAAGATGCCAGACCTGCTCCACCGGGTAGTCCCGGGCCCATTCCGCCGGGATCGCGCCGCGGATGCCGGACGCGCCTTCGGGGGCGAACAGCTCCTGGTAGCGGCGGACCACGAAGCCGATCCGGGCAAAGAGCGCCATCCAGTCCGCGATCGTCAGGTTGAAGCACACGCCGCTCGGCTCGAATTCCACTTCGGTCCAATCCGCGCCCCACATGTCCCTGTAGGGGCGGTGCAAACGCATCTCGTTCGGCGCGCCGGACGCGGGCGCGCACAGCTGCGCGAAAGGATGGTTGCCCAGAAAGACCAGCCGGCCACCGGGGCGCAGCAACCGCCACGCCTCGCGCAACCACAGCTCCGGCGGGCACCAGATCGCCGCGCCATATTCAGAGATTGCGAAATCGAACGTACCCGATGGCAGCCCGGTGTCTTCGGCGTTGTCTTCAAGAAAGGTGATGCGCGCCCCATGGTGCGCCGCCAGCCTGCGCGCGGTTTCAAGCTGCCGGGGCGAGACGTCGATGCCCGTGACCTCTGCCCCGCGCCGCGCCATCCAGCCCGAGACATAGCCGGTGCCGCAGCCCAACTCGACTGCCATCCGTCCGGTCATATCGGTGGGCAGCAGGCCAAGCTCGGCTTCGGAGTGGCCCCAATTGCCCCATTCCGGCATATCAAGCGCCCATAGGCGCTCGCCCGTGTTTACCCAATTGACGGCGTCCTCGTCCCAGACGGCCCGGTTTATGGCGACATGATCGCGCGACATCGAGGTGTCCTTTCACCGACACTCCATCCGCGCGCATGATATCAGATTTTGAGCGGCCCCGCACCGCGCGGGCGAAAAAGGGACGCCCGACACCTCACTAATATGCGCGCACAACCTCGCCTAAAGCTGCGGCTCACTGGGTAATCGGCATCGGACGCCCCACATACGGGCAAAAAAACAACCCGCATGTCCTAATGTCCGGGAAGAGGACCAGCACGCCCTCCTGTCCCGGCTCGTACTCGTTACCCACCTCCCCAAAGGGACGGTGTCTTGTGCGACCCCAAACGCGCCAGCCAATGGGCGTTCTGGACGGGGTTCGGAAAGTTGAACTGCTGCGGTGTCATCGCGCTAAAGGGTGGCTGGCCATTGGCCAAGGCCCTGACCACCAGCCGCGCGGCCTGCGGCGCGGCACCGCTGGTCCCGACAAGGATCGACCGAGAGCCGGAGCGCACCCCACGCCCCAGCGAGCCCGGCAGAATGGGCGAGCGATCCGCCACCGCGCACAGGGCCACCTGCTCGCCCCACGGCGTGGGCGCGTCACCCGTCGTATTCGAAAGCCCGCCCGAGGACGAATAGGGCGCAGGCCTGCCGGTGCTTTGCACGTAGCCCGCAACCCGCGTCACGAGCGGCGCATTGGCGACACCGTTGAGGCTGCCGAAGCCGCGCACGGCAGGCATGGGCTGCGTGTAAACCGGCAGGGAGGGCTTGTCGGCGGTCGATGGATCGATGAGCTCAAGATAGCTCTGCCGTCCGCCAGAATTCAGCTCTGACGGGTCGTCATCGCGCTGCACCCAGATGTTGATGTACTGCTCGGCGCCCAGTTTCGGCGCGCTTGCGCTGCGTTCCATCCGCATGACCCAGCGCCCTGACGGGGCCCACCGGCCCGCGCGCTCCAGCGGCACGGTTGCCGCCAGCGCCACCATCGCGCGCCAGCGCGTGCCGCGGTTCTGGTCGACGGACATTTGTCCAAGGGCCGCTCCCCCCACGCGAAGATCAAGGAAGGCTCGATCATCGCCGCGTGAGAGGAGCGGATCACCCCGCAATGCCAGGGAAGGCTCGGCGTCAAATGTGAGGCCGCGTGGCGGGGTAACTTTGAAAGTGTAATCCGAGACGTCGAGCCCCTCGGGCATCCAGAACTCGATATAGGACGAGGTGCGATCCTCTGGCTGCACCTGCCAGTAGACCTCGATGGCTTCGGTGCCGGGGTCATCCGGGTCCGCTTTGAAGTCGCTCTCCTGAAACTGCGCATGCATGAGGTTCAGGAACGTGTTGCCCGACGGCATGATCATCTCGGTCGGGGCGACCGCCTTGCGCTTGTGCAAAAGCTCCTCGATCGCCGCGTCCATCTCGGACTGGCCGTCATGGCGCCCGCCCGACCAGCCATAGGAAAAGTTGATCACCAGCGGCAGCTCATCCACGCCGCACGAATGCGCAATCCGTTGCGCGCGCTCGAAAATATAGTGAATGGCAGAGAGCATATACATCTCCTTGCCAAAACCGGACGTGTCCCACGCGATCGTGTTGGGCAGCTGCACCGCGATGATCTCGATGTCGTCCTGGCTGGGTTCTTGCTTGCCGCACATGGGCTGGCCCGCAGCCAGCGACATGATGTGAGAGCCGTGGGTCGTGTCCCGGCGCATGTACGTGCCCAGCTCGGGCAGCTCCGCGTCCATCGCGCCCGAGATACGGTAAAGCTCGTTCTCGTTATCGCCGTACTGCGCAATCAGCCCGTCGATTTGCCCGTTCGACAGCTCCGCCCCGAACGGCACGGCGCTGGAGCCTGCAGGCGCGCGCGCCGATTGCAGCCACAGATGCGACACGCGGGTGTTGCCCTCCGTGTTCAGGAAGGTGCGGTTGGCGAACGGGATGCCGTCGTCAATCACCGCGATGATCGCCTTGGGCGGGGTCTGCGGGGCGCGGTACCCATCGACGCCGTGATCGACGTCGTAATCGGACGACCACGTCACCTCGTTGATCGGGAAGTTCACCCGGTAGCGCGCGCGCATGCGCTTTTTGCCCGCCGCGACCTCGTCCTCCGGCTCGTCGGCCGCTGCCGAAATCAGGTCGAGCAGGTCGGCCGCGATATCCGCAAGCCCGGTCGAAGGTGCCTGCGCCGCGTCGGGATCGAAGAAGCAGAACGGCCGGGTCTTGAGGTTCGCACCACGATTCCACAAGGGCGGGTAGCGCACCTCGACCTTGCGCGAGCCGGTGCCGGGCTCCTCTTCGAAGCGGACCTTCTTGACGTCGGGCAGCGGGCGGCTGCTGTCCATCAGGGCCGAGAAATAGCGCGAGGTGCGGTCCCGGATCGACGGGAAGGCGAAGGGCCGACCCAGATCATCCCCGAAGGTCCAGCGCTCATAGGGGCCGGTATATTGCTCGATGCGGCGCGACATCGGCTAGACGCCTGCCCCGGGCGTGCCGGCGCCCGCGCTGTGGCCCTCGGCCACGGCCTTGTCCCACAACCATTTGTACATGTCGGACTGCGTGCTGGTGATCGCCGAGCCAAAGCTCAGCCCGTAATTGCCGGACACGCTTTCACCGGCGAGCAGCTTCTGGAAGTCGTAGCCGAAGAAATCGGTGTTGGTCGGCCCGTAGGTCGCGGATTTGGTGCCGGTGTCAGTAACCCCGCAGCGGCCCAGAATGGTGCCCGCAATCGCCTGACCCAGCGCCGCGCCCGCCCAGCTGTCGATCGGGTAATGCACGCCCGCAACGGTGCGGTTGACCGAAATCCGCTCGGCCAGCATCTGGATCAGCTTCTTGCGATGCTCCTTGTCGGCAAAGCTATCGCCCCACGCGTCGATCAGCTTCATCATCACCGACGAGACGGCATAGGCTTCCGTCGCATGCGCCGATGGGAACGAGCCGTGCCCCGGCGTCGCGATCATCGGCAGCACCCGTGTGTCCACCTGATCGGGCCGGCGGATGGCTTGGGCGTATTTCATCATCATCGCCACATGCGCGCCCATCAGCTGCACCGTCGTCATCAGCTCGAACGTGTACTTATTCTGCGCCGGGTGCAGCGCCATGATCATGGCGAAATACTCGCTCGGGAAGCCCAGCTGGGACTGAATCTCCGCCCCGCGATCGGCCCGCAGATCGGCATAATCGAGCACGAGCTTGCACTGCTCGGCCATCAGCGTGTCCGTGGGCCGGGTGATCGAGGCCATGTCCTGACCTTCGAACTTGATCGTGGAGACATTGCCCGAGACCGAGATTTCAAGCGAGCGGACATAGTCCGACATATAGAGCGAGCCGCGCACCCAATCGGCGCTGCGCGCCAGGTTTTCGGGCGAATTGGCCGGAAGCTGCTCGGGTGTCGGCGCGGGCCCGTCGCCTGCCGCGTAGCCGATCCCTTCGGCCGTGGTCTGTAGTCCGACCGCGGTCAGGGCGTCATACTGGCCCACGGCGCCTGCGTTGAAAAACGCGCCAAGGCCGGATCCACCGAGGCCGCCAAGCCCCCCCAAACCGCCAAGACCGCCCAAGCCACCAAGGCCACCCAAGCCGCCGAGACCGCCCAGTCCACCGAGCCCTCCATATTGAGCCATGTTATTCTTCCTTCCCTAAAAAACTGCTGGCTACCGCACACCGGCGGCGGCCAATGCCGTCACCACCCGCTTGCCGGAGCCATGCCCGGCGGCCGGGTGCTGACGCGCGTACTGGTCAACCCGAAAATCTGGAGCCCGGCGCATCATGTCCTCTGCGACGGCCTTCGCCTCCTCGGTGCGCCCGAGGTAATGCAGCGCCGTAATCTTGGCGCGCAATGTGGACAGGTGCCGGTCGTTGCCCGCGAGCGAGCTGTTGGCCAGCTCCAGCGCGCGCTCGTAATCCTCGGCGGCCAGATAGGCGGTGCTCGTCAGCCCGTCATAATAGTAGCCAAACGGATCGATCGGCGACAGGCGGCGGGCCTTCTCGGCAGATGCAATGGCCTCCGCCCCGCGATCCTGGAACGCCCGCAGCGCGCCGGTCAGAAGCCAGGACAGGCTTTCGTTCGGATTGATATCCAGCGCCGCATCGTAGCGGGCCGAGGCCACGTCCAACTCGCGTTTGAGATTGTTGTGCGCGAACCCGTCGATCACCAGCGCAAAGCTGCTGTCGGGGTTCAGGTCCAGCGCCCGTGCGGAATTGTCGAGCGCCTTCTGCGTGTCGCCCGCCCGGTCCGTGGTCCAGCCATTGAACACGCTCAGCACGTACCATTTCGAAAGCCATGCATGGGTCTCGGCCACCATCGGCGCGCGATCTGTGGCCTCCTCCAGCAAGGTGCGGGCCTTCGCGAAATCGCGGAAGGTCGGGCGGTGCATCAGGGAGACGCCGCCGATCACCAGGTGGTGGTCGTCGAGCTCCGGCACCGGGCGATCCTTGATATAGGTGATCGCCTCGTCGGCGATGGCGCGGCCGATGGCCTTCACTACCCCCTCGATGCCCGCCATGACCTCGTCCCAGAAACTGGCCTGCGGCCCCTCGATCTGGCGGGTCCAGATGATATTGGCGTCGCGCGCGTCGACGAAATCCATGTCCACGACAACCCGCCCGCCCATCTCGCGCACGGAGCCGGTGATGAAGTAGTCGACGTCCAGCACCTCGCGCACCTGCGCCAGATCGGTGGTGCGCTGCGCCAATGCGCGGCTCGACAGGTGGGAAATCACCGATAAAAGGTTCGAGCGCGACAGCGAGCGGCAGACCTCCTCGGCCAGCCAGTCGCCCAGCACCGACATCTGCTCGCCGCCCATGATCCGCTTGAACGGCAGCGCGGTCACGCGCGGCAGCGGGCGCCCCATCTGCGTGCGCGGCGTGGTGCGGTAGAGCCCCGCAATCTGGCTTTCGTCGGCCCGGACAGAGCCCACCCATTCGAGGAACCCCTTGTCGCGGATGCCCATCCCCTCAAGGAAAGCCCCCGAGCCCGGTGCGCCGAGGAAGTTCACCTTGGACAGGTCCAGCTCCACGTCGGAGTTCGTGCATTTTACGAACTCGTCGAAATCGCCCTCGAACAGGGCGCGCAGGTCCGACAGCGCCCGGCGCAGGTTCTGCCGCCCGCCATCATAGCAAGACGATCCCCACAGGGTCTGCTGCAGATACGACCGCGTGCGACGCCCCAAAGGCGCCGTGGCCAGCAGCGCAAACAGCGCGCGGTGCTTGGCGCCGGTGATTTCCACGCCGCCTTCTCCGGCGACGCGAACAACGCATGTGCCAAATAAAGATATGTCGAGTTTCTTGCTCACAAGCCCAAACCCAATTGCCTTCCCTAAAGTCAGCCTAACAAGGCCGGAGCGTGAAATCCAAGGCGTTCACACTTTTTTCACATGTCGGGGCGCAGGCTCGTTGGTAGTTTCATCCAAAGCGATTTGAATAACGGAGCCGCACATGATGCCGCAGATGAAAGGGCCCGGGCCCATTGTCGACCTGGTGGATTTCTATCACCGCTGGCCGACGTTGAAGGGCAGCATGCAAGCCCTCGCCAACGACCCGCAGCTCTGCCCGGAGGAGCAGGAGACGCTCAATTGGCTGATCCTTCTGGCCGATCGGGTCGGACCCGCCGACCTGCGGGACTGACCGCCCCCCGCATCAGCTTCACAATTGACCCGCGCCCCGGTTTGTTCGACAAGCCGGGCCAAAGCCGCTCCGGGGCGGCCTGACGCGCGCGGGGGAGCCATGCAAAAAATCATCATCACCGAATTCATGGACGAGGCGGCGGTCGACGACCTGCGCGCCGATTTCGACGTGACCTATGACCCCGCCCTGGTGGACGCCCCCGATCTTGACCTGTCGGAGGCCGACGCGGTGATCGTGCGCAACCGAACGCAGCTGCGCGGGGCGCTGCTGTACGGCGCGTCCCGGCTCAAGGCGGTGGGCCGCCTGGGCGTGGGGCTCGACAACATAGACCTCGACGCCTGCGCCGCGCGCGGCATCAAGGTCTTCCCCGCCACCGGGGCCAATGATCTCAGCGTGGCCGAATACGTGCTGTGTTCCGCCATGGCCCTGCTGCGCGGCGCCTATTTCGGCCAAGACCGCATGATCGCGGGCGACTGGCCCCGGCAGGAGATGTCTGGCCGCGAGCTTTCGGGCAAGACGCTGGGCCTGCTGGGCTACGGCTCCATCGCCCGCGAGACCGCGCGCGGCGCGCGGGCGCTTGGCATGCAGGTCATTGCCATGGACCCGTTCGCCACGAATTTCGACGGTGCGACACAGGTCGACACGCTCGACGCCCTCGCCGCGAACGCCGATGTGCTCAGCCTGCATGTCCCCCTTACCGATGGCACGCGCCACATCATCAACGCCGATGCGCTGGCCAAGATGAAGTCTGATGCGATCCTGATCAACGCGGCCCGCGGCGGCGTGGTGGATGAGGCCGCACTGGTCGCTGCCCTGACATCCGGCAGTCTCGGCGGCGCGGCGCTGGATGTGTTCGAGACCGAACCGATGACCGAACAGAGCGGCGGCGCTTTCGCCGACACGCCCAACCTGATCCTGACGCCGCACATCGGCGGCGTCACACAAGAGGCCAACACCCGCGTCTCCGCCCTGACAGCCAAGAACATCCGGCAGGCACTCACCTAGCCTTTTTCTTTGTTCCGAAAATACGGCGGGGGTGCGGGGGCAGAGCCCCCGCGGAGCGACTGCCGCAAGGCAGGCGCAAAGCCTCAGCTGAACTCCTCGAACGCTTTCAGCGCCTTGGCGGAATAGGCATAGGATGGACCCCCGCCCATATATGTGGCCATCGCCAGCGCCTCGACCAGCTCGTCGCGGGTGATACCCAGCCGGATCAGCGATTTGACGTGAAAGCCGATGCAGCTGTCGCAACGGGTCGCGATTGCGATGCCCAGCGCCATGATCTCCTTGGTCTTCTCATCCAGCGCGCCGGGTTTCTTGGCAAACGTGCCCATCGTGGTGAACGCTTTCGCCGTCTCCGGCATTTCGCGGGCCAGCACGCCGATATTCTCGACGGTCTCGTCCATAAATTCGGTCCAGTTCATCGCTTATCCTCTCTCATCCGATCCCATCTTGCGTTCCAGCCAGCGCACGCCGGCCGAGATGATCAGCACCAGCACCAGATATTCCACGATCAGCAGCGTGTAGATTTCCAGCGGGCGGTACTCGGTGACGACCAGCTCATTGGCGCGCCGCGTCAGCTCCTGCATGCCGATCACCGACGCGAAGGCCGACATCTTGACGATGTAGATGAACTGGTTGGCCAGTGGCGGCAGGATGCGCCGGATCGCCTGCGGCAGGATCACATAGCGCATGGTCTGCGCATAGCTCAGCCCAACCGTGCGCGCGGCCTCGGCTTGGCCCTTGGCGATGCTCTGGATGCCCGCGCGATAGATCTCGGCCGTGAACGCCGAATCCGAGATCGCCAGCGTGATGATCGCCCCCCAGAACGGATCGATATTGACGTTGATCCCCATCGACTTGAAGACAATCGGCAGGCCGTAGAACACCCAAAACAGCATCGGCAGCAGGGGGATCGCCCGGATCAGCTCGACATAGACCCGGTTGATCGCCCGCACCCCGCGCCGGGTCGACAGGCCGGGCAAGGCCACCAGCAGCCCCAGCACGATCGAGATCGAGGCCGCGATCACCGACAGCAGGATCGTGGCCCCCATGCCGTTGATCAGGAATTTGATGTTGGTCCAGCCCTGCGGCGTGGACGGGTTGATCACGTACCAACCCCAGTTGCCGGACGAGCTGCAGCCCGCCAGTGCCAGCAGCAAAACGAAAGCAAACCAGCGCATCAGTGCTGCAAAATCTGGTTGAGGAACGTGCGGCAGCGCTCGGATTTCGGGTTGGCGAAGAACTCGGCGGGCGGTCCGGTCTCGACGATCTCGCCCGCATCCATGAACACCATCTGATCGGCCACCTTCCGGGCAAAGCCCATCTCATGGGTCACGACGACCATGGTCATGCCCTCCTCCGCCAGCTCGATCATCACGTCGAGCACTTCGGAAATCATTTCCGGGTCCAGCGCCGATGTCGGCTCGTCAAACAGCATCACCCGCGGCTCCATGCACAGCGAGCGCGCGATGGCGACCCGCTGTTGCTGGCCGCCGGACAGTTGCGACGGGCGCTTGTCGGCCTGCTCCGGGATGCGCACGCGGTCGAGATATTTGCGCGCCCGCGCCTCGGCCTCCTTGCGCGACAGGCCACGCGATTTCATCGGGCCTAGCACGAGGTTCTCCATCACCGACAGATGCGGGAACAGGTTGAACTGCTGGAAGACCATGCCGACCTCGGACCGGATCGCCTCCTGCGCCGCAGCCGAGCCGTCCAGCGTCACGCCCCCCACCTTGATCACGCCTTTTTGATGCTGCTCCAACTGGTTGATGCAGCGCACCACCGTCGATTTGCCCGATCCCGACGGGCCGCAGACCACGACGCGGTCGCCGGTCCTGACCGTTAGATTTATGCCCTTGAGAACCTGAAAGTCGCCAAACCACTTATCTACATCGACCATCTCAATGGCATTTTCTGTCACGGGCGGGCCTTTCCATCTGCTCGCTTGAGGTTATGTGTCAACTTCTCTTAACATCAACCCATTCTTTCCAAGCGGCGCATGGACGCCGCGACACCAACTCGGAGACTTCCCAACATGAAACAATTCGCAAACGCCCTCGCGGCGCTGGCCTTTGGCGCGGTGATGAGCACCGCCGCATTGGCCCAATCGGCCCTGAACGAAATCCTCGACGGCGGCACATTGAAGGTCGGCACCACCGGCGACTGGAACCCGATGTCCGTGCGCGACCCTGCCACCAACAGCTACAAGGGCTATGACATCGACGTCATGACCGAGCTGGCCAAAGACCTCGGCGTCGCAGTCGAGTTCGTGCCGACCGACTGGAAAACCCTCGTCAACGGCGTTGTGGCAGGCCAGTACCACATGACCGGCTCCGCCTCGATCTCGCCCGCGCGCATGAAGGTCGCAGGCTTCTCCGAAAGCTACATCGCGGTGGAAATCTTCCCCTTCACGCTGAGCGAGAAGGCCGGTGAGTTCAACGGCTACGACTCGATCAACAAGGAAGGCGTGACCGTCGCCACAACGTTGGGCACCACCTTCGAGAGCCTCAGCAAGGAGTGGTTCCCGAACGCCACCATCAAGGTCGTCGAGGCGCCCGCCCGCGGCTATCAGGAAGTCATCGCCGGCCGCGCGGATGTGTTCATCACCTCCAACATCGAAGGCTCGACGCTCGATGATAAATTCCCGATCGAGCGCGTCGCAGGCACCGAGCCCCGCGCGCCCTCGCCCATCGCGATGTTGCTGCCGCAGGACGACCAGGTCTGGATCAACTACGTCAACAACTGGGTGAAGGTGAAGAAGGCTCAAGGCTTCTTCGACGCCACCGCCGAGAAATGGGGTCTGTAACTCCGGACGCCCCGCACTGTTAACGCAAACCGCCCCGTGCCATGCTCGGGGCGGTTTTTTGTTGCGAGAAGAGGCACCATGACACGCTGGATCATCAGGCTGATCACCCACGGAATTGCCGCCGCCATCGGCTTTGCGCTTGGCATTTACCTTTTGCCGATCCTGACGGCCCCGCCATCGCCCGATGCGGCCATGCTGGAGGCGCAGGCCGAAGGGGCCGCCTTCACCGCCGAGTTGACCCGCGATCTGCGCGGCAGCGATTTTCTGCATTGGGGCGAGGGCACGATCAGCGTCACCGACACCCAGATCATCCACACCGGCGCGCTGGCCCCGGGCCCCGATTACATGGTCTACCTGACGACCGAGTTCGTCGAGCATGAGGACGAGTTCACCCCGATCAAGGATCAGGCTGCGCTGGTCGGTCCGGTCAAGACGTTTGGGGGCTTCCTGCTGGATCTTCCGGCAGGCGTGGACCCCGCCGCCTACACGACCGTGGTGGTTTGGTGCGAAAGCTTTGGCGAGTTCATCACCGCTGGCAAATATCGCTGATCAAATCTTGGGCGAGCGCCGCTTTTTCCGGCGCGCCCCCTTGCCATTCTGACCAAATGGTCAATTATCGGCGGCTTCAATACCCAGGGAGTCCGATAATGAAAAAGACCACAGCTCTTCTCTCCGCCGCCGCATTGCTCGCCACCACGGCGCTTGCCTCGGCCGAGACCCTTCGCTGGGCCCGCGCGGGCGACGCGCTGACCCTTGATCCACACGCCCAGAACGAAGGCCCGACGCACACCGTGCGCCACCAGATGTACGAGCCGCTGATCATCCGCGATGTGACAGGCGCGTTCGAGCCCGCGCTCGCCACCGATTGGGCCCCCAAGGAGGGCGATCCGAATGTGTGGGTGTTCAACCTGCGCCAGGGCGTCAAATTCCACGACGGGGCCGACTTCAACGCCGAGGACGTGGTCTTCAGCTTCGAGCGCGCCAAGCAGCCCAATTCCGACATGAAAGAGCTGATCAACTCGATCACGGAGGTGCGCGCGGTGGATGACTTCACCGTCGAGATCGTCACCGACGGGCCGAACCCGATCCTGCCTTCGAACCTCACCAACTTGTTCATGATGGACAAGGGCTGGTCCGAGGCGAACAACACCGTCAACGTGCAGGATTTTGAGGGTGGCGAGATCACCTTTGCCACCACGAACGCCAACGGCACCGGGCCCTACGTGCTGACCTCGCGCGAGCCGGATGTGAAAACCGTGATGACCCGCAACGAAGATTACTGGGGCCGCGATCAGTTCCCGATGGAAATTTCGGAAATCGTCTACACCCCGATCCAGAACGCCGCGACCCGCGTGGCGGCCATGCTGTCGGGCGAGGTGGACTTCCTGCAGGACATGCCGGTCCAGGACCTTGAGCGCGTCAACAATGCGCCGGGGCTCGTGGTCAAGCAGGCCCCGCAGAACCGCGTGATCTTCTTCGGCATGAACCAGGGCGCCGATGATATCGAGGCCGACAATGTCGACGGCAAGAACCCGTTGGCCGACGTGCGCGTGCGCCGCGCCATGTCGATGGCGATGAACCGTGATGCGATCCAACAGGTCGTGATGCGCGGCCAGAGCCAGCCCGCGGGCATGATCGCGCCGCCCTTCGTCAACGGCTGGACCGCTGATATGGACGCCGAAAGCTCCACCGATATCGAAGGGGCCAAGGCCCTGATGGAAGAGGCAGGCTATGGCGACGGCTTCTCGATCCGGCTGGACTGCCCCAATGACCGCTATGTCAATGACGAGGGCATCTGCCAGGCCGCCGTGGGCATGCTGGCCCAGATCGGCGTGACCGTGAACCTTGACGCCAAGCCCAAGGCGCAGCACTTCCCGCTGATCACCGACGGCAAGACCGACTTCTACATGCTGGGCTGGGGCGTTCCGACCTATGACAGCGAGTATATCTTCAACTTCCTCGTGCATGGCCGCGAAAGCGACATCGGCACCTGGAACGGCACCGGCTTCGACAATGACGAGCTGGATGCGAAGATCAAGTCGCTGGCCTCCAACACCGATCTGGAAGCGCGCAACGCCGACATCGCGTCGATCTGGCGCGTGGTGCAGGACGAGCAACTCTACATCCCGATCCACCACCAGGTGCTGAACTGGGGCATGACTGACAAGATGGGGATCGAGGTCGACCCCGAGGATCAGCCCAAGGTCAAGTACTTCTCGGTGAACTAAGGCACGGCCCCAAATCCCGTCTGGTTTCGTTTTGGCGAAAATACTCCGGGGTTTGGGGCAGCGCCCCAATAAAAAATCACGGGCGCGCGGTTACGCGCGCTCTGTTTGGTCAAAGAATGACCCCGCCTGAAAGGACCCCCTGACATGTTGAGATTGTCCATCACCACCGCCGCCGCCCTCGTGCTGGCCGCGCCGGCCTTTGCCGCCGAATTCAAATGGGCCGAGACCACCGACCCGCAGACCATGGACCCCCATGCGGTGAACTCCGCCGCCGTGCTGGGCTTCCTCAACAACGTCTACGAGGGCCTTGTGCGCCGCAACAAGGACATGGTGATCGAGCCCGCGCTCGCCACCTCGTGGGAGCCCATCGGCGACGGCGAAGGCTGGCGTTTCACCCTGCGCCAGGGCGTGACCTTCCATGACGGGGCGGAATTCAACGCCGATGACGTGATCTTCTCTTATGAGCGCGCAAGCTCGGAGCAGGCGGACACGTCCAGCTGGTTTGCCCCCGTCTCGGGCGTCAACAAGGTCGACGACTACACCGTCGACATCATGACCATCGCGCCAAACCCGATCTTCCCCGACAGCATCGCCAATTGGATGATGATGGATAGCGGCTGGGCCGAGGCCAATTCCGCCACGCGCCCCGACAAGGATCAGGGCAACTACGCCACGATCAACACCAACGGCACCGGCGCCTTCAAGGTCACCGCCCGCGAGCCGGGCCTGCGCACCGTGCTGGAGCCCCATTCCGGCTGGTGGGGCGAGGTCGAGCACAACCTGACCCGCGCCGAACTGACCCCGATCCAGAACCCCGCCACCGCCGTCGCGGCGCTGCTGTCGGGCGATGTGGATTTCATCAACCCGGTGCCTATCCAGGACGCCGCGCGTCTGGCCTCGTCCAGCGATGTGAAGGTGATCCAGGGCATCGAGGCCCGCGTGATCATGCTGGGCTTCCCGCATCAGGCGGAGACGCTGAAATACGGCGCGGATGAGGGCAAGCCGAACCCGTTCCTCGACGTGCGCGTGCGCGAAGCGGTCGCCAAGGCGATCAACGTGCCTGCGATCCTGCAGACGATCATGCGCGGCAATGCCGAAGAAGCGTCCCAGCTGGTGAGCCCCGCCATGCGCGGCTACTCGGAAGCCAACGCCGCGCGCCCGGCCTTTGACGTCGAGGGCGCCAAGGCGCTGCTGGCCGATGCCGGCTACGCGGATGGCTTTTCGTTTGGGCTGAAATGCCCCAATGACCGCTACCTCAATGACGAGGCTGTCTGCCAGGCCGTGGTCGGCATGCTGGCCCAGATCGGCGTGAATGCCGAGCTCGACGCGATGCCGGTGCGCAACTACTGGCCGGAGCTGCGCGAGGACAATTTCGACATGTACCTGCTGGGCTGGTCGCCGGGCACGTTCGACGCCGAGCACCCGATCCGCTTCCTGGCCACCACGCCCAATGCGGAAAAGAAGCTGGGCAGCTGGAACTTCGGCGACTACTCCAACGCCCGCATCGACGAGATGCTACCCGCGATCCAGTCCGAGCTGGATGATGCCAAGCGTCAGGCGATGCTCGATGAGGCTGCGAAGATCCTGCAAGACGAGCACGCTTATGTGCCGCTTTACGTGCAGCCGCTGGTCTGGGGCGCGAAGGCGAATGTCGAGCTGACGCAGCGCCCGGACAACTTCTTCATCCTGCGCTGGGTGACGGTAAACTAAGGCTTTGCGCCGCGGCCTTCGCCGCGTCGCCACGCGGGGGGCTCTGCCCCCCGCACCCCCCGCCCGTATTTTCAGAACAAAGAAAGAGCGACATGCTTGCATTTGTGATCCGCCGGGTCTTTCAGTCTTTGTTGGTTTTGCTGGTCGTGGGGCTTGTGGCCTTTTCCATGTTCCGCTTCGTGGGCGACCCGATCGACAACATGCTGGGCCAGGAGCGCACGCAGGAGGACGTGGAGCGGCTGCGCACGCAGTTGGGGCTCGATCAGCCCTTTCCCATCCAGTATCTGAAGTTTCTCGAAGGGGCGGCGCAGGGCAATTTCGGAGTGAGCTACAGGCAGGGGCGGCCCGTGTCGGAAATCCTCGTCGAACGCGCGCCCGCGACCCTAGAGCTGGCGGCGGTGTCGGGCTTTCTGGCCATATCCATCGGGATCGGCTTGGGCGTGTTCACGGCCATCAGGCGGGACGGGTTCGTGGCGAATTTCATCATGTCGACCTCATTGATCGGAGTCTCGCTGCCGACCTTCCTGATCGGGATTTTGCTGATCTACCTGTTCTCGGTCGAGCTGGGCTGGTTGCCAAGCTTCGGGCGCGGGGAGACCGTCAAGATCGGCTGGTGGAGTACCGGGTTTCTGACCTCGTCCGGCCTGCAGGCGTTGATCCTGCCCTCGATCACGCTGGGGCTTTACCAGATGACGCTGATCATGCGGCTGGTGCGCTCGGAGATGCTGGAGGTCCTGCGGCAGGACTATATCCGCTTTGCCCGCGCCCGCGGGCTGAAGGAGCGCGCGGTGAACTTCCGCCATGCGCTCAAGAACACGCTGGTGCCGGTGATCACCGTCACCGGCCTGCAGCTGGGCGCGATCATCGCCTTTGCGATCATCACCGAAAGCGTCTTTCAGTGGCCCGGGGTGGGCCTGCTGTTCATCAACGCGATCCAGTTCGTCGACATCCCCGTGATGGCCGCCTACCTGATGCTGATCTCGGTGATGTTCGTGGGCATCAACCTGATCGTGGACCTGCTTTATTTCGCCATTGACCCGCGGCTGCGGGCCGACCGTGGGGGGGCGCATTGATGTCCGACCAGACCAACCTCAAGCGGCTCGAGGTCGCGATCAAGGACCCCTCGCTGTGGCGCGTCGCGATGGACAGCGACTTCGTCTACAAGTTCAAGCGCTCGCCCGTCGCCGTCGTCTCCACGGTGGTTGTGCTGATCTTGATCCTGTCGGCGGTCTTCGCCCCGCTGATCGCCCCCTTCAACCCGTTTGATCCGTCCTCGCTAAACCTGATGAACGGCTTCTCGAAGCCGATGGAGCCCAACGCCTTTACCGGCGACACGTTCTGGCTGGGCACCGATGATCAGGGGCGCGACGTGTTCTCGACCATCCTGTATGGCATGCGCATCTCGCTATTCGTCGGCGCCGCTGCCGTGCTGCTGGCCATGGTGATCGGCATCACGCTTGGCCTGCTTGCGGGCTATGTGGGCGGCTGGACCGAGACCCTGATCATGCGTGTGGCCGACGTGCAGCTGACCTTCCCGTCGATCCTTGTGGCGATGCTGATCACCGGGGTCGCCAAAGGCTTCACGCCCGTCGAATACCGCGACCAGATGGCGGTTATCGTGCTGATCGTGGCCATCGGCCTGTCGGATTGGGTGCAGTTTGCGCGCGTGGTGCGCGGGGCAACGTTGGTCGAGAAGAACAAAGAATACGTGCAGGCCGCGCGGTTGATCGGGCGCAAGCCCGGGGCGATCATGCTGCGCCACATCCTGCCCAATGTACTGTCGCCGGTGCTGGTGATCGCGACGATCTCGCTGGCCTTGGCCATCATCGCGGAGGCCACGCTGTCCTTCCTCGGCGTGGGCGCGCCGCCGACCCAACCGAGCCTTGGCACCCTGATCCGCATCGGGCAAGGCTTCCTGTTCTCGGGCGAGTGGTGGATCCTGCTCTTCCCCGCCGTGACCCTGCTGGCGCTGGCGCTGTCGGTGAACCTGCTGGGCGACTGGCTACGCGATGCATTGAACCCGAGGCTTAAATGACCGCTGTTCTGTCTATCCGCGACCTGACGGTCGAAATCCCCACGCGCCATGCGGTGCTGCGGCCCGTGGATGGGGTGTCGTATGATATCGCCGCGGGCGAGATCCTGGGCGTCGTGGGCGAAAGCGGCGCGGGCAAGTCGATGGCGGGCAATGCCGTCATTGGGCTGCTGACCCGACCTGCGCATATCGCGGGTGGCGAGATTTACCTGAAGGGCGAGCGGATTGATCACTTGGAAGGCGAAGCGATGCGGCGCCTGAGGGGCAAAGAGATCGGGATGGTGTTCCAGGACCCGCTGACCTCGCTCAACCCGCTGTTGCGCATCGGCGATCAGCTGACCGAGACGATGCTGGCGCATCTCGACATCTCGGAGAGCGAGGCGAAGAAGCGCGCGATTGCGGCGCTCGAAGAGGTCGGCATCCCCGCCGCCGCCGAGCGGGTGGACAGCTACCCGCATGAGTTTTCCGGCGGCATGCGGCAGCGGGTGGTGATCGCGCTGGCGCTGTGTGCCGAGCCGTCGCTGATCATCGCCGATGAGCCGACCACCGCGCTGGATGTGTCGGTGCAGGCGCAGATCATCGCGCTGTTGCGCAAGCTCTGCCGCGAGCGGGGCACGGCGGTGATGCTGATCACCCATGATATGGGCGTGATTGCCGAGGCAGCCGACCGCGTGGCCGTGATGTATGCCGGGCGGCTGGCGGAGCTGGGGCCGGTGCGCGAAGTGATCACCTCGCCCGATCATCCTTATACAGATGGGCTGATGGGCTCTACGCCGCTGGCCTCAAAAGGTTTGGATCGATTGCGGCAAATCCCGGGCTCGATGCCGCGGCTGGAGAATATCCCGCCCGGCTGCGCCTTTGCACCGCGCTGCCCGTACGTTCAGGAGAAATGCCGCGTCGATCCCGGACCGAAACGAGATGGCGGCCGCGCCGCCTGCTGGTTCCCCCTGCCCGACGAAGTGGAAGCGACAGCATGAGCCTGATCGAGATCAAGAACCTGACGCGTGTCTTCGACGTCTCCAAGCCGCTGCTCAATCGCATTGTCGAGCGGTTGCCGAAGGCGCTGCTGACCGCCGTCTCCGACGTGAGCTTCGAGGTTGAGGAGCGGTCCGTCTACGCGCTGGTGGGCGAGAGCGGATCCGGCAAGTCGACCATCGGCAAGATGATCGTGGGGCTTTTGAAGCCCTCGGGCGGGAACGTGACGATCGCGGGCGTGGACTTCTTCAACGAGGATGACGCGGCCAAGATCGACAAGACACGCTCTGATCTGCAGATGATTTTCCAAGACCCCTATGCGTCGCTGAACCCGCGTTGGCGGGTGCGCGACATCATCGAAGAACCGGTTGTCTCACGCGGCGGCAAGGGTAATGGGCTGGCCGAGAAACTGCTGGAACAGGTGGGGTTGTCAGCGGCGGATGCGGGCAAGTTCCCCCACGAGTTCTCAGGCGGGCAGCGGCAGCGGATTTGCATCGCGCGGGCGCTGGCGAGCGAGCCGAAGGTGATCGTCTGCGACGAGCCGACCTCCGCGCTGGATGTGTCCGTGCAGGCGCAGGTGCTGAACCTGATGAGCGATCTGAAGGATGATCTGGGGCTGACCTACGTGTTCATTTCCCACGATCTGACCGTGGTGCAGCACATCGCCGACCGGATCGGAGTGCTTTATCTGGGGCGGCTGGTGGAGGAGGCGGCGCCCGATGCGCTGTTCGACGACCCCAAGCATCCCTACACCCAGATGCTGTTTGCGGCGGCACCGAAGATGGATGGGTTCGGCCGCGAAGTGGAGCCGCCTAAGGGCGAGATCCCCGACCCGATCAACCCGCCCACGGGCTGCGCGTTTCACCCGCGCTGCCCGATCGCGGTCGACCGCTGCTCCGCCGAGCGGCCGGACATGCGCGACCTGGGCGGGCGGCGGGTGGCATGCCATCTGGCTGAGTAAGCTGCCCGCGTATCCACATCTGAAACCTGAAGAACGATCTCGCGCGCCTAAGAGCCCCCCGCCGCGGCGGGCGCGCCTTGGTTAATCGTTGTACGGGCCTCGATCTGCGCGCCGTTCAGCGTCAAGTACGCATGGTCATTGGTGCTGAGGCTCACCACGATTTCGTGCTCCCCCTCCGGCAGGCTCGGGATGTGGAAATGAGGCCCGTAGAGCCGCGCGATCTTGATGTCGTTGACATAGAGGTGGCCGTGCCCGGTCCCCGGCACGTGGTTGGAGTTGACGGCCTGCGGGGTGAAGGTGAAGTTCGAGGTCTCTACCGTCAGGTTCCAGCCATCCATGGGGTCCGGTTCCACGGTGATTTCAAGGCTCGGGGCCTCGTCGGCTGCGACCTCCAGCGTGCCATGCATCATCTCATGCTCGCGCGTCTCGGCGGCCGTAGGCTGCGCCGGCATCTCGCGAAACAGCGGCGCGAGCAGCACGCCGAGAAACACACAGCCGATGCTCAGGTAGATCAGGTACGGAAATCTGAGGGAGAGTTTACGCATCTCGCGGCACCCCTACCGTTTTGACCCGTGTGTTCTGCCGCGTCTCGGGGATCAGGTCGGTCACCCGAAGCCGCTGCCCGTAGCCCAGCAGGATCAGCACCAGCGCGACCCCGATCACCGGCATATGGCCCACGAATTCCGCCAGCGCGGCCTCGTTGTTGCCCTCGATCAGGAACAGGACATTGGACGCGAAAAGGACGGTCGACAGGGCCAGCACGTTGAGCCGCGTGGTGGTGCCAAGGACGAGGATCACGCCGAAGATGACCTCCACGAAGCCCGCCGACAGAACGAACAGCCGGTCCGAGAAGAACTCGAACCCCATCGCATAGACGAAATTCCACTGATAGGCCGCGAGGAAGCTTTCGGCCATGATGGCGCCAAACAGCTTCTCGGCCAGGCCAAGCGTGATCAGCGAGATGCCCGTCATGATGCGCAGCAGCGCGACGGAGTAGGGCTTGAAGCGCGCGCGCAGCTCCTCGGTAGGCAGGTGGTTGATCAGCAGGAACACGGCGATGCCCACCATGATCAGGTATTCAAGGGCCGCCAGCAGGCCAAACTGGATCGCCAACCCAAGATGCAGCAGGATCATCAGGATCGACGCGTGGCGGATAAAGCGGTTTGCGATCAACAGGATGCCGATAATGGCCTGCGCGACGATCAGCACGGTCCCGAAGCTGCCATAGGCGTCGAGATGCGGGGCAACGATCGCCCCCTCATAGGCGGTCAGCAACAGCGACATGCCCGTGAAGATGCGCAGGATTTCGATGAAGTCGTGGCGGGTCTTGCTGTCGACGATGCGCACATTCGGCAACCGCGTATCCAGCACCACGGAGGTCGCGACCAGACACAGCGAGATTGCGATCCAGATCAGCACCTCGGGGTCGGTGAGACTGTAGGCCTCGAAGTATTCAACCGTGGCGTTACCATCGACGAACCAGCGCACATGGGCCATGGCCATCGGCGCGAAGCCTATATTGGCCGCGAGCAGTGCGACCACGCCAAGCTGCGCCTTGATCGAACGGGGCGTTCCACCGCCCGAGGCGGATCGGGCGCGCATCTGTCTGTTTTTTTTCATACCGCAGGACCTAGTGCGGTGCGCGAGATTTCAATTCGCAGGCGCTGTGCAGATATGAACTGGTTTGGCCGTACGCGCAGATATTTACGGGTCGGTCCCCGCGCGCCCCTTGGGCTGCGCCCCGGCGATCTGGATCAGGCTTTCGCGCAGGATCGCCACCGTCTCTGCGGGCAGGTCCTTGACCAGCTCTGCCTCAAAAGCGCGGGCCTCGGTCGCGAGATCGCCATAGACCACCTGCCCCCGCTTGGTCAGCGACAGGCGCGCCTGCCTGCGGTCGTCGCTCTGCTGCGTGCGGATCAGGAAGCGCTTGGCTTCCAGCGCGCTGGCGGCCCGGCTGACCTTGGTCTTGTGCAGCCCCGCGCGGCCGCAAATCTCGGTCGCCGTCAGCGGGCCGTAGCGGCCAAGGTGGAACAGCACGCGCCACTCGGTTCGAAGCATCCCGTAGCGCGCCTTGTAGAGCCGCTGGAACTCCAGGCTCGACGCCTCGGCGGCGCGATTGAGCAGGTAGGGCAGAAAGGTCTGGAGGTCGAAAGACATGCGCACGCGCCTTGTTAGTTACAAAATCAACTAATATGACTCGAACCCAAAGGAGGCCAGCATGAACATCCAAAGCGATCAGACCGGGCTGACCATGGCCCCTACCCCGACAGGCACCCACGCGGGCTACATGCCGGGCTTCGGCAATGATTTCGAGACCGAGGCGCTGCCGGGCGCGCTGCCCCAGGGCATGAACTCGCCGCAGAAGGTGAACTACGGGCTTTACGGCGAGCAGCTGTCGGGCACCGCCTTCACCGCGCCAAGCCACCAGAACGAGCGGACATGGTGCTACCGCATCCGCCCGTCGGTCAAGCACACCCACCGGTTCGAGAAAATCGAGCTGCCCTACTGGAAATCCGCCCCGCATATCGACCCCGATGTCGTCTCGCTGGGACAGTACCGCTGGGACCCGGTGCCCCATGGCGACGGCGCGCTGACATGGCTGACCGGCATGCGCACCATGACGACGGCCGGCGATGTAAACACACAAGTCGGCATGGCGTCCCACATCTACCTGGTCACCGCATCGATGGTGGACAGCTACTTCTACTCCGCCGATTCAGAGCTGCTTGTGGTCCCGCAGGAAGGCCGCCTGCGCTTTTGCACCGAGCTGGGCGTGATCGACATCGAGCCGCAGGAGATCGCGATCCTCCCGCGCGGGTTGGTCTACCGGGTGGAGGTGCTGGACGGCCCCTGCCGCGGCTTCGTGTGCGAGAATTACGGCCAGAAATTCGCGTTGCCGGGGCGTGGCCCCATCGGGGCCAATTGCATGGCGAACCGGCGTGATTTCAAGACGCCCGTCGCCGCGTTCGAGGACCGCGATGCAGCCTCCACCGTCACCGTCAAATGGGCGGGGCAGTTCCATGAGACCAAGATCGGGCACTCGCCGCTCGACGTCGTGGCGTGGCATGGCAACTACGCGCCCTGCAAATACGACCTGCGCACCTACTGCCCGGTGGGCGCGGTGCTGTTCGACCACCCGGACCCCTCGATCTTCACCGTGCTGACTGCCCCCAGCGGGGTCGAAGGCACGGCCAATATCGATTTTGTCCTATTCCGCGACCGCTGGATGGTGGCCGAGGACACGTTCCGCCCGCCCTGGTACCACAAAAACGTCATGTCGGAGCTGATGGGCAATATCTACGGCATCTACGACGCCAAGCCCAAGGGCTTCGTGCCCGGCGGCATGAGCCTGCACAACATGATGCTGCCCCACGGGCCGGACAAAAACGCGTTCGAGGGGGCGTCGAACGCCGATCTGAAAGCGGAGAAGCTGGCCGACACGATGAGCTTCATGTTCGAGACGCGCTTCCCCCAGCACCTGACGGCCTTCGCCGCCAAGGAGGCCCCGCTACAGGATGACTACATCGACTGCTGGACAGATCTGGAGAAGAAATTCGACGGAACACCGGGCAAGAAATGAAGATCGCAAGCCTGAATGACGGGACCCGCGACGGGCAGCTGGTTGTCGTGTCGGACGACCACCAGACCCAGCGGCCCTGCACCGACGGGACGCTGCGCGCGGCTCTTGATGCCGGTCGTCTCGTCCCGGAATTCACGGAGCAGCCCTTTGCCGACACGCTCTGCGGCGCCGTGCTGCCACGGGCGACGCAGTTCCTCGATGGCTCGGCCTATGTGAACCATGTCGATCTGGTCCGCCGCGCGCGGGGGGCAGAGATGCCAGAGCGCTTCTGGACGGACCCGCTGATGTATCAAGGGTGCTCCACCTTTCTGGGGCCGACCGACGACATCACCGGGGACCCGGACTGGGGCATCGATTTCGAGGCCGAGGTCGCGGTCATAACCGGCGATGTGCATCAGGGCGTCAGCGCGGACGAGGCTGCGGGCTTCGTTGAGTATATCATGCTGATCAATGACATATCCCTGCGCGGCCTTATCCCCGGTGAGCTGGCCAAGGGCTTTGGCTTCGTGCAGTCGAAGCCGCCCTCTGCGACATCTCCGCTTGCCGTCACCCCGGATGACTGCCCCGGCTGGGACGGGCGCAAGCTACACGGCGCGCTGTGTGTGGACCTGAACGGCGCGGCGTTTGGGCGCGCGGATGCGGGCATGGATATGACCTTCGACTTTGGCGCGCTGATCGCCCACGCCGCCAGGACGCGTCCTCTGCCCGCGGGCACGGTGATCGGGTCGGGCACGATTTCCAACCGCGACGCGGATGGCGGCCCGGGCCGCCCGGTGGCCGATGACGGCGCGGGCTATTCCTGCATCGCAGAGCAGCGCATGGTCGAGACCATCAAGACCGGCGCCCCCGTCACGCCCTTCCTGCAGCGCGGTAACCGCGTCAGGATCTGGATGGAAGACGAAACCGGCGCCTCCATCTTCGGCGCGATAGATCAAAAGGTATCAACCACATGAGCAAAGCCTTCGCCTCTCAAGGGGACATAACCGAGAAGACAATCACCTTCGATGAGGTGGGCCGCGACCTGTGGGCCTTCACCGCCGAGGGCGATCCGAACTCCGGCGTCATAATCGGCGACGACAGCGTCATGGTGGTCGAGGCGCAAGCCACGCCGCGTTTGGCCGAGAAGGTGATCGAGAAGGTCCGCTCGGTCACCGACAAGCCGATCAGCCACTTGGTGCTGACCCATTACCACGCGGTTCGGGTGCTGGGCGCTTCGGCCTACGGGGCCGATCAGATCATCATGTCCGACGCCGCCCGCGGCATGGTCGAAGAGCGCGGGCAGGAGGACTGGGACAGCGAGTTCCAACGCTTCCCGCGCCTGTTCGAGGGCCATGAAAGCATCCCCGGCCTGACCTATCCGACCACGACCTTCAGCGATGCGATGACGGTGTATCTCGGCAAGCGCCGGGTCGATATCAAGCATATCGGCCGTGCGCACACGGCGGGGGATGCGGTGATCCATGTGCCCGACGAGAACGTGATGTTCACCGGCGATATCGTGGAGGACCACTCGGCCTGTTATTGCGGTGACGGCTATTTCGGCGACTGGGGCGGCACGCTGGACCGGATCGCGGCCTATGACGTGGACGCCATCGCGCCGGGGCGCGGCGGGGCGCTGGTGGGCAAGGACGCGGTGGCGCGCGCAATCGAGAGCACGCGCGATTTCGTCGACAGCACCTATGCGCCCGCCGCCCGCATCGCCGCCCGGGGTGGCTCGCTGAAGGAGGCATGGGACGCGGTGCGCGCAGCGTGCGACCCGAAATTCAAGGACTACGCCATCTACGAGCACTGCCTGCCATTCAACGTCTCCCGCGCCTTTGACGAGGCGCGCGGCATCGCGCACCCGCGCATCTGGACCGCCGCCCGCGATTTGGAGATGTGGGAGGCATTGCAGGGGTGACGGGCACGGCTCCCAAAATCGGATGCGGGCTGGAGACGCTCGCCGAGCTGTCTGACCCAAAAGCGCTGGCCAGTCTGATTGCCGACGCCGCCCGCTGGCCCAGTCCCGCCGCCTTTCACACGCTTCCGGTCTGGTTTCCCGAAACCGCGCGCAAGCAGCCGCTGTTCAAGGCCCGCTGGTCCAAACCGATGCTCAACAAGGGCAAGGAAAAATTTCAAGGCAACACAGAGGCAAATCGGGCGTTGACACAGGCCCTCGGCACAACCTCGAAAACACGCGCCAACTGGTCCTGCTGTCACATCTGGGGCAATGACGACCAGCTTTATCAATCGTCTCGCTCGGAGGTGAACGATCGGCGCTATTTCAGCTGCCTCGCAAACATGGTGCTGCTTCCAGTCCCGTTGAAATCCTTTACCGACACGGTCCCGGGCCTGAAGGCCGCGCTGAGGATCGCGGCACATCGGCTCTACGGCTTTATGCCCTCGGGCCGCACCCGCCCCGACCTCGACGACGCAGAGGACTGGCTGCCCGACAACTGGCGCGCTGGCGAAATTCCTGGCGTGATGCCACTGAGCGCCCTCGTGCAAAAACGCATACGGGCGCGGTTTGCCACCTTCGTTGCGGATTACCAGGAGAGCCCCGGACACTATCCCAAGGCGGAAGTGCGGGATGTGATCACATACTGGCGCAAGCGTCAGCCCAAAAGCCTGTTTTCGGAGGTGGCACTGTGAAGGACACCCATGAAAACACCGGGCTGCTTTACCCTTACGCGAAAGTGGCGGCGCAAGATCAAGCGCCCGTGCGTCATCCGGTTGTCATCGTGGGCGGCGGGCCGGTGGGTCTCGCCTGCGCGCTCGATCTGGGGCTGCGGGGGACGCCGGTCCTGCTGCTCGACGAGGCGGAGGGCGTGGGCGTAGGCTCGCGCGCGATCTGCTTTGCCAAGCGCACGCTGGATATCGCCGACCGGCTGGGCTGCGGGCAGGCGATGGTCGACAAAGGCGTCGTGTGGAATGTGGGCCGGGTGTTTCACGGCGAGGGCGAAATCTACCAGTTCAACCTCGCGCCGGAGGGCGGGCATCGCAATCCGGCCTTCATCAACCTGCAGCAATACTATTTCGAGACCTTCCTCGTCGAGCGTATCCACGCCGCCCAAGCCGAAGGCGCGCCCATTGAAATCCGGGGCGGCAACCGCGTGGCCTCTATCTCGCAATCCGACCATGTGGCGCTGGAGGTCGAGACACCGGACGGCACCTACGGCATCGAGGCGGACTGGCTCGTGGCCTGCGACGGCGCGCGCTCACCCCTGCGAGACATGCTGGGCATGAGCTTCGAGGGGCGCGTGTTCGAGGACAATTTTCTGATCGCGGACGTCAAGATGACCGCCGATTTTCCGACCGAGCGGTGGTTCTGGTTCGAGCCGCCGTTCAAAGGCGCGGGGCATTCGGCGCTGCTGCACAAACAGCCCGACGACATCTGGCGCATCGACTTCCAGCTGGGCTGGGACATCGACCGCGCCCGCGAGCTGGAGCCCGCAAATGTGCGGCGCAGGGTCGATGCGATGCTGGGCGAGGGCGTGGAGTACGAGCTGGAATGGACCTCGATCTACACGTTCCAATGCCGCCGGATGGAGCGGTTTCGCAAAGGCCGCGTGTTGTTCGCGGGCGACAGCGCGCATCAGGTCTCGCCGTTTGGCGCGCGTGGCGCCAATTCGGGCGTGCAGGATGCCGAGAACCTGGCCTGGAAGCTGGACGCGGTGCTGCGCGGCGCACCCGAGAGCCTGCTTGAGACCTACGAGGAAGAGCGGATCGCGGCCGCCGACGAGAACATCCTGAACTCGACCCGAGCCACGGACTTCCTGACGCCGAAATCCGAGATCAGCACGATTTTCCGCAATGCGGTGCTTGATCTGGCGGGCAAATACGCCTTCGCACGGCCGCTGGTGAACTCGGGCCGCTTGTCGGTGCCGTGTGTCTATGACGGGCTGTCGCTCACAGGCGAGGACGCGTTGGACGGGCCCGCAGCGACCCGCCCCGGCAGCGCCTGCGTCGACGCGCCGGTGGGCGACGGGTTCCTGCTAGGGCGGCTGCCGCAGGGCTTCTGCCTGCTTGCGCTAAACTGCTCCGCTGCGACCGACCTGTGCGAGACGGTGGAGTTGGAAGCCGCGCCCGGATCGCGGCTGGCGGAACGGTATCTGGGCCGCGCGGCGCAGGCGGTCTACCTGATCCGCCCCGACCACCATATCGTCGGGCGCTGGCCCGCCTTCGACGCGGACAAGATCAACGCGGCGCTGACGCGCGCGAAAGGGGGCTAGATGCTGAACCTCGAGCCGAACATTCCCGATGGGGACGGGTTTTACGACGAGCTGCTGGCCGCCCACCAAGGGCTGAGCAAGGATGAAAGCGACGCGCTGAACGCGCGTTTAATTTTAGTGCTGGCCAACCATATCGGGGACCGCGACGTGCTGCGCGAGGCCCTAAAGGCTGCTGGCGAAGCGGGTTAGGTCCAGCCCCTCCCACGCGTCGAATGTCTCGTCAGGGCGCAGGCCCTGCACGGGCGAGGGCTGGTAGCCGCCGGTGTAGAAGGCGAAGGCCACATCCGCGTTGCGGGCGGTTTTGAAGTCGGTGACGCTATCGCCCACGTAGAGGCACTCCTGCGCGGTTATTCCCAACATCGTGGCAGTGTGCAGCAACGGCAGGGCATCAGGCTTCTTGGCCTGTGTGGTGTCGCCCCCGGTGATGACGTCGAAATACCGGCTCAGATCAAGCGCGTCGCACAGGTCGCGGGCTGGCGTTTCGGGCTTGTTGGTACAGATCGCCATCGGCAGATCGAGGCCGTCGAGCACCCCGCGCACGCCCGGAAAGAGCGTCGTCAGAGTAGTCAGATCAGCGGCGTAGGCGCGGTGCATCTCGGCCACGTGGGGCCCGATGTCCGACGGCGCGCCACCGGTGACGCGCAAGGCGCGCTCGACCAGCTTTTCGATGCCGTTGCCGATGAAACTGATGGTCTGCTCCAGCGTGATCGGCGGGCGGTTCGCTGCGGCCAGCATCACGTTGCACGCCGCGTGCAGATCGGGGGCGGAATGAACCAGCGTGCCGTCGAGATCGAAGATGATCGCCTTGAGATCGGTCATCATGCGAAGCTGATCTGTGTTTTCATGGCGCGGGAGCGGTCGCCTGCCAGCTCGAACGCCTCGACCGCATCGGCCAGCGGCAGGGTCTGGGTGATGAACGGCTTCACGTCGATCAGGCCCTTCTGCATCAGCGAGACGCCAGTGTGGAATTCCGAGTGGAAGCGGAAGGAGCCCTTGAGGCTCAGCTCTTTCGCGGTGATCGCCATCATCGGCAGGGACATGTCACCGCCAAGGCCCAGCTGCACGATGGTCCCGCCGGGGGCCATGGCGTGGATGCCCGCGCTCAGCGCCGGGGCCGCGCCGGAGCATTCGAACAGCACATTGAAATGGCCCTTCTCGGGGGTGTATTTCTCCAGCCCGTCGGGAGCTTGGCCCATGTTGATGACCTCGTCCGCGCCCGCCTGTTTGGCCATGCCAAGGGTGAAATCGCTCAGATCGGTGGCTACGATATGATCTGCGCCTGCGCGCCGCGCGGCGAGGATGCACAGGATGCCGATGGGGCCACAGCCGGTGACGAGCACCGACTTGCCCAGCATCGGCCCGGCCTGCCGCGTGGCGTGGAGGCAGACCGCCAAAGGCTCCGCCATGGCGGCCTCGCCCGGGGTCAGGCCATCGGCCACGGCGCATTGCGAGGCGTCGGCGTTCAGAACTTGGCGGAAGGCGCCTTGGATGTGGGGAAACGGCATCGCGGAGCCGTAGAAGCGCATGTTTAGACATTGGTTCGGCTGACCAGCGAGGCAGAACGTGCAGGAGCCGCAGGGGCGCGAAGGGGAAACCGCGACCAACTGGCCCTCAGCCAGCCCGGTGACGCCTTCGCCCAATGCTGTGATATGGCCCGCAACCTCGTGGCCCAGAACCATCGGCTCGCGCAGCTTGATCGCGCCGAAGCCGCCGTGCTGGTAGTAGTGCAGATCAGAGCCGCAGATACCGCCCGCGGCCATGGTCACCTGCACCTCGCCGGGGCCCGGGGGCGCGACCTCCTGCTCTTCGATGCGCAGGTCGCGCGGGGCGTGGATCACAAGGCTTTTCATGGCAGGGGTCTTTCAGGCAGGGCGGCGGGGTGGCGCCAGACTATGGCCCCGCCCCCGCCGCCGCCAGCCTAATTCGTGATCAGCTCCGGCCCCATGACGAGCGTCGGCAGCCAGGTCGAGATCGCGGGGATATAGGTCACCATGATCAGGAAAACGACGAGGATCATCAGGAAGGGCAACGCCGCTTTCACGACGCCCATCATCGGCATGCCAGCCACCCCAGAGGTCACGAAGAGGTTAAGACCCACGGGCGGCGTGATCATCCCGATCTCCATGTTGACCACCATGATGATGCCCAGATGGATCGGGTCGATGCCCAGCTCGATGGCGATGGGGAAGACCAGCGGCGCCACGATAACCAGAAGGCCCGAGGGCTCCATGAACTGGCCGCCGATCAGCAGGATCACGTTGACGATCACGAGGAACATGACCGGGCCAAAGCCCGCCTCGAGCATCGCTGCGGTGATCTGCTGCGGGATCTGCTCGTCGGTGAGCACGTGCTTGAGGATCAGCGCGTTGGCGATCACGAACATCAGCGTGATGGTCAGCTTGCCCGCATCAAACAGCGTGCGGCGCGTGTCGGCATGGAAGAAGGCCGTGATCAGCGCCTTGGGCTTGTCGATCAGCGTCAGGTTGCGCTCGCCATCGCCCGTCTTGAGCGGGCCCATGTCGCGGTAGACGAAGCAGGCCACGAGCCACGCATAGACGGCGGCGACCGCCGCGGCCTCGGTCGGCGTGAACGCGCCGCCATAGATGCCGCCCAAGATGATCACGATCAGGAACAGGCCCCAGAAGGCCTCCCGGCCCGTGGCGAAAATCTCGCCCCAGCCGGCCCAATCACCCGAGGGCAGGTCCTTGATGCGCGCCATGACATAGATGCCGACCATCAGCATGAAGCCCGCCAGAAGGCCGGGGATCACGCCCGCGAGGAACATGCGCCCGACCGAGACCTCCACGGCGGCGGCGTAGACCACCATCACGATGGAGGGCGGGATCAGGATGCCCAACGTGCCCGCGTTACAGATCACACCGGCGGCGAATTCCTTGGAATAGCCCACCTGCCGCATGGCGGCGATCACGATGGAGCCGATGGCGACCACGGTGGCAGGGCTGGAGCCCGACAGCGCGGCAAACATCATGCAGGCGAAGACGGAGGCGATGGCCATGCCGCCGCGCAAATGCCCCACGCAGGCGATCGAGAAGTTGATGATCCGCCGCGCCACACCGCCGGTGGACATGAAGCTGGAGGCGAGGATGAAGAACGGAATGGCGAGCAGGGTGTAGTGGCCCGCGAAGGCCTCGAACAGGGTGCCCGCAACCGAGGCCATGGAGCTGTCGGAGAACCACAGCAGGAACAGGATGGACGAGAAGCCAAGGGAGACCGCGATCGGCACCCCGATGAGCATAAGGCCGACGACCATGCCGAAAAGAAGGATGATTTCCATGATGTCAGTCTTTCAGAGCGGTTTCGCGGGCGGCGTCGATCTCGTCTTCCACTTCGTGGCTGACGATCAGCATGTCGATCTTGCCGGTGATCAGCGCCAGCGCGGCCTGTATCGAGCGCAGCAGGAACAGCGCCATGGAGAAGGGCAACACAAAGTACGGGATAAGCAGCGGGATTTTCTCGTACTCGTCGCCATCGTTGAACGCGTCCTCGAGCCAGGTCAGGAAGGCGGGCACGGGGATGTCGTTGGTCTCGTACCAGCCTTTCGGGCGGAAGCTTTCCTCAAATCCCAGCGGGAACCAGCGGGCGATAGGGCCGTCGGTGCTGAAGCCCGGCAGGTTGGCGTAGTTGGCGTAATAGTCCCACGCGCCCTTGAAGAGCATCAGGGCGAACAGCACGCAGACCGCCGCTGCGGCGATGCCGCAGGCGCGTTTGGCTGCGGGTGAAACCATGTTGAGGATCGCGTCGACCCCAAGATGCGCGCCCTTCTTCACGGCGTAGGACGCGCCCAGCAGCACCAGCCAGGCAAACATGAAGACGGTCAGCTCAAGCGCCCAGAGGATGTTCGAGTTGAACACGTAGCGCGCCACCACGTTGGCGAAGGTGATGATCGTCATCATGCCCAGAAGAAAGGCGATGATGGTCTCTTCGATGGTGTCGATGAATGATCGCGCGTGATCGTGCGCTTGTCCGCTCATAGCCGCCTCCCCTGCTGCGTGTCGGATGTGCGAGGCGGCCCCGGTCGTGTCCCCGGGGCCGCCCCTGTCTGCCTTATAGCAGGTTTCTTAGTTGGTGGCGGCGTTGATCGCCTGTGCGGCTGCGATGTTCTCGGCGCCCACGTCACCTTCGAACTGGCTCCACACGGGCTTCATCGCCTCGACCCAGGCCGCGCGCTGATCCGCATCCAGCGAGCGCACCACGCCACCGGCGTCGATGATCGCCTGCTTTGCGCTCTCGTTCACCTTGGTGGACTCGGCGTTGCGGGTCACGGTGACTTCTTCGAGGATGGTCAGGAACTGGTCGCGCACGTCGCCGTCCAGACCGTCCAGCCAGTCCACATTGGCCACGACGAGATAGTCGATGATGCCGTGGTTGGTCTCGGTCACGCCGTCTTGGACTTCGAAGAACTTGCGGCCAAAGATGTTGGACCAGGTGTTTTCCTGGCCGTCCACAACGCCCTGCTGCAGCGCGCCGTACACCTCGGCAAACGCCATCTTCTGGGGCGAGCCACCGATGGCTTCCATCTGGGCGACCAGCACGTCAGAGGGCTGCACGCGGAACTTCAGGCCCTCGGCGTCGGTGGGCAGGATCAGCGGCTTGGAGGCCGACATCTGCTTCATGCCATTGTGCCAGAACTGCAGGCCCTGCAGGCCACGCTTCTGCATGCTGTCCTTCATCGCCTGACCTTCGGCAGAGGCCTGGAACGCGTCCACAGCGGCGATGTCTTTGAACATGAAGGGCAGGTCGAAGATGCGGAACTGCTTGGTGAACTTCTCGAACAGCGACAGCGACGGGGCGGCCAGCTGGATGTCACCCTGCAGCAGGGCCTCGAGCGCTTTCTCGTCGGTGTAGAGCGTGGAGTTCGGGAAGACCTCCATGCAGGCTTTGCCGTTCATCTCGTCATTGACGCGCTGCTCCAGAAGGGATGCAGCGATGCCCTTGGGGTGCTTGTCGGTGTTGGTGACGTGGCTGAACTTGATGACGACTTCGCCGTCGTCACAGGCTGCAAAGGCAGCGCCCGGAACGAGAGCAACGGCCGCGACGCATGCGGCCTTCAAAAAGGTTTTCATTGGTATCCTCCCATTGGATCAACTTGGACGGGTCTTCCGCCCGATGCGGTGAGGGTAAGCGGCCTGTTGGCGGTTTCAAGCGACTCCTTGAAAGAATTGAAAGAGATTTATTTTCAATGCTTTACGGCGAAAAAATCGTGAAGTGCGCTGCAATTTGTGCGGAAAGTCGGACATTTTCACGTTTCCAAACCCGGTATCTGCGGTATGTGCACTGCACCCAACGCTTGCGAATCGCCCGTGCCTCACCTGCCCCGCCTTACCCCTGTCCTGCTGATATCCGCGCTGCTTGCGGCGCTGATTGTCACGGGCGTCTATCAGATGGGTCTGCGGGCCGGGCTCGACCGGTTGGAGCGGTCGGGCGAGATCGCGGTGCAGCAGGCGGGCGACCGGATCACCGCGCAATTGGAAAGCTACAAGGAACTGGCCAACTTCCTCGCGCGCCACCCGCGGGTCATGTCCCAGCTTGACGGGCGCAGTGACATGGTGGGCGTGAGCGAGTTTCTGCTGCGCTCGACCCTGATTGCGGGGGCACGGTCCATCACCGTGCTGGACGAAGGCGGGCGGGTGCTGGCCTCTTCGACCCTCGAAGACGACCCCGGCTTCATCGGGCGCGCGCTTGGACAGCGCGACGACGTTGTGGCCGCGCGCACCGGGCGGCTGGGCGTCTACCATTCCGCCGAGCGCGACGGCGCGCGGGGCTACTACTTCACCCGCAGCGTGCTGGGCCCGGACAGCCGCCCCATCGGCTTTGTCACGGTGAAGGTCAATGTCGACCAGCTGGAATACGAATGGCGCATCGACGAGAACGTTGTGACCTTCTTCGATGCCTACGGCGTGGCCTTCGTGTCGAACCGGCTGGAGCTGGCGCTGAGCTTTGATCCTGATCTGAAACGGCAGGAGATCGTCGGAAGCGCCCCCTACCCGCCCGAAAGCCTGACCCCCTTCCCCGAGCATCTGTTCGAGCGCGCGGGCGGCCGCACGATCTGGGCCTTCGACGGCGGCGGTGTCATGCCGGAGCGGGCGCTGGTGGTCAGCCGCACCCTGCCGCTGGTGGAGATGACGACCCGCGCCTTCATGGACATCGCCCCCGCCGTGGGCGAGGCGCGGCTGCAGGCGCTGCTGACGGCGGCGTTGTTGGCAGCGTTTGGTCTTGGCTTGCTGGCCTTTTGGCAAAGTCGCCAGCGCATTGCCGACCAGCTGCGCATCGAAGCGGAGGCCAACGCGGTGCTGGAAGCCCGCGTCGCGCGGCGCAACGCCCAGCTGCAGCAGGTGCAGGACGATCTGGTGCAGGCCTCCAAGCTGACTGCGCTTGGCCACATGTCGGCCGAGATCAGCCACGAGCTGAACCAGCCGCTCTCGGCCATTCAGAACTACGCGGAGAACGCCAAGAAACTGATCGCGCGGGACCGCGCGCCCGACGCCAAGGACAACCTGTCGCTGATCTCCGAGCAGACGGAACGCATGGGCCGCATCATCACCAACCTGCGTGGCTTCGCCCGCAAGGAAACCGAGCCGCTGGAAGACGTCGATGTGGGTGAAGTGCTACGGGCCTCCCTTGGTCTTGCGGACCAGCGCGCCCGCGCGGAGGACGTCACACTGTCCCTGTCCCTGCCCGACGCGCCGGTCTTTGTCGAAGCAGGCGCCGTGCGGCTGCAGCAGGTCGTAGTGAACCTTCTGTCAAACGCGATGGACGCCATGGAGGGTCAGGAGCGGCGCGAGATCACCGTCTCCCTTGCCCAACAAACGGGCCAGGCGGTGATCACCGTCGAGGACACAGGGCCCGGCCTTGCCGACCCTACCCGCGCGTTCGAGCCGTTTTATACCACGAAGGATGTTGGCGCCTCGAACGGGCTGGGGCTGGGCCTGTCGATTTCCTATGGCATCGTCGGCAGCTTCGGGGGCACGCTCGCGGTCGAAAATCCCGAGAACGGCGGGGCGCGCTTTACCATCGCCCTGCCCCTGCTCGACCGACAGGAGGCGGCGGAATGATCCCGAAAGTGCTTCTGATCGAGGATGACGCGGCCCTGCGCGGCTCGCTCACCCAAAGCTTCGAGCTGGAAGAGATCGACGTGATCGCCACCTCAAGCTACGTCATGGCCAAGCCCCATATCAGCCGCGATTTCGAGGGCGTCGTGCTGTCGGATATCCGCATGCCGGGCAAGGACGGCTTCGACGTGCTGGCCCGCGCCCGCGAGGTGGACCCCGACCTGCCGGTGGTCCTGCTGACGGGCCAGGCGGATGTGCCGATGGCGGTGCGCGCCATGTCCGAGGGCGCCTATGACTTCCGCCAGAAGCCCTGCCCGCCGGACAAGCTTTTGGAGGTTATCACTCGCGCGCTGGAGCATCGCCACCTCGTGCTGCGCTCGCGCCAGATGGAGCGGCGATTGCAGGCGGGCGATGCGGCGGCTGCGAATTTTCCCGGCAGCTCCAGCGCCGTGGTTCGGCTGCGCGAACACCTTCGCCAAGCCGCCGGGCTGCCGCAAAACATCTTCCTGCACGGCCCACCCGGGGCGGGCAAACGGCTGGCGGCGCATACGATCCACGCGCTCGACGCCGAGCGTCAGGCCTTCATCTCGCTGTCGATGCAGGACATTTCCGCCGAAGCGCTGCGCGACCTCGATGTCGGCGCGCTGCCCACCGATCTGTCCATGAAGGCGCTGGAACGCGCGACCCCCGCGCAGCAATCCGCGCTCGTCTCGCTGATGGAGCGGGTGCCTGGGCTGCGGGTGATGGCGTCCTCAAGCCTGCCGCTGGGCAAGCTGCGGGCGAACGGGCTGAGCGACGATCTGTTCTTCGCGTTCGACGTCATGCAGATCGAGGTGCCGTCGCTCGCGCGCCGCAAGAAGGACCTTGCCGTGCTGTTCGAGACGCTGGTGCGCCAGAACGTGCGAGGGCTGAATTCCGACATGCCGGTGATCTCTGAAAGCCTGTACGCGCAGGTCGTTGCGCGCGACTGGCCCGGCAATCTGCCGGAGCTGCGCAACTTCGCGCGCAGCTTCGCGCTTGGCCTGAACATGCAGGCCCACCCAAGTGCGGAGCTGACGCTGGCGGACCAGATGAACTCCTTCGAGAAGCTGGTGCTGTCGGACACGCTCAAGCGGCTGGGCGGGCGGTCCGGCGCCGTCGCGGAGGCGCTCGGCCTGCCGCGCAAGACGCTCTATGACAAACTGGCCAAGCACGGGCTGAAACCGAAAGACTTCCGGGTCAAAAAGCCCGTTGATCCCGCCCCTTAGCCGTGAGACTTTCGCGGGCGCGGGAGGACCTATGGGCGAGATTTGGGAGGGCATGGCAGCGGCGTTGACCCTGCTGGTCACGCTGGACGCGGATCTGGTGGAGATCACGCTCCGCTCGCTGCATGTGACATTGACGGCGGTCGTCATCGCCTCGGCCCTTGGCCTGCCCTTTGGCGCGTGGCTGGCGATCCGCCGCTTCCGCTACCGTCGCACCGCGATTGCCCTGATGAACGCCTTGATGGGCCTGCCGCCTGTGGTCGTCGGGCTGATCGTCTACATCCTGCTATCGCGCTCGGGCCCGTTCGGGGTGCTGGGGTTGCTGTTCACACCCACGGCGATGATCATCGCGCAGGTGATCATCATCACGCCGCTGATCGCATCGATTGCCCATCAGGCGATCCGCGAGTTATGGGCGGAGTATCACGACCTGCTGATCTCGCTGAACACGACGCGGGGCCAGCGCATTCGCACCCTGATCTGGGACGGCAGGCGGGCCTTGATCACAGCGGCGCTCGCGGGCTTTGGCCGCGCGATTGGCGAGGTGGGCGCGATCATGATCGTGGGCGGCAATATCGACCACGCGACCCGGGTGCTGACGACGGCGATCGCGCTGGAGACCGGCAAGGGCGACTTCGCGCTAGCCTTGGGACTGGGCTTCGTGCTGATCGGGCTGGCGGTGATCGTGAACCTTGCGATCCATGGCCTGAGCCGCACGGAACGGGAGGGCCGCTGGTGAGCATCCTGCCCCTTTCTGTGACCGGTGCCGTGGTGCGCCGCAAAGGCGAGACGCTGGTAGGTCCTGTGGATCTGGAGGTCGCCAAAGGCGCGTTCGTGATCGTCATTGGGCCAAACGGATCCGGCAAGACGACCCTGATCCGCAGCCTGCATGGGCTGCAGCGGCTGACCGAAGGCCGGATGCAATACGCCGTGCCGACGGCGGAGGCGGATCAGAAGCAGGCCTATGTGTCCCAACAGCCGATCATGATGCGGCGCACGGTGCTGGATAATCTGGCCTACCCGCTGGTGTTGCAGGGTATGGGCCGCACGGCGGCACGCGCCAAGGCGGCAGAGGCCGCCGTAAAAGTGGGCCTGCGGGCAGGCCTGTCAGTGCCCGCGCCGCAACTGTCGGGCGGCGAGAAGCAGAAGCTGGCGCTGGCCCGCGCTATGATGCGCGCACCGGAGCTGTTGTTCCTCGACGAGCCCTGCGCCAATCTCGACGGGCGCGCCACGGCAGAAATCGAGGCGCTGCTGCTGGCCGAGCACGCGCGCGGCACCACGCTGATGATGGCCACGCATAATATGGGGCAGGCCCGCAGGCTGGCCTCTGACGTGGTGTTTATGCTGGGCGGGCGCATCCATGAGCGCGCCGCGGCGACAGATTTCTTCGACGGGCCCGCCACGGACGAGGCCCGCGCATTTCTGAAAGGGGATATCGTATGATCCGTTTGTTTATCGCGATTGTGGCGTTGGTCTGGGCGCAGGCGAGCCTCGCGGAGACGCTGCGCATGGCGGTGACGACCTCGTTCCACAATTCCGGCCTGTCGGAGGTGTTGCTGCCCGCGATTGAAGCCGACACCGGGCTGGAGGTGCAGCTGCTGGTCGTGGGCACGGGGCAGGCGATCCGGCTTGGGGAAGCGGGTGATGTGGACGCGATCCTGGTGCATTCGCGCGCAGCCGAGGACGCGTTTGTCGAGGCCGGGTTCGGGACGCATCGGCGCGAGATCATGTATAACGATTTTGTCGTGATCGGGCCGGAGGTGGACCCGGCGGGGGTCGGCTCGGCGGACGGCATCGCGGATGCGATGGGTAAAATTGCCGGGGCGCAGGCCTTCTTCGTCAGCCGCGGCGATGACAGCGGGACCCACAAGAAAGAGCTGTCATTATGGCGCGCGGCCGGGCTGGACCCGGAGGGACTCGGAGCTTGGTACAAGTCCGTCGGCGCGGGCATGGGGGCGGCGCTGAACACCGCGGCGGGCCTTGGCGCACACATTATGTCCGACCGGGCGAGCTGGCTGAATTTCGGCCGCAAGGACGGGTTGGCGGTGCTGTTCGAGGGCGATCCGGCGCTGTTCAACCAATACGCCTACCTGCCGGTGAACCCGGCCAAGCACCCCCATGTGCGCCACGATCTGGCGTTGCAGTTGGAGGCTTGGCTGGTGAGCGACGCGGCGCGGACGCTGATCGACGGCTACCGGATCGGCGGTGAACAATTGTTCACCTTTAACGCCACTCAGTGAGAATGCGGCTCGTCGTCGAGATGGCCGTGCACCGCGAACTGGTCGATTGAGGCGGCTTGGCTTTCGATGGCGCGGAAGCCCTCCTTGACGCCGGCCTCGGTCAGCTCGCGGGTGACGGCGAGCACGGTGTTGGCGTCCTGATCTTCACACAGCTCGATCATATCGTCGATCTCCTGCGCTGCGGTGGGCTTGGCGGCGTCCAGCGAGGGCGCGCCGTAGACATCGACGAAATGCTGCGCCAGCCGCTCGATCAGCCAGTCGCGCTCGTTGGGCTCAAGCTGGGTGACGGCGACGAAGGAGACGCGCCCGAAGGTTTCCACCCCCAGCCAGCCATTGGTGAAGGCCTGCCGGGCCTTGCCGACCAAATCGCCCTCGCCCCAGTTGGAGAACTCGAACCCGCCCGCGATGCACCACTCGCCCGTCCGCGCGGGGGAGTGGAAAACGTTGAGGTCGCTTTCATCGAAATGGATGGCGCGGGCTAGTTTCATGTCAGCTCTCCAGCAGGGTGGTCAGCGGGATCAGGTGGGTGGTGGCGTCGTCGCGCAGGAGCATCCCGAAGCGCTCATCGACGCCAAGGAAGGTGCCGGTCAGGCCGTCGCGGGCCGTGTCCTCGCCGATGCCATGGGCGAGGCCACGCCATTCCTTGTGCAGGGGTTCGACGCCCTCGTCCGCCCAGCGGTTGATCCAGACAAGCGTGTGCCGCGTCCAACTTTCCAACAGCGCGACCGCGTCCACATCGGCGCAGCCTTCGGCATAGAGCGCGGTTTTATCGGGGGTGTGGCCTGTCTCGTCGCTGTCGGGCCAAAGGGTCAGCTCCAACCCCACGACCAGCCAATCGGGCTCAACGTCCGGGTCGTCGCCAGAGGCCGCGACCCGCAAGCGCCCGCAGGACGCGCCGTTGACCCGGATGCCGCCATCCCATTGAAGATGCACGGCAACTTCGGGCGGGGCGAGCGCGCCGAGCGCATTCTGGAAGCCCACGCCGCAGACCGGCAGCATCGCCATCGCATCGGCGAGCGGCACCTCAGGCGCGAAGACCAGCGCGGCGCGCAACGTGTCGGACGCGAGGTGATGCACGACCAGACCCGCGTCGCAGCCAAGGGCGGCTTGAGCGCAGGCTTTTTCGAACGGGTCGACCGTTACGGCCTGACCGCTCATCAACGGGGGGAAGGTCGGCTCGGTCATATGACGCCCTGCGCGATCAGCGCGCGTGCCACGGTGCGGAACCCTTCGGCCTGCGCGCTGTCGGGCTTGGAGACCACGATGGGCGCGCCGCCATCAGCGGCGAGGCGAATGTCGAGATGGAGCGGAATTTCGGCCAGCAGCGGCACGCCCAGCTTTTCGGCCTCGGACGCGACGCCGCCATGGCCGAAGACATGTTCCTCGTGGCCGCATTTGGAGCAGATATGCGTCGACATATTCTCGATCATGCCCAGAAGCGGCGTCCCGAGCTGGTTGAACATGTCGATGCCCTTGCGCGCGTCCAGAAGGGCCACGTCTTGCGGCGTCGAGACGATCACCGCCCCGTCAAGATGGGCCTTTTGCGCGAGCGTCATCTGCACGTCACCGGTGCCGGGTGGCAGGTCCACCAGCAGCACATCCAAAGCGCCCCATTGGACCTGGTTCAGCATCTGCTGCAGCGCGCCCATCAGCATCGGGCCGCGCCAGACGACGGCCTGATCGTCATTGGTCATCAGGCCCAGCGACATCATCGTCACGCCGTGGTTGCGCATGGGCAGGATGGTTTTGCCATCGGGTGACGCAGGCCTGCCGGAGACGCCCAGCATGCGTGGTTGCGACGGCCCGTAGACATCGGCGTCGAGCAGCCCGACCCGCTTGCCTTCGGCTGCGAGCGCACAGGCGAGATTTGCGGAGACGGTCGACTTGCCGACCCCGCCCTTGCCGGACGCGATGGCGATTATGTGGTTAATGCCCGGCAATTTTTGCGGGCCGGTCGGCTCCGCCGCGCGGGACGGCTTCAGATCCGGCGGCGGCGTGGGCGCGGTGTGAGCGGTCAGCACGGCGGAGACGGTGCCGACCCCGGGCAGCGCCTTGATCTTGGCTTCGGCCTCGGCCCGGACGGGCTCCCACGCGTCGGCGCGCTTCGGGTCGATCTCGATCACGAAGCGCACGGAGGCGTCGTCGCCCACGTTCAAGGCGCGCACGACGCCCGCGCTGACAATGTCCTGATCCTGCGCTGAGACCGGGTCCTTGAGGGTCTTGAGCGCATCGAGCACCTGTTCGCGCGTAAGGCTCATGGGCTAGTCCTGCCCCTCGATCGTGCCGGTAACGACATGCTCCATATCCAGCCCGTCGATGGTCAGCACCATCTTGGCCTCGAACGTGTCGCCGGCCTTGGCGCCCTTGTCGCGCAGCGCGCCTTCGATGGCCTGCTGCGAGGTCACGCCGACCTGCTTGAGGAACTTGCGCATGCTCATGTTGAAGTCTTCGCTCATGGTCTTCTCCCTTGTTTCATTGGTCCTCTCGCGGGCTTGACGCATGCGAGGGCCGCGACTTAGCCTTGATGTAGCGCCCTTTGGAAAGGATCGCCATGCGGTGGTTGATGATCTTGTGCCTGCTTTGCGGCCCTGCCTTCGGGCAGGATGCGGCCTTCCGACTGGCCGCCCCGGCGGAGCTGCAGGAGACCGGATTTCTGAAACATCTGCTGCCGCGCTTCTCGCTGAAAACGCAACTGCGGATCGCGGTTGTGGAGGGCGACGCGGAGGCGCAATTCGCCCGCTCCGGCGACGTGCCGGTGTTTCAGGGGCCGGACGGCATCTGGTATCTGAGCCATGACGGGTCGAAGGCCACGGCGCGGTTCGAGGACTGGCTGACCTCCGAGATCGGGCTGCGCACGGTCGTGGCGTTCCAGCCGGATGGCGCGCCGCTGTTTTCGGAACCGAGCGAGGTCGAGGTCGAGGTCGCCGCGGCCAGTTTCGACGGCGATCTGGCCGAGGGCGAGAAGCTGGCGCTGACCCATTGCGGGCGCTGCCACGTGGTTAACGAGAGCAACCGGATGAACGCAATCGGATCGTCCCCATCCTTTGCCGTGCTGCGCACCCTGTCGGGCTGGGACGACCGCATTTTGGCGTTCTTCACGCTGAAGCCGCACCCGGCGTTCACGCAAGTCGAGGACGTGACCGAGCCGTTCGACCCGCTGCGCCCGTCGCCCATCGCGCCCATCGAGGTGACGCTGGACGACATCGACGCGATCCTCGCCTATACGGCGAGCCTTGCGCCCGCGGACCTTGGGGCCCCGGTCAAGTCTCAGTAGGTTTCGCATCAGTGATCGCGCCGCTTGGACAGGTAGTCATCGGTCGTGCGCACCTTGGGTCGCTCGCCTTGGGCGAACGGGTTGTTCTCGGAATGGAACTGCGCATTGATCCGGCAGGTATCGCACATCTGGATCATGCGCGCGGCGTCTGACGTGGCGAACATCGAATGCTTGCCCGCGAGCTTTTCCATGATGCGGTCGATGGTCGATTGCACCCCGAACAGCGCGCCGCATTCGACGCATTCGGCGGGGGCTTCCTCGTGCACGACCTTCTGGGTGAAGGCGGCGTCGGTCAGGTCCATCTGCGGCTTCAGGGTGATCGCGTCCTCGGGGCAGATGTTGGTGCACAGGCCGCATTGCAGGCAGGCGTCTTCCTGGAACCGCAGCTGCGGCATGTCGGGATTGTCGCCCAGCGCGCCGGAGGGGCAGAGCGACACGCAGGACAGGCACAACGTGCAGCTGTCTTGATCCACGACCACTGCGCCGTAGGGCGCGTTTGCGGGCAGCGTCAGAGTTTCTGCGTTTGGGTTCAATGTCTTGGCCGACAGCCGCGCGACCTGACGGCGGGTGCCCATGGGCAGGATCGGCTCTGGAATCGCCTGCGCGTCGGGCTGGTCATAGAGCAGATCACAGAGCGCGTCGGGCTCTTGGGGCTCGAGCAGGCGGAGCTTGCCCGCGCCGCCCAATGCCTCGGCCAGAGCCAGTTGCGGATCGAGCGCGTCGCGCTCGGTCTTGGGGCTGAGCAGCAGGTCGACCTGGGCGAACCCGGAGGCCAGCGCGGCGAGCATTTCGGCATGGCCGATACCCGACAGCGCGTCGACTTCCAGCGGGATCACATCGGCGGGCAGACCGCGCGAGAAGCGCGCGGCGAGCGCGATCATCTCGCGGCCATGGCTGTCGTCATGGATCAGCAGGCGCGGGTTCGCGCCACCCGCTTTGCGGAAGGCGGAAGCGAGCGTCTGGATGCGGCGGAAGAGCGTGTCGACCGGCGGCGCGTCGTAGCTGATGGCACCAGACGGGCAGACGGCGGCGCAGGAGCCGCAGCCCGCGCAGATCATCGGGTCAATCGCGACATGCTCGCCCGCAGACGTAATCGCGCCGGTCGGGCAAACGCCCAAGCAGTTGGAACAGGCGGGCTTTTCGGCGCGGGAATGGGCGCAGAGCGGCTCTTCGAGGCGGACGTAGAGCGGCTTTTCGAAAGTGCCTACCATTTGCGACGCGGCCAAGACGGCGGAGGCCACCGCGCCGATGCTGCCGGGGTCGGCGCGCAGGTAGCCGTCGCGCTTATCAGGAGCCGGGAACAGCGCCGTGCCGCCGGTCAGATCAAGGATCAGATCGCATTGGGTGCGCGCGCCGTCCTTGGGTTCGGTAAACGCGAGCGGGCCGCGCCCGCCGGGGATTGGCTGCTGCAACTGGTCGAGGCGCAGCTCAAACGCGCCGAAGCTGCCGCTGGCCTGCTTCAGCCGGCCCAGGATGATGTCAAAGCCGCGCTCGAACTCGGGCAATTCGCCTTCGGTGATCAGGACCGTGACGCTGAGGGTTTCAGCAAGATCGGCGGCGGCTTTCAACGCGACATCGGCCGGTCCCATGATCAGGCACATGCCTTCGGAGACCACGTCGAGGGTCTTCGCGGTGGGCACATCCAGCATCGCCTCGGCGGTCAGGGCGGCCATTTTGGGCAGTTTCGGGGCGGGATCATCGCTCCATCCGGCCCGGTCGCGCAGGTCGAGGAAGGCGGGCTCAGGGGCCTCGATCTCGGCCGCGAGTGTCTCGAACAGGGCGCGTTCCTGCTGGCATGCGATGACGACCTCGCCCCCCGCGATGGCGGCTGCGGCGGCATCGACTTGGGTGGTGCACAGGCCGGTATGCACCTTCGAGCAGGCCAATCCGGCGGCATCGGACAGACCGTCGGAGTCGATAGATTGGGACCCCATACAGTCGCACAAAATCAATGACTTAGCCATATCTGACGTCCTCCCCAACGCGGCTCCCCAGTCGGCCACGCGCGGCACAGGAAGGCACGTTTTCGACCGGTCGTAAACCGGGATTTTTCCGCAAGCCGCGTCGGAGTGCGCCAATTTCGGGGTGGCATAAATGGTGTGATTCCCGGGTCGCGTCGCGCACGGGGCGCAAGGGCAAAAGGTCAATTTGTCCTCGGTCGACAATGGCATGCAATTGGGCTGCCCAAATTGTCCGCGCGTCTGCCAAAGATGCGGGCAGCCTGAAAAAGTGCTTCGCGTGGAGCGAATCCTGACGCAAGCTGGGCACACGTCTTGCCGCTTTGGGAGGAGCCTTGACCATCACCGATCAAATTCGCCAATCCATGCCGCTGGGCGTGGTCCTGCGCAAAAGCCCCGGGGTGACCCGCTGGGCTGCGTGGAATTGGCGTGCGGTGGCCGTGATGCCGGGCGCAGGCCCCGCCGCCTGGCGCGAGCTGCGCCGCGACGGTGACACGGTTGAATTTCACGCAGCGACGGTCCCGCTTGAACTGCACCGCGCGGATGCGGAAGCCTACCTTCAGGGGCTCAGCTCCGCGGTGCCGTCGATCTACGTCGTGATGCGGGAAGCCGAGGGGCCAGAGGCGTTGCAGGTCCTGCTGGCGACCGCCTCGCCCTTTGAGGGCCAGGATTACGCGGACACCTCCGAGGACATTGTCGAGAAAGTGCCGATGCCGCCCGGGTTGATCGCCTGGGTGCGCGAATTTGCCGAGGCGCATCACGAAGAGGAAGTCTTCGTCAAGCGCCGCCGCAACAAAGCCCGCACGGACCAGGTCGAGGACGGCAAGGGCGACGCCCGCATCCGCCAGACCAGCGACGTCTTCCGCGCGCCGCGCAAGGTGCTGCAATGAGCCGGGTCGCAGACAAGAGCGATTTCTGGTCCCGCCGCAAGGCGCGGGTCGAGGCCGAACAGGCCGCCGAGGCCAAGGCGCAAGAGGCCGTCGCGCTGGAACAGGCCGAAGCCGAGAAGACCGATGACGAGTTGTTGGCCGAGCTGGGCCTGCCCGAGCCCGAAAGCCTTGAGACGGGTGATGATTTCTCCGCCTTCATGGCCAAGACAGTGCCGCAGCGGCTGCGCACCCGCGCGCTGCGCAAGCTGTGGCTGACGAACCCGACGCTCGCCAATCTCGATGAGCTGGTCGATTACGGGCAGGACTTCACCGACAGCGCGATGGCGGTCGAGAACATTCAGACCGCCTATCAGGTGGGCAAGGGCATGCTGACTCATGTTCAGAAGATGGCCGAGCAGGCGCTTGGCACGGACGAGCCGGAGATGGCTGAGCCTGAAGAGGTGCTGGAGGTGGCTGAGACCGCGCCGGAAGAGGCCCCGGTCGAGATGGCCGCCGCACCCGAGCCTGAGAGCGACACTGAACACGATGACTATGCGCCCGCGCCCCGGCGGCGGATGCGCTTTGACTTTGACGACGCCGCGACGGCGTAAGGAATTGAGATAGAAATGACCATGACCGCAGACGCCCCTATCGAAGTCAGTGCCGAGGACCGGCTGCGCGCGGACCTTTACAACTATCTGGGCCTGATCCTGGCGCGGCCCGCCGACCAGATGCTGCTGGACCAGACCGCGGGCTTGTCGGGCGATGACACCGATCTTGGCCGTGCGATTGCGGCGCTGGCGCGGGTGGCAAAAGTCAGCAAACCCAAGAGCGTGGAGAGCGAGTTCAACGCGCTGTTCATCGGGCTGGGGCGCGGCGAGCTGCTGCCCTATGCGAGCTACTACCTGACGGGATTCCTCAACGAGAAGCCGCTGGCGGCGCTGCGCCGGGATATGGCCGCGCGTGCGATCACGCGGGCGCAGAATGTCTATGAGCCGGAGGACAACATCGCCTCGCTCATGGAGATGATGGGCGGGATGATCGTGGGCCGCTTTGGCGAGCCGGCCTCGCTGGACGCCCAGAAGACGTTCTTCAACAAGCATATCGGCCCCTGGGCCACGCATTTCTATTCGGATTTGGAAGCCGCGAAAAACTCGGTTCTCTATGCCTCTGTCGGCGCTGTCGGCAAAGCGTTCATGGAGATCGAGAAAGAGGGCTTTCGGATGAGCGCGGGCTAAGCCGCCCGCACCAAACGGCGGGGATGCCCGCCACAACCAAGGAAGGGAGACATCCCATGACCAAGAAGACCGAGGATGGCGCAAGCCGCCGCGATTTTCTGAAACTGGCAGGCACCGCAGCGCCTGCTGCCGTGGCCGCAGTGGCCGCCGGTGGCACCGCCGCTCAGGCCCAGCCGGTCGATCTGACATCGGAGACGATGCAGGACACCGCGCACACGCGCGCATATCTCGACAGCGCCCGCTTCTAGGACGCCGTCACCACCCCTGACGCGACTGGTTGCGTGACGCCCGACTGCCGATGGACCCGAAATCGACCCAGCCACCCTCAAGAGGTGGCGCCAAGGGAGGAACTACAATGCTTAGGAAAAAGACCAACGGGGTTGCGCGACGCCCCCAGCGGACCTCGATCCTGTCCGAAGCGGCCAACGCCGCAGTGGACCGCCGCGCGTTTCTGCGTGGCTCCGGCCTGGCCATCGGTGGCCTTGCCGCAATTGCCGCCACGGGCGGCTCTGTAACACAAGCGACGGCGCAATCCGCCGCGGCGGGTGCCGTTGAGACCGTGAAATCGGTCTGCACCCACTGCTCGGTCGGCTGCACCGTGATTGCCGAGGTGCAAGACGGCGTCTGGACGGGCCAGGAGCCCGGCTGGGACAGCCCCTTCAACCTGGGCGCCCACTGCGCCAAGGGCGCCGCGGTCCGCGAGCACGCCCATGGCGAGCGCCGCCTCAAGTACCCGATGAAGAAAGAGGGTGGTGAGTGGAAGCGCATCAGCTGGGATCAGGCGATCAACGAGATCGGCGACGGCATGATGAAGATCCGCGACGAGAGCGGGCCTGACTCGGTCTACTGGCTCGGCTCCGCCAAGCACAACAACGAGCAGGCCTACCTGTTCCGCAAGTTCGCAGGCTACTGGGGGACGAACAACGTCGACCACCAGGCGCGGATTTGTCACTCCACCACCGTGGCCGGCGTGGCGAACACATGGGGCTACGGCGCCATGACGAACAGCTACAACGATATCCACAACTCCAAGGCGATCTTCATCATCGGCGGCAACCCGGCCGAGGCGCACCCCGTCTCGCTGCTGCACCTGCTGAAGGCCAAGGAGCAGCAAAACGCCCCAGTCATCGTGTGCGACCCGCGCTTCACGCGCACCGCCGCCCACGCCGACGAGTATGTCCGGTTCCGCCCGGGCTCCGACGTGGCGCTGGTCTGGGGCATTCTCTACCACATCTTCGAGAATGGCTGGGAAGACAAAGAGTTCATCCGCACCCGCGTGTGGGGCATGGACCAGATCAAGGACGAGGTCGCCAAGTGGACGCCTGAAGAGGTCGAGCGTGTGACGGAAGTCCCCGGCTCGCAGCTCAAGCGGGTCGCCCGGACGCTGGCCAACAACCGCCCCGGCACCGTGATCTGGTGCATGGGTGGCACCCAGCACACCAACGGCAACAACAACACGCGTGCCTACTGCATCCTGCAGCTGGCCCTTGGCAACATGGGCACCGCTGGCGGCGGCACCAACATCTTCCGCGGCCACGACAACGTGCAAGGCGCCACGGACCTTGGCGTGCTGTCCCACACCCTGCCCGGCTACTACGGCCTGACAGCGGGCTCCTGGGCCCACTGGGCGCGCGTCTGGGGCGAGGACATTGATTGGCTGAAGGGCCAGTTCGCGGTCACCAAAGGCGCCGACGGCAAGGACAAGCCGCTGATGAACGAGACCGGCATCCCGGTGTCGCGCTGGATCGACGGCGTTCTGGAAGACCCGGAGAACATGGACAACCCCAACAAGGTGCGCGCCATGGTGTTCTGGGGCCACGCGCCCAACTCGCAGACCCGCATGAAAGAGATGAAGACCGCGATGGAGCAGCTGGACATGCTGGTCGTCGTCGATCCTTATCCCACCGTGTCGGCTGTGATGCAGGACCGGGAGGACGGCGTCTACCTGCTGCCCGCCTGTACCCAGTTCGAGACCCGCGGCTCCGTCACGGCCTCCAACCGCTCCATCCAGTGGCGCGACAAGGTCGTCGAACCGCTGTTCGAGAGCCTGCCGGACGAGGTCATCATGGCCAAGTTCGCCAACAAGTTCGGCTGGGCCGACCGCTTCTTCCGCAACATCGAGATGGAAGATGCCGAGACCCCGAACGTGGAAAGCATCACCCGGGAGTTCAACTCGGGCATGTGGACCGTGGGCTACACCGGCCAGTCGCCGGAGCGCATCAAGCTGCACATGGCCAACCAGCACACGTTCGACCGGACGACGCTGCAGGCCGTGGGTGGTCCCGCCGATGGCGACTACTACGGGATGCCGTGGCCCTGCTGGGGCACGCCCGAGATGAAGCACCCCGGCACGCCGAACCTCTATGACATGTCCAAGCCCGTCTCCGAGGGCGGCCTGACCTTCCGCGCCCGCTTCGGCGTGGAGCGGGATGGGGACAATCTGCTGGCCGAAGGGGTGTACTCCGCAGGCTCGGAAATTCAGGATGGCTATCCTGAGTTCACCATGCAGATGCTCATGGACCTTGGCTGGGACGGCGATCTCACCGATGACGAGCGCGCAGCGATCGACGCGGTGGCCGGTCCCAAGACCAACTGGAAGACCGACCTTTCGGGCGGCATCCAGCGGGTGGCCATCAAGCATGAGTGTGCGCCGTTTGGCAACGCCAAGGCGCGGGCCGTGGTGTGGACCTTCCCGGATCCGGTGCCGGTGCACCGCGAGCCGCTCTACACCAACCGCCGCGACCTTGTGGCCGACTACCCGACATACGAGGACCGCAAGTTCTACCGCTTGCCGACCATGTATGCCTCCATCCAGAAGAACGACTTCTCCAAGGATTATCCCATGATCCTGACGTCGGGACGCCTGGTGGAATACGAGGGTGGCGGCGACGAGACGCGCTCCAACCCGTGGCTGGCTGAGCTTCAGCAGGACATGTTCGTCGAGATCAACCCGCGGGACGCCAACAACCTTGGCGTACGGGACGGCGCACAGGTCTGGGTCGAAGGCCCGGAGGGCGGCAAGGTCAAGGTTATGGCCATGGTCACCAACCGGGTGGGCGAAGGCGTGGCCTTCATGCCCTTCCACTTCGGCGGCCACTTCGAGGGACGCGACCTGCGGGAGAACTACCCCGACGGCGCCGACCCGTATGTTCTGGGCGAGAGCACCAACACCGCTCAGACCTATGGCTACGATTCAGTAACCCAGATGCAGGAGACGAAAGCCACTCTCTGCAAAATCTGGACAGCGTGAGGAGGAACGATAATGGCAAGAGCAAAGTTCCTGGTCGACGCCGAGCGCTGCATTGAATGCAACGCCTGTGTGACGGCCTGTAAAAACGAGCATGAGGTGCCATGGGGCATCAACCGGCGCAAGGTCGTCACCATCAATGATGGTGACCCGGGCGAGCGGTCGATCTCCGTGGCCTGCATGCACTGCTCCGATGCACCTTGTATGGCGGTCTGCCCAACGGACTGCTTCTACCAGAACGAGGAAGGGGTGGTTCTGCACTCCAAGGACCTCTGCATCGGCTGCGGCTACTGCTTCTACGCGTGCCCGTTCGGCGCGCCGCAGTACCCGCAGGCTGGCAACTTCGGCTCCCGGGGCAAGATGGACAAATGTACCTTCTGCGCCGGCGGCCCGGAGGAGACCCACTCCACCGCCGAGTTCGCCAAGTATGGCCGCAACCGGATCGCTGAGGGCAAGCTGCCCATCTGCGCCGAAATGTGCGCCACCAAGGCCCTGCTGGCCGGTGACGGCGACGTGGTCTCCGGCATCTACCGCGAGCGCGTGGTGGCCCGGGGCTTCGGGTCGGGCGCCTGGGGCTGGGGTTCGGCCTATGGCAACCGCGAAGGCTAAGGCCCTGCCGTGATACGCAATTCGGGAGGGCGGCTCTGCGGGGCCGCCCTCTCGCGCTCAGACCTCGACCAACTCGGCCCGACCTAAAAGGATAGACGCCATGCTGCGCCGGTTTTTGACCCTGATCCTGACCATCCAACTTCTGGCCGTCGCCCCTGCCGCCGTCTCGGCGCAGGAGGCTGACGCCCCCGCACAACCTGTCGACCGCTCCGCCACCGGCGGCGCGCAGACGCTCGAAGACATTCTGGCCCGCCAGCGCGGCGAGGTCGTGGACGACACGTTCCGCCGCGAAGACGATGGCCGAGACGCGACCATGCCCAATGTCGGTGCCCTTGGCACGCTGGGCGGCGCCTCTGACCCCGAACTGTGGCGCGCGCTGCGCTATGACAGCGCCAACATCTCATCCACAGCCCGCGGCCCCGCCGCCACGACCCTGATGCAGGATGGCGGCATGTGGTGGCTGGAGTTCCGCCAAGGCCCGCTGCGCGAATACGGCGCGTATCTGCTGGGCGGCACCTTGCTGCTACTGGCCCTGTTCTACCTGATCCGCGGGCGCATCCGCATCGACGGCGAGAAGACCGGCCGCACGATCACGCGCTTCCAGGCCGTCGAGCGCTTCGGGCATTGGCTGCTGGCGGGCTCGTTCCTACTGCTGGCCGCGACCGGCCTGCTGACGCTGTTTGGCCGCGTGGCGATCATCCCGCTGCTGGGCCACGAGGCCTTCGCGCCGATGGCGGTGGCGTCCAAATGGGTACACAACAACGTCTCCTGGGCCTTCATGGTGGCGCTGGTGATGATCTTCGTGATGTGGGTCGTGCATAATCTGCCCGACCGCACCGACATCAACTGGCTGCTGAAAGGCGGCGGCATCTTCACCAAGGGCCACCCGCCCGCCAAGAAGTTCAACGCGGGCCAGAAGCTGATCTTCTGGTCGGTGATCGTCTTCGGCGCGTCGATCTCGGCCTCGGGCCTGTCGCTGCTGTTCCCGTTCGAGCTGCCGATGTTCGCCCTCACCTTCGAGAAGCTCAACGCCCTTGGCCTGCCGCAGCTGGTGGGGCTCGGCGAGCTGAACACCGTGCTCGCGCCCCACGAAGAGATGCAATACGCGCAGCTGTGGCACTCGATCATGAGCTTCGTGCTGATCGCGATCATCTTCGCCCATATCTATATCGGCTCCATCGGGATGGAGGGCGCATCGGACGCCATGACCTCTGGCGAAGTCGAGGAGCAGTGGGCGCGCGAGCACCACTCGCTCTGGGTCGACGAGGTGAAAGCCAAAGAAACGCAAGCGCCCAAAGGCGCGACCCCCGCCGAGTAGATGCGCGCGCTGCTTGCAGCCTGCGTGTTGGCCATGCCGGGCATGGCCCCGGCGGGCGACTTCTTCACGCTCAAGGGCCATGGCGGCCCGATCATGGATATCGCGGTCTCGCCCACGGGTCAGATCGCGACGGCAAGCTTCGACAATTCCGTCGGGGTCTGGGACGGCAAGACCCCGCGCTGGCTGGAAGGCCACCGCGCGGCGGTCAACGCGGTGCGCTTCATGGGCGGCTTCGCGGTGTCGGCAGGCGACGATTTCGCCTTGGAGCTGTGGGATCTCGCCACCGGAGACGAGACCCGGCTGGAGGGCCACAGGGGCAAGGTCATGGCGCTGGACGTGGCCCCCGATGGCACGATCGCGTCCGCCTCGTGGGACGGGACGGTGGGGCTATGGAAGGATGGCGCGCCGCGCTTTCTGGAAGGCCATGCGCAGGGCGTAAACGATGTGGTGTTCCGCGCGGATGGTCAGACGCTCTATTCCGCCTCCGCCGATGGCACGATCCGCATCTGGGACGTGGCCGAGGGCGCGGAGACGCAGCTGCTTTTGCGCCACGGCTTTGGCGTCAACGAGATGATCCTGACGGAAAGCTGGCTCGCCTATGGCGCGGTGGACGGGGTCACGCGGGTCATTGATCCGGTGACGGGCGACAAGATCGCGGATTTCTCGCTCGACCGGCGGCCCATTCTGGCGATGGCGGTCAGCCCCGACGAGAGCCGCATCGCCGTGGGCGACGGCGAAGGGTTCATCATGGTGATCGACACGACCACGTGGAAGATCGAGCGCGATTTTCGCGCCACCGCCCGCGGGCCGGTCTGGGCGCTGGCCTTCTCGCCCGATGGTGAGAATATCCATGCGGGCGGGCTGGATGATGTGATGTATTCCTGGCCCATCGAGACGATGGACCAGCACGGGCAGATGACCACGGGCGCGCGGACCTTTCTGGAAGACCCCGCGACGCTGCCCAATGGCGAGCGGCAGTTCAAACGCAAATGTTCTGTTTGCCATACGCTGACGCCGTCGAGCGCGCGGCGGGCGGGGCCGACGCTCTATAACCTGTTTGGCCGCCGCGCGGGCACGGTGGAGGATTACCGCTACTCGCCCATCCTGACGGGCTCTGATATCATCTGGGACGAGGACAGCATCGACGCGCTGTTTGACGAGGGCCCGGACCACTACATTCCCGGCTCCAACATGCCGATGCAGCGCATCGTCAAGCGCACGGACCGGGACGACCTTGTGGCCTATCTGAAAAAAGCCACCAAACCCGAAGGGGGAAATTGAGATGAAGGTGATGTTTGCGGCCTTTGCGGCCATCGCGGTGATCGCCGTTGGGGCAAATTTCGCACTGAACAACATGGGCTTCTCGGCGGAAGAAAGCACCACGAGCTCGTCCGTGCGGCTGGGCGACTAGGCATGGGCGAGCGCGCGCTCAGCGCGGTTCCGCCGCCCAGCGAGTTCGGCGAGAGCCTGGCGCAAGCGTCGATCCTGGTGGTCGATGATGAGCCCGGGATGCGCAACTTCCTGGTCAAGACGCTCGCGCCGCGGGTGCGGCGGGTGGAAGAGGCCAGCAACTCCGCCGAGGCCAGCGCGCGGCTGGATGAGGGACATTTCGATCTGGTCGTGCTCGACAACATCATGCCCGACGAGAAGGGGCTGGATTGGCTGCGCGCGCAACGCAAGATCGGGCTGTATGCCGATGCGATCCTGATCACCGCCTATGCCGATCTGGAAACCGCGATCGCCGCGCTACGGGCAGGCGCCACGGATTTCGTGCTGAAGCCGTTTCGCGCCAACCAGATCCTGAACGCCGTGGCCCGGGCGCTGGACCGCAAGAACCTGCGACGCGAGAACTATTTGCTGCGCCACGAGCTGCTGAATGAGGAAACGTCTGCGGCGCGAGGTCGACTGCTTGGCAATTCCGACGGGATCAGCCGCGTCCGCGCGATGATCGACAAGCTGGCGCCCCTGCCGACCACCGTGCTGTTCACCGGCGCGTCTGGCACGGGCAAGGAGATCGCCGCGCGCAATCTGCATGCGCAATCGGACCGGGCGGACAAACCGTTCGTGCCGATCAACTGCGCCGCGATCTCGCCCGACCGGATCGCGGAAGAGTTGTTCGGCACCGTCGAGGCGGGTGCGCCGCGCAAGGATGGGCTTTTGTTCTACGCCGATGGCGGCACGCTGTTTCTGGACGAGGTGGCGCAGCTGCCCGAGCAGGTGCAGGCGATGCTCTTGCGGGTGCTGGAAGACCGCCGGGTGCGCCCGATTGGGTCCGAGCGCGAGGTCCATGTGGACCTGCGCTTCCTATTTGCCACCAATGCGGATCTGGGCGCCGAGGTCGACGCGGGCAAGTTCCGCGCCGATCTGTACCACCGCATCAATGTGGTGAATGTGCAGATGCCTTTGCTACAGGATCGGCAGGGCGATGTGGTGGAGCTGGCCGCGATGTTCATGCGCCAGATCTCGAAAGCGCTTGGCATGCCCGCGCTGGAGCTCAACGATGCCGTGCTCTTGAAGCTCAACCGCTACGGCTGGCCCGGCAATGTGCGCGAGCTGCGCAATCTAATTGAACGCTCGGTCATTTTGGGAGCATTCCCGCCGGAGTTCTCCGGCGAGGGTCGGATGGCGGAGCAACCCGCGATGGAGACGTTGGAGATGGTCGAGCAGCGCCATATCATGCAGATGCTCGATCAAGTGGGCGGCAATCGCGCCGAGGCCGCCCGGCGGCTGGGCGTGTCGCGCAAGACCATTGATCGCAAATGCGCGGCCTGGGGCGTGTGACGTGATCCAAAAGAGCGGCTTCGCCGCGCGTGATCCATATATGCTCTTGGGAGGTTTCACCTCCCGCCGCACGGGCATCCCACCAGAGTATTTCTGACCAAATGGAGAACAAGGGCCTTCAGGCCTTTGGAAGGGAGACCGAGAATTCGGCGCCCCCTTCTGGGGCATTTCGGGCGGAGATTGTACCGCCTGCCCGTTGGATCAGGGTCTGGCTGATCGACAGGCCCAGCCCGGTGCCACCGCCGCGTTTCGTGGTGAAGAAGGGATCGAAAATCTCGGAGAGTTTATCCTCGGGAATGCCGGGGCCGCTGTCGCGGACGCGCAGGATGACCTGACCTGCCTGCTCCGACAGAGACAGATGCAGCAGGCCGGGCTGGCCTTCCATCGCCTGCAAGCCGTTCATCATCAGGTTGATGACCACCTGTTGCAGCTCGCCGGGGTTGATGCGCACGGGAGCTGTCTTGGTCAGATCCATCTCGATGCGAGCGTGATCGCGGGAGACGGCGTGGTCGACCAGCACGCGGCAATCCTCGACCACCTGCGCCACGTCCACGGCCTCTGCATCGGCGCCGAACTCGGACGGGCGCGCGAATTGCAGCAGCTTGCCGACGATGGCGTTGATGCGGGAGACCTGCTGGTCGATCAGGGTCAGCTCTGTCTCCACCTCGGCCCCCTGCCCGCCCAGCGTGGCGCGGACCACATCGACATTGCCCTGGATCACGGCGATGGGGTTGTTGATCTCATGGGCGACGCCCGCGGTGATCTCGCCGATGGAGGCGAGCTTTTCGGACAGGACCAGCTGCTGGAATGTCGCCTCGAGCTTCTTGTTGGCGTCGCGCAGCTCGGCTGTGCGGGCATCGACGCGGTCGTTGAGCTCATCCGCCGAGGCGCGCAGCTTGCGGTCGCGTTCCTGCACCTGATCGAGCAGCGTGTCGAGGTGGCGGGCGACCTCGCCGATCTCGTCGCGCGTGCCAACCCGTCCGATGCGAGCACCCAGATCGCCCTCTTCGACCTTTTGCATCGTGTCGCTCATCCGCTCGAGCGGCGCGAAGACGCCGCGAGCGAGCCAGAGGAAGAGCGGCACGGAGACCAGCAACAGCGCCAGCACCGAGGCAATGATCGTCAGATAGGCTGCGCGTTTCGAAGCGGCAAAAGGCGCCTCCAGAAAGCCGACATAGAGCATGCCCACCCGCGTGCCGAAACTGTCGGTGATCGGCAGATAGCCGGAGATGTACCAATCGTTGACCACGAAGGCGCGGTCGAGCCACGTCTGCCCCTGGTCCAGCACGGCATTGCGGACGACGGCCGAGACCCGCGTGCCAAGGGCGCGCACGTCTTCGAACAGGCGGACATTGGTGGAGATGCGCACGTCTTCGAGAAACAGCGTCGCCGTGCCTTGCCGGATATCGGTGCCGTCGCTTTGGTAGACCAGCGTGTTGATCGTGTCGATGAAGCCGAGGTTGCGGTTCAGCAGGGTTCCCCCGACCAGCGCCCCTTTCTGCCCGGCGGTGCGGACGGGCGTGGCGGAATGCACGACCATGCCGCGATCCTCGACCGTGCGGTCAGTCTGCACGGCGGCCTCTGTCGGGATCAGCTGGATCGTGGTGCGGGCGGGCAGCGCGAGGGAGAGGGCCGCCAGCGCGTCGAGGGTGAAGATATCCACCTCTGTGCGGGATAGCCCGTCGAGCGCATCGGCGATAATGGGCCACGCGTTGATCGACGCGCGCGCCGCATCGGCTGGCACAAAGCGCAGGAAGTCGAGGCCGAGACGTTCGCGCTCGCGCTCAAGGAACGCCTCCGTGCGACCGTCCTCGAGCGCGCGGCGCAGATCGTCGGAGCGAGCGACGCCGCGCAGCTCCGTCTCGGTATTGGCGAGGATGCGCTGCAGGTATTGCTCTGCGATGCGCAGGTCGGAGGCGACGTTTTCGATCAGGATCGCATCGAAGCGGGCGGACCAGCGGCTGAGCCCGACGCCAAGCATAACCGGTAGTAGGACGAGCAAAGGCAGCAACGCCAGAAACAGCAGGCGCACGCGGACGGATGTGAGGACCGCGCTCATCTAGGTCGCGCTCAGGAAGTCGGGGTGGATCGTTCCGGGCTGCGCCGCCTCGATCAGGTCGAGGATATCGCTGACGGGCAAGCCGAACGCCTGCGCGATGGCGCGCTTGTAGGGCGGCATATTGGTGCATTCGAGCAGGATATGCCGCGTACGGTCGGTGATGTGGGGGCGGAGGGTGGCGATCAGCTCAAGCTGGGCCCGGTCGGGGTCGAGATGCGCCAGATCGCCCTCTATCACTTGGCGCAGGTGGGTGCCGGGGGCGAGGCCCACGATTGAGGACGCAAAGCGCGGGTCAGGCAGGTGGGCGGCGTTGAGCTTGTCCGGGTCGAAGGTGCAGATCAGCAGCTCGTTTGGCGACAGATCGAGCGTCGGCAACGCCATCAGGGCGGAGCTGATAAAGTGGCGGTCGAGCGCGTCGGCGATGGTGCTTTGCCAATAGCTGAGAAAGCCGCAGGAGGTGGTGATCAGCTGGCCTTGCGCCGCCTGCGCGGCCTGCACGAAAGGCGCAATATCGATCCTGGCGGGGTCTGATGTGACGATCCGCGCCACCGCAGCACCTGGGATTTTGACGATCTCGGGCGCGGCGCGGTAGGTCCCGACGCAACCAATATCGCCGGGGATGCGCGGGAAGGTCGTGTCGAGCTGCAAGACCGTCAGCGCGGGGGTCATCCCGGGGATTGGCGGATGTTGTTGGGCAGCCATGTCGCAAGCTCCGGCCAGATCACCAAGATCACCACCATCAGCAGCATCAGGCCGACCATGGGAATGGCGGTTTTCGAGATATAGCTGATCTCGTGGCGGGTCATGCCCTGAAGCACGAAGAGGTTGAAGCCGATGGGCGGCGTCACCTGCGCCATTTCGACCACCACGACGATGAAGATGCCGAACCAGATCACGTCGATGCCGGCCTGACGGATCATTGGCTCGACGATGGCCATAGTCAGCACCACGGACGAGATGCCGTCGAGGAACATGCCGAGGATAATATAGAACACCGTCAGCGCCGCGATGAGCGTGATGGGGGACAGGTTCATCTCGTCGATCCATGCGGCGAGTGCGCGTGGTAATCCGGTGAAGCCCATCGACAGCGACAGGAAGGCCGCGCCCATCAGGATCAGCGCGATCATGGCAGAGGTGCGCGTGGCGCCCATAAGGCTTGCGCCGAAGGTTTCCAACGTCAGGGAGCGTTGAAACGCGGCCAGCGTCAGGGAGCCGAGCACGCCGACGGCGGCGGCCTCGGTCGCGGTAGCCCAGCCGAAATACATCGAGCCGATGACCGCGAAGACCAGCAGCAAAACCGGGATCAGGAAGCGGCTTTCGGCCAGCATCTCGCCCAGCGACATGGACGGCTCGGGCGCGGGGCGCTGACCCGGTTTGATGAAATGCCAGGCGATGATGTAGGACATGAACAGACCCGCCAGCACGAGGCCGGGGATGATGCCCGCCATGAACAGCTTGATGATGCTCTCATTGATCGAGACGCCGTAGACGATCAGCGTCAGGGATGGCGGGATCATCAGGCCCAGCGTGGCCGCCCCCGCGAGCGTGCCTACGATCATGTATTCGGGGTAGCCGCGCGCGCGCAGCTCCGGGATCGACATCTTGCCCACCGTGGTCAGCGTGGCCGCTGATGAGCCGGAGACGGCAGCGAAGATCGTGCAGCCAGCGATGTTCGTGTGCAGCAGGCCGCCGGGCAGCCAGCGCATCCACGGTGCGAGGCCGCGGAACATGTCTTGGCTCAGCCGGGTGCGGTAGAGGATTTCGCCCATCCAGATGAACAGCGGCAAGGCGGTGAGCGTCCAGCTGGAGGACGAGGTCCAGATCATGGTGATCATCGCGTCGCCTGCGGGGCGGGAGGTGAAGAGCTCCAACCCGACCCATGCCACGCCCATGAGCGCGAGACCGATCCAGATGGAGCTGCCGAGCAGCGCGAACAGGACGAAGAGGAAGACGATCGTGGCGTAGGCTTCGGTCATTCGACGGCCTCCGCTTCGATGGGATTTCTGCCGGTGATCAGCATCCGGTAGAGCGTGTCCCACAGCGCCACGGCCAGCAGTACGGTGCCGATGGACATGGCAAGCTGTGGCACCCAGACGGGGGTGTAGACCAGCTCTGACGTGCTTTCAGACATCGCCGCGCCCCATTCGCCGGGGGCGCGGGCGGGCAGGCTGAGCAGTGTGACCAGCCATTCGGGGATCTGGTCCTGGCCTTGCGTGCGGTCATTGAGCATCTCGGAGAAGATGTTGGTCTTGATGGCGTAGCGCGCGAAATAGGTCGCGATCACCGCCGCGCCGAACACGGCGAAGACGTCGAGCCAGCGGTGCAGAAACGGATGGATGTTCAACAGGATCGACACGCGGATATGCGCGCCGCGGGTCAGCGCGTGGGCCAGCGCGAAGAAGGATGTCGCGGCCATGGCGTAGCCTGCGAACTCTGTCGTGCCGGGCAAGGCGACGCTGGTCCAGCGGGCCACCATGCCCGCCACGATCAGCGCGAGGATCGTGCACATGAAGAAGGCCGCGACCATGCCGGACGCGAAATACAGCCCATCCAGCAGCCGCCACAGCGGGCGCAACACGCGCTCAAGCCGGGGGCCTGCGATCAGGCAGGCAATGGCGATTAGGCTGGGAAAGACAAACAGCCATGCCCAAAGCGGCAGGCCAAGGACCGGGGACCAGTCGCGCATCAGATCATGTCCTTAGAAAGAGGATCGGCCAGCCCCGCGTGAGGCTGGCCGCGCCAGATTAGTTGGCGTTGTAGGCGTCGAGGATCGCCTGGCCGTCAGCCCCGGCTTCCTCAAGCCACTGGGCCGTCATCTTCTCGCCGATCGTTTCGAGCTCTGCGAGGAAGTCCGGACCGGCGTCCTCAACGGTCATGCCGTTCTTGGCGAGTTCCTCGAAGTAGAAATCCGACAGCTCGGCAGATCTGGCGGCACAGCTCTCGGCCGTCTCGTCGGCGGCTTTCTGCATGCCGGCGCGCACCTCGTCAGACAGCCCTTCCCACGCTTGGGTGTTGACCATCACGTAGTTGCGCGGCAGCCAGGCGTTGACCTTGTAGTAGTGGGTCAGATGCTCCCACACCTTGCGGTCGTAACCGGTGGAGCCTGACGAGATGAAGGCCGACGCCACACCGGTGGCCAGCGCCTGAGACAGCTCGGCGGCTTCGATCTGAACGGGGATCATGCCCAGCTCTTCAGCGAAAGTGGCCGTCGCGGAGTTGTAGGAGCGGAACTTGACGCCTTGGGTGTCAGCGGAGCTGTTGACCTCTTTGGCAAAATAGAAGCCCTGACCCGGCCACGGGCAGGTGTAGAGCGCCACGAGGTTCAGATCGGCCAGCTGCGCGTTGACCTTGTCGCGGGCGGCTTCCCACAGCTTGGCATTCTCTTCGTAGCTGGTTGCGATGAACGGCAGGTTGTCCCAGCCCAGCAGCGGGGCCTCGTTGGCATGGGCAGACATGAAGCGCTCGCCGATATTGACCTGACCGGTCTGGATCGCGCGCTTGATGTCGCCGCCGCCAAACAGCGAGCCGCCGGGATGCACGGTGATGTTGATCGCGCCGTCGGTGTATTCGGCCACCTTCTCGGCAAAGATAACGCCCTGTTCAGAGTGGAAGTTGGTGGCCGCATAGGCCATCGGCATGTCCCAGTTCTGCGCGTGGCCGTCGGCGAAGGCCGCTGTGGCCGCGAGCGCGGAGGCTGCGAAAGTTGCAGTGAATTTCATGGAGTTCTCCCAGGTTGGCAGTCACCGCGCTTTGGCGGCATATTTTTGCGGGTCGAACGGGGAAAGATCCATATTGGGGGCCTCCCCCCGCACGAGGTCCGCGATGATCCGACCCGTTTTGGGCCCACCTGTCAACCCAACGTGCTGATGACCGAAGGCGGAATAACTGCGCCCCTGCGCGGTGTTGGCGCCGATCAGGGGCAAACTGTCAGCGGGCGCAGGGCGGTGGCCCATCCATTCGACGATCCGGTCATAGGTGATGCCGGGTAGCAATTTCGCCGCCTCGCGCTTCATCAGATCGAGCGGCGCGCGGCTTGCGCCTGCGTCGAGCCCGCCGAACTCGATGACGCCCGCCAGCCTGATGCGGCCCTCCATGGGCGTCATCACGAACTTGCCGGAAGCGACCATCATCGGGTTTTTTGGCATCTGGGACGGGTTCACCAGCTCGATGTGATAGCCGCGCTCGCTTTCAAAGGGGACGGTCACACCCAGCTTGTGGGCGATGGCCTTTGACCACGGCCCCAGCGCGAAAACGATGGTGTCGGCGCGCATCTCGCCCTGATCGGTCACGAGGGCCGTGATGTCGCCGCCGTCCATTTCGAGGTCCTCGATGGTTGCGAGTTTCAGCGTGCCGCCCTGATCCACAAAGTGATCGGCCAGCGCCTTCACATATGCGCCGGGGTCAGAGATGCGGCCATGGTTCTTGCAGCGCACGACCACCTCGAAGGCGTCGCCAAAGATCGGGTCGGTGGCGTGATACTCTGCGCCATCGACCACCTCGAACACGACGCCCGCGGCGCGGCGCTTGGACCAGGCGTAGGCGTCGGCCTCGAACATCGCGCGGGTCTGGTAGCCGAAGCAGTAATCCTCCAGCCCGATGAACTTTTCCGCGCCTGTGCCCTTTGCCAGGGCAAGATGCTGATCGACGCTGTCATGCAACAGCGAGCCCATAGCGCGCCCGTAGAGGTCCACATGCGCGTCCGTGGCATAGGACATGTACCGGCGCAGAAAGGGCAGAAGCTTCGGCAGGTACGACCAGCGCAGGAAAAGCGGCGCATTGCGATCGAACAGCATGCCCGGCGCCTTGCGCAGAAGCCCCGGAACGGTGACCGGCACCACCGCCCCCGCGGCCAGCACGCCCGCATTGCCGTGGCTGGTGCCAGAGGCCGGGCCCGCCCGGTCCACGATAGTGACGTCAAACCCCGCGCGCTGCAGCCAGATGGCGCAGGACACGCCGACGATCCCTGCGCCCGCCACGATGACCTTTTTCATGCGCTCCCCCTTCAGATGCGGCCAACCCTCGTGAATCGCGCGCGCTCATTCAACCACGAAAAAGGGCGCCCCACTTGAAGTGGGGCGCCCTTCTTTGTTCTTGTAAGAGACGACTTACTCCAGATCGAAGCGGTCGTTCTCCATCACCTTGACCCAGGCGGCCACGAAGTCCGTGACGAACTTCTCTTCCGCATCAGAAGCCGCGTACACTTCCGTCAACGCGCGCAGCTGCGAGTTGGAGCCGAAGATCAGGTCCACGCCGGTGGCGGTGTACTTGGTCTCGCCGGTGGCGCGGTCGGTGCCCTCGTAGGCGTTGTCGCCCGTGGGCGCCCACTTGATGCGCAGGTCCAGCAGGGTCTTGAAGAAGTCCCGGTTCAGCGTGCCCGGCGCGTCGGTAAAGATGCCGTTCTGCGAGCCGTCGGCATTGGTACCGATGGAGCGCAGACCACCGACCAGCACCGTCATTTCAGGCGCGGACAGTCCAAGGAAGTTGGCCCGCTCGACCAGAAGCTCGGGCGCCTCCCGCAGATGCGGGCCTTTGAGGTAGTTGCGGAAGCCGTCAAAGGTCGGCTCCAGCGGCGCGAAGCTGTCGGCATCGGTCATCTCGTCCGTCGCGTCGCCCCGGCCCGGGGTGAACGGCACGGTGATGTCATGCCCGGTCTCCTTGGCCGCAAGCTCGACGCCTACGCCACCGGCCAGAACGATCACATCCGCGAGCGACACGGGCTTGCCGAAGTCGCCGCGCACCTGCTCGAGCTTGTCGAGGATGCCTGCCAGCTCTGCCGGGCGGTTGACCTCCCAGTCCTTTTGCGGTGCGAGGCGGATGCGGGCGCCGTTGGCCCCGCCGCGCATATCGGTCTGGCGGTAGGTCGCGGCAGAGGCCCAAGCGGTCTGCACCATGTCCGCCACCGAGATACCGGAGGCCGCGATGTGGTTCTTCAGCTCGGCCACATCCGCATCCGACAGGGTGTAATCGGGCGTGGGGATCGGGTCCTGCCACAACTCGGGCTCGGCCGGAACTTCCTTGCCCAGACCACGCACGTAGGGGCCCATGTCGCGGTGGCACAGCTTGTACCAGGCGCGGGCGAAGGCGCGGCCGAACTCCTCGGGGTTCTCATGGAAGCGCTTTGATATCTTGTTGTAGGCCGGGTCCTCGCGCAGGGCGAGGTCGGTGGTGAACATCACCGGCGCGTGGCTTTTGTCGGGGTTGTGGGCGTCCGGCACGGTGCCTTTGGCCTCCGGGTTCTTTGGGGTCCACTGATGCGCGCCCGCGGGGCTTTTGGTCAGCTCCCAATCGTAGTTGAACAGGTTGTCGAAGTAGCTGTTGTCCCACGCAATCGGATTGTTGGTCCACGCACCTTCAAGGCCGGACGAGATCGTGTCCTCGCCGTTGCCGATCCCGTGCTTGGAGATCCAGCCCATACCCATCGCTTCCATCGGGGCGCCCTCTGGCTCCGGCCCGACATTGCTGTCCGGGGCCGCGCCATGGGCCTTTCCGAAGGTGTGACCACCGGCGATCAGCGCGACGGTCTCTTCGTCGTTCATCGCCATCCGGCCAAAGGTCTCGCGAATGTCGCGGGCAGAAGCGCGCGGGTCCGGGTTGCCGTTGGGGCCTTCAGGGTTGACGTAGATCAGACCCATCTGCACGGCGCCCAGATGGCCTTCCAGCTCGCGGTCGCCACTGTAGCGCTCGTCGGCGAGCCACTCGCCCTCGGGGCCCCAGTAGATGTCCTCTTCCGGCTCCCAGATATCGGCACGGCCCCCGGCGAAACCGAACGTCTCCAGCCCCATGCTCTCGATCGCGACATTGCCGGTCAGGATCATCAGGTCGGCCCAGGACAGATTCTGGCCGTACTTCTCCTTGATCGGCCAAAGCAGCTGGCGCGCCTTGTCGAGGTTGACGTTGTCGGGCCAGCTGTTGAGCGGCGCAAAGCGCTGCGATCCGGCCCCCGCGCCGCCGCGACCATCACCGATGCGGTAGGTGCCGGCGGAGTGCCATGCCATGCGAATGAAGAACGGGCCGTAGTGGCCGTAATCGGCGGGCCACCATTCCTGACTGTCGGTCATCAGGGCGCGCAGGTCCTCTTTCACTGCGTCGAGATCAAGCTCCAGAAATGCTTCGCGGTAGTCGAAATCGTTGCCCAGCGGGTTGCCGCGCGGATTATTCTGGTGCAGCGGCTTCAGGCTCAGCTGGTTCGGCCACCAGCGGTGGTTCGCGGTTGTGCCGACGCTGCTGTGCTTGTGCGCGCCACCCATGACTGGGCATTTGCCTACCTTTTCGACGGGTCCGTCCATGGTGATCTCCGATCCTGATTGGGTGAATGTGGAATGGTTCTAAGGTGACATACCAACCGCGCCCCATTAGATGAAGTTGTATTTTCTGATGATGTCGATAGGAAAAACCTATGGCGCAGGTGACACTCAAACAATTGCGATACTTCGAAGCCCTCGCTTTGCAGGGCCATTTCGGGCGCGCGGCGGATATCTGCTCGATCTCGCAGCCCGCCTTGTCGGTGCAGATCAAGGACTTGGAGCACGCGCTTGGCGCGCAGCTGTTCGAGCGTGGCCCGCGTGAAGTGCGCCTGACCAGTCTGGGAGAGCAGATGGCCGGGCGCATCGGCGACATTCTGCGCGCCGTTGACGAGCTGGGCGACGTGGCACGGGCCGCATCGCACGGCCTCGCCGGGCGGCTGCGCATCGGGGTGATTCCCACGGTCGCGCCCTATCTGCTGCCGCGGGTCATCCAGACCCTGTCTAAGGCCCACCCGGAGGTCGATCTGCATATCCGCGAGACCATGACGCCGCGGCTGATCAAGGAGCTGAGCGAGGGGCGCATCGACACCGCCATCGTCGCCCTGCCCGTCTCGGAGCCCGCATTTTCCGAAGTCGAGCTGTTCACGGAACGCTTCGTGCTCGTGCGCCCCGGTGCGGACCGCGACAAGCCCGTGCCGTCGCCCGAGGCGCTGCGCGAGATGCGGCTCTTGCTGCTTGAGGAAGGCCACTGCTTCCGCGATCAGGCCTTGTCCTTTTGCAACCTGACGACGGCGGCCCCACCGCGCGAGATGCTCGATGGCAGCTCCTTGTCGACATTGGTGCAGATGGTGAATGTGGGCGTCGGCGTCACCCTGATCCCGGAGATGGCGCTGGAGATCGAGACGCAATCGGCGCAGGTCTCCGTCGCCCGCTTCCCGGAGCCGCAGCCACGGCGCAGCATCGGAATGATCTGGCGCAAGACCAGCCCGATGGCGGCCCAACTGGCGCAGCTGTCAGAAATCGTGCGCGAGGCGGCTAGATAACCTGAGCGATGGATTTCGACAGCTTGCCCACCAGCTCGTCGATCTGCGCCTCGGAGATGATGAAGGGCGGCGCCAGCAGGACGTGGTCGCCCTGCCGCCCGTCAATTGTGCCACTCATCGGGTAGCAGATGAGGCCATTCTCGAACGCGGCCTTTTTGAGCTTGCCCGCCACCCCGCGCGCCGGGTCAAACACCGCCTTGCTGTCGCGATCCTCCACCAACTCCACCCCGCGGAACATGCCACGTCCCCGGATATCGCCCACATGGGGGTGCTGGCCGAACTCGGCCAGAAGCCGCTCTTGCAGCACCTCTCCCATCTGCGCCGCCCGGGCGGTCATGCCGCCGTCGGTCAGCTTCGTGACGACCGCATTGGCCGCGGCGCAGGCGATGGGGTGACCGAGGTAGGTGTGCCCGTGCTGGAAGAAACCGGAGCCTTGCGCGATCGCGTCGTAGATCGTGGCCGTGCACAGCATCGCCCCGATCGGTTGGTAGCCGCCGCCCAGCCCCTTGGCGATGGTCACGATGTCGGGCGAGATGCCGTCCTGTTCGCAGGCGAAGAAGGTCCCCGTCCGCCCTATGCCGCACATCACCTCGTCGAGGATCAGCAGCACGCCGAATTGATCGCAGATCTCGCGGATGCGTTTGAAATAACCCTCCACCGCCGGAACCGCGCCGGACGTGGCGCCGACCACGGGCTCTGCCAGAAAACCGATCACGTTGTCCGGGCCAAGGCGCAGGATCTCGGCCTCCAGCTCGTTCGCGGCGCGCAGGCCGTATTCGACGGCGCTCTCGCCGTCCTTACGCAGGCGGTATTCGTAGCAGGGCGAGATGTGGCTAGCCGACACCATTACTGGGTCGAACGGCTCCCGCCGCCACATATTGCCGCCGGTGCCAAGGGCGCCCAGCGTATTGCCGTGATAGCTTTGCTTGCGGGCGATGAACTTGGTGCGCTGCGGCTGGCCGATTTCGATGACGTATTGCCGCGCGAGCTTCATGGCGGCCTCGACCGCCTCCGATCCGCCGGAAACCAGGTAGACCCGGTCGATGCCCGCAGGCGCGTGGGCAATCAGGCGGTCTGCGAGCGCCTCTGCGGGCTCGGACGACAAAAAGCCGGTATGGGCGAAGGCCAGCGTGTCTGCCTGCGCCTTGATCGCGGCGGTGACGTCCGGGTCGCCATGGCCAAGACAGGACACCGCCGCGCCACCGGAGCCGTCGAGATACTGCTTGCCGCTGGCATCATAGAGGTAGACCCCCTCGCCACGGGTGGCCACGGGCGGGCTGGAACGGCTGTGCCGGGGGAAGACATGTGACATCTCAAAATCCAATCGCAGCGATTGCAGGGGCCGTGCCACGATCCTATGCCACCCGCGCCGTGATCGGGAAGTGGCAAAGCGCGCGGCGCGCGCCGACCATCAGTCTAGCCATTGAAAAATGTGGGTTTTCCCTTGCCACCTGTTGCGCCCCGCTCCTAGGCTCGTGAAATTGAGACTCACCGCCGGCGCGACCCGCGGTACAAAAACGATCGCTGGCCGCCCTGTCGGACCGGAGACGCTCACCTCACAAGACGACAAACCAAATGGGAGAAACCAATGTTTGCTAAACTGAAACTTGCGGCCGCGGGGCTTGCGACGGCCGCCGTGATGGCGCCGGCCGCGATGGCCGAAGAGTTCATCACCATCGGCACCGGCGGCGTGACCGGGGTGTATTATCCCACCGGCGGCGCGATCTGCCGACTGGTCAACAAAGGCCGCCGCGACCACGGCGTGCGCTGCTCGGTCGAGAGCACCGGCGGCTCGGTCTACAACATCAACACCATCCGCGAGGGCGAGTTGGAATTCGGCGTCGCCCAGTCCGACTGGCAGTACCACGCCTATAATGGCTCGTCGCGCTTCGAAGAGGCCGGCCCGTTCGAAGGGCTGCGCGCAGTCTTTTCCGTGCACCCGGAGCCGTTCACCGTGGTGGCCCGCGCCGATAGCGGCATCTCCACCTTTGCGGACCTCAAGGGCAAGCGCGTCAACATCGGCAACCCCGGCTCCGGCCAGCGCGGCACGATGGAAGTGCTGATGGAGGCCATGGGCTGGACCACCGATGACTTCGCCCTCGCAACCGAGCTGAAGGCCGCGGAGCAGTCTGCCGCGCTCTGCGACAACCAGATCGACGCGATGGTCTACACGGTCGGTCACCCCTCCGGCTCGATCCAGGAAGCCACCACGGCCTGCGATTCCGTGCTGGTCGAAGTGTCCGGTGAGGCCGTCGACAAGCTGATCGCGGACAATTCCTTCTACCGCTCTGCCACCATCCCGGGCGGCATGTATCGCGGCAATGACGGCGACACGGCCACTTTCGGGGTGGGCGCGACCTTCGTCAGCTCCGCGGACGTGTCCGAGGATGTGGTCTACACGCTGGTGAAGTCGGTGTTCGAGAACATGGAAGACTTCAAGGGCCTGCACCCCGCCTTCGCCAACCTTGAGCCTGCGGAAATGGCCTCTGCCGGTCTGTCCGCCCCGCTGCACGATGGCGCGGCCAAGTACTACAAGGAAGCGGGCCTGATCGAGTAATCGACCGCCTGCTTGCGACATGTCCGGGGGCGGCTTTCGCCCCCGGATGCCCAGAACAAAAAGCCCGACAGAACGTGGGCCACAGGGGGACATCATGGCGAAATCCGAGAAACGTGCGCTGACCGAAGAAGAGCTCCAGGAGCTCGTCGCCGCGAGCGACAGCGGCGCCCGCAGCCCAACCGGGGCCGTCGGCCGCATGATCGCGGCCACAGCCCTGATCTGGTCGATCTTCCAGGTCCTGCTCGCCTCCCCCGCCGCGCCCTACCTGCTGCCCGGCGACCTGATCAACAACTCCCGCCAGATCCACCTCGCCTTCGCCATCTTCCTGTCCGCGATGGCCTATCCCCTGTTCAAAGCCAGCCCGCGCGACCGCATCCCGTGGTATGACTGGATCCTTGGCATCGGCGGCGCGTTTCTGGCGCTTTACGGCTATTTCTTCTACGACAAGATCGTCAGCAATGGCGGCCTCGCCGACGCCAGCGACGCCTATTTCGGCCTGGCCGGTCTGATCTTCCTGTTCATCGCCGCCTACCGGACCCTTGGCCCGGTCATGGTGCTTCTGGCAGTGATCTTTCTGGGCTACGTCTTCTTCGGCGCGTCCGAGGTCGTCCCCGACCAAATCCGCTGGGCGGGCGCGAGCCTGCGCAAGGCGATGAGCCACATGTGGATCACGTCCGAGGGGGTCTTTGGCATCGCCCTTGGCGTGTCGACCAAATTCGTGTTCCTCTTCGTGCTGTTCGGCGCACTTTTGGACAAGGCGGGCGCGGGCAATTACTTCATCAAGATGGCCTTTGGTGCGCTTGGACACCTGCGTGGCGGCCCTGCGAAGGCAGCCGTTGTGGGCTCTGCCGCGACGGGCCTGATCTCGGGTTCCTCCATCGCCAATGTGGTTACCACCGGCACGTTCACGATCCCGCTGATGAAGCGCGTGGGCTTCTCCGCGGAGAAGGCCGGGTCGGTCGAGGTCGCCTCGTCGGTCAACGGCCAGATCATGCCGCCCGTGATGGGCGCCGCGGCCTTCCTGATGGTCGAATATGTCGGGATTTCCTACGTCGAGGTCATCACCCACGCCTTCCTGCCCGCAATCATCAGCTACATCGCGCTGGTCTACATCGTGCATCTGGAAGCGGTGAAGAACAACATGCCGACGATCGGCAACAAGGTTGTATCCATGGGCCGCACCATCGGTGGGATGTTCGCCTTCTTCGCGGGCTTTGCGGTGCTGTGCTATGCCACCCAGTTCCCGGTGAAGGCCATCGTGTCGCTCTTCCCCGCGGGCTCCGGCTGGATCCTGTCGGCCCTGCTTGGGCTGATCTATGTCGGATTGGTCTACCTTGCCGCCCAGACCGACGATCTGGAGCCCGACGACCCCAACGCCGAGGTGGTCGAGCTGCCGGATTTGGCCAAGATCTACAAATCCGGCCTGTACTACCTTTTGCCGATCATCGTGCTGGTCTACTTTTTGATGATCGAGCGCAAGTCGCCGGGACTGTCGGCCTTCTGGGCGACGATGCTGCTGTTCGGGATCCTGCTGACACAGAAGACGCTCAAGGCCATGTTCCGTGGTGAGGTCAATGCGATGAGCCGCCTGCGCGACGGCTTGATCGACCTGGTGGTCGGCATGATCGACGGCGCGCGCAACATGATCGGCATCGGCCTTGCGACCGCCACGGCGGGCATCATCGTGGGCACCGTGTCATTGACCGGCATCGGTCAGGTGATGGCCGATTTCGTCGAGTTCCTGTCCGGCGGCAACCTGATCCTGATGCTGATCTTCGTGGCGATCCTGTCGCTGATCCTTGGCATGGGACTGCCGACCACGGCCAACTACATCGTGGTGTCGTCCCTGATGGTCGCCGTCGTGGTTGAGCTGGGCGCGCAGTCCGGCCTGGTCGTGCCGCTGATCGCCGTGCACCTGTTCGTGTTCTACTTCGGGATCATGGCGGATGTGACGCCGCCCGTGGGGCTTGCGAGCTTCGCCGCGGCGGCCGTGTCCGGCGGTGACGCCATCCGCACCGGCTTCATCGCCTTCTTCTACTCGCTCCGGACTGTGGCGTTGCCGTTCGTGTTCATCTTCAACACCGACCTGCTGCTGATCGACGTGACCTGGACGCAGGGCATTATTGTCTTCATCGTCTCGACCATCGGCATCCTCGTTTTTACGGCCGCCACGATGGGCTGGTTCCTGACCAAGTCGCGCTTCTACGAGACCGCCGCGCTGCTGCTGGTGGCCTTTGCGCTGTTCCGCCCGGGCGTCTTCATGAACCAGATCCAGCCCCCGTTCGAGCAGATCGCCCCCGCAGAGTTCAGCGCAGCGCTCGAGAGCGCCGCCCCCGGCAGCTCGCTGCGCACGGTGATCTCCGGCCCGGATTTCGACACGCTGGAGATGAAAGACGTCACCGTGCCGCTCACGGTCCCCGATGCCGACGGCGCGCAGGCGCGGCTCGATGCGCTCGGCCTGATCATCGTGCCGGAGGGCGAAACCCAGCGGCTCGAAGAGCCCGCCTTCGGGACCGAGCTTGCCGACGCGCTGTCCTCCTTCGACTTCTACGGCGACGAGCCGGTCGCGATCACCTCGGTGCAGGCAACAGCCGATCAGTTGCCCAAGGAGCTGATCTTCATCCCTGCCCTGCTGCTGCTCGCCCTCATTGCCCTGTTGCAAAGCCGCCGGGCCACGCCCGCGGTCCGTGAAGGAGAATTGGCATGATCAAGACCGTTCTGTGTGCCGTCGACATCAACCGCCCTGCCGAGGAGGCAGAAGTCCTGCGCATGGCCGCACGCCTCGCCGATCTGGATGGGGCGCAGCTTGACGTGATCTCCGTCCTTCCTGATTTCGGCGCGTCCGTCGTCGGAGCCTACCTGCAGGATCACCATGTCAAAACGGCGCAGGATGACGCGAGCGCCAAGCTCGACGCGCTGGTGAACGATACGCTCGGGCCAGAGCGCAACAAGGCTGTCCGGCACATCGTGGCCGTCGGCAGCGTCTACCAGGAGGTCCTGCACGCCGCAGAAGTGAGCAACACGGACCTGATCGTCCTCGGCGCCCACGACCCGGACCTCAAGGACTACCTCCTCGGCCCCAACGCCGCCCGCATCGTCCGCCACGGCACCTGCTCCGTCTTTGTGGTGCGCAGCGGGCACAGCTAGCGCTCTTGAAAGACTTTTATGGCGGAGACGGGGCCTGTCTACAATTTTGTCTAATGGTCTGACGAGTGCAGATCATTTACTGGGTCACCAAACAGCATCCCACGCTGCAGCCAGATGTCTCTGGCACACACGAGCTGAGAACTGAAGTTGCAACCTATCGGATCTGTACGGGCATTTGCTGGCCTTCGCTCTCGGCGAGTTGCCGATCTCGTCGGTTTTGTCTGACGCAAAACCTCAGGAAGCAGCACTCAGAACGGTCGTTCGGTCTTCTGATTTTGCGGCACTGCGGGCCCATGTGATGGTGAGCATCGCTTCACCCCTAATGCCGTGGGCGTTCAATGTTTCCGCAAGTTCTTCAAGGGCACATTTGAGCAGGATTTGACCCTTTCGCTGGGCCTTCGCGACTATCTGCACCTCGAATGCTGCGTGCGGATGCTTGGTCTTGAGACTGTTCATGATCTGGTGCGCCGCGCCGACTGCCATGTAGAGGGCAACGCATGTTCCGGGTCGAATATCGTTGATTGGATCAGGGACGGCGTAGCCGTTCTCGCGGTGGCCTGTGGTCAGGACCAAGGTGTCGACGCGGCCGCGATCGGTGAGGCTTTGGCCGGCGCTGGCAGCGGCGGCGCACGCCGCAGTGACGCCGGGCACGATCTCTACCGGTATGCCCGCCGCTTTCAATGCATCGATTTCTTCGGTGCTGCGTCCGAACACGCCCGGATCGCCGCATTTGAGGCGGACGACGCGCTGTCCTCGTTTGGCGGCTGACACCAGCGTCTGCGTGATTTTTTCTTGCGGCCAACTGTGACAGCCCGGTGCTTTGCCGACGTACACACGCTCTGCATCACGCCGGGCAAGTTCGAGGATTTCGGGATCAAGCAGGCGGTCGTAATAGATCACATCGGCCTCTTGCAGACGCTGAACGCCGCGCAGGGTAATGAGGTCTTTCGCGCCGGGGCCCGCGCCAACGAGGCTCACGCTTCCGCCCTGTGACACGCCAAAATCGCCTGTGGTGATCGCCGACTTGATCAGTTTGGCGGCCTCCCGTTCAGACCCGCTGGTGAACAGCTGGCGAGGCGTGTCGTTGAACACCCAACGCCACAGATCGCGTCGCATCCGGGGCGCAAGCCGCGCCGCGGCGGCCGACCGCATCCGACCTGCTAGGGCCGCGAGATCCCCAAGTCGCGGCTCCAGGCTTTCTTCCAGCTTGGTCTTTATCTGACGCGCCAGCACCGGGGCCGTGCCTTCGGTTCCGATCGCCACGACCACCGGATCACGGTCCACGATCGACGGTGTGATCGCGTCGCACAGGCCCGGTTGATCTACCACATTGACGGTCGCGCCCGCCGCCTTGGCCAGTGCATGCAGCGCCATGTCCATGCCGGGGCAGCCGGTCGCGATAAAGACCAGCGCAGTTTCTGCAAAGCTTTCCGGCGTAATCGGACCCGCCTGATGCGTCACACAGCCTGCCACTGCGAGGTCCGACAATTCCGGATCCAAATCTTGGGCCAGGACTACGATCTTGGCTTGTGTCTTCAGGATCAGACGCGCTTTCTGCGCGGCCTGTTCGCCGCCGCCCACGATGACCACGCGGCGACCCGCCATTTGCAAAAACATTGGAAAGGTTTTCATGCGGAAAGGCTTTCTGTCTGGTGGCGTGCATCCCAAAGGCCGCGGGCCATGTGATCGACATCGGTCAGGGTCGGTGCGGCCTTGAGCGCCCAAAGCGCGAGGGCGGCAGTTCCGGTCACTGTTGCTGTGGCGAACTCATCCTTTACGGACCCGTGCCAGAGACCACGCAGATCAACGGTCTTTCCCGCGTCATGCAAACGACGAACGTCGTGCAGAAGAGCATCTGCCGTTTCCTTGATATGGTCGCCGTCGCGCAGGCCATAGATGGCGATGTCCTTGGAGGGATGGCGCTCAAACTCGCCCCCGCCACCTTTGATGATCGCCAGGTCGCGTTGTCCCAGAAGATCGGCGGCCTGGGCCTGCAAACTGCGATAGGACGGGTGGAACACTCCTTGCACGCTGACCGGCGCCTGCGATGGGTTCCACAAACGCAGAACTGTGTTGATGCAGGACCTCAGCCCGAACGTGTCGCGCAGCCTCAGCAATTTGAAAGCCGCAGGGCTGAGCGTCTCTAGCGGCGTGTACATCACGCCCGCACCGGCCCGACCCAAGGCCTCGCGCACCGATGCGCTGGCCGACTGATGTGAGTTCCAGCCATGCATCGACACGCGATATCCGGCCTGCGTCACCAGCCGCGCCGCTAGCAAAAACACCGGCGCCCCCCGGCTGCGCCCGGCGGCATAGCTCGGCCAGTCGAGATCGGCTTTCGGCAGAGTTCCCGAAGCGTGGGCTCGAAGAGCCGCCGTGAACCCTGCGATTTCCTCGACAGTCTCGCCGCGCAAGCGCAGGACCATCAGAAGCGCGCCGACGGCTTCCGGCGCGGCGTCACCACGCAAGATCAGCGTCATGGCCTCTTGCGCCTCATGCAACGTAAGTGGACGAGCCCGCCCGGCGCCGCGGGCGACGATGCGAACGAACGGAGCGAGGCTCATTCGGCAGCCATCGGCATTGATGCCTCCGCGATAAGGGATTTGAGCTCGGGCCTGCAGGAGCCGCAATTTGTCCCCGCGCAGGTCGCGTCCCCGAGTGCGGTCACGGAATGGGCTCCGGCGGCGATTGCGGATATCAGCGTGTTGCGCCCCACGTTGAAACAGGCACAGATGGTCGCCCCCGGATCGCAGAGGTTTGCGGCGTTGCGCCCAGCAAGTGCCGCAAGCGGGGGTGTGTCGGTGCCGATCAAGCCGATGACGGCGTTGCGCGCCACAACAACCGGACGGGGCGCAACAAACATCAGCGCCTCGATCGTTCCGCCCTGCACCAGGGCAATTCGCGTGGTTCCGCTGGCTATATCGGTCTGAACGGAGATGTCGGCGTCCGGCACTCCAACCAGCCGCTGAGTTTGATCGGCCCAATCATCGTGCTCTCTTGCCCCTGCCAGTTCCGCTTGCCACCCGGTCGCCGTGCGCGCGATCGCCGCGTAAGCTGTTTGCGGCTTGGGCTGGCGGCGGCAGGCGAGGAAGCCGTACCACGCCGCGCGGTACACCCGCGCCGTCACGGGACCGGATTTCAGCGCGGGCTGTCCAGAGACGGGATCGACGACCGGAGCCGTCAAGCTGTTGATTGCACCTGCCTTGGTGCGTTGGCGTGTCCAGTGCATCGGTGCGAACAAGTGGCCCGGTGCGCCGCGATCAGTGACCATGGCCCGCAACAGCGCCTTGCCATAGATGCTTTCAACTTCGATCACAGCGCCCGGATCGACGTTCAGATCAGTCGCGTCGTCCGGGTGGATCGCCACATAGGGTTCAGCCAGATGCGCTCCCAGCCGTGGGGATTTTCCTGTGCGCGTCATGGTGTGCCACTGGTCCCGGTTTCTGCCCGTATTCAGGGCGAAGCGCGGCTTGGAGAGCTTGGGCGCAGTGACAGCGACCATCTGCGCTTTGCCATCCGCGTGATAAAACTGTCCGTCGGCAAAGAAGCGGTGACCGTTGCGTGGCCATTGGGTCGGCACCAAGGCGGCATAATCGGCATCGGCGAAGATGCTCAGATCGAGGTCGCGCGGGAAGTGCGACGTAGCCGCATCCAGGGCGACATATTCAGCGAAGATATCTCTCGGAGAGTTGTAGTTAAAGGCCTGACCGTGGCCCATGCGTCGGGCCACATCGCTGATGATGTCCCAGTCGGCGCGGGCTTGTCCCGGCGCGGGCAAGAACGCCCGCTGGCGCGAGATGCGCCGCTCGGAATTGGTGACTGTGCCGTCCTTTTCGCCCCAGCCCAGAGCGGGCAGAAGCACCTGTGACAGGTCGCAGGTGTCGGTGCGCGCCATGATGTCGGAAGTGACGACAAACGGGACTCTCTTTATGGCGTCGGCAACGCCATCGGCATCCGGCAGGGACACCGCAGGGTTCGTGGACATGACCCACAGCGCCTTGATTTTTCCGTCCGCGCAGGCCTGGAACAGGTCGACGGCCTTCAAGCCGGGGCGGGAGCAGATCGTGGGGCTTTGCCAGAAATTCTGAACCGCGACGCGGTGGTCTGCATCCGCGATCTCAAGATGGTTGGCCAGCATGTTGGCCAAACCGCCAACCTCGCGCCCCCCCATGGCATTGGGCTGCCCTGTGGCCGAAAACGGCCCCATGCCGGGCTTGCCGATCCGCCCCGTCGCAAGGTGGCAGTTCAGGATCGCGTTGACCTTGTCGGTGCCGACCTTCGATTGATTCACGCCTTGGGAGTAGACCGTCACGACCTTGTCGGTTCCGCCCCAAAGACGGAAGAAAGTGGCAAGCTCCTGTTCTGTGAGGCCGGTATCCCTGAGGTCAGACGTTTGCGCTGACGCAATGGCTTCTGCCACGCCGTTTACATGCGCGGACGTATACGTCGCATCGATCTTGCCGGTCTGTGCCAGATGCGCCAACAGGCCGTTGAACAGCGCGACATCCCCGTCCGGTGCGATGGACAAGTGCAAGTCCGCCAGATCGCTTGTGGCTGTCCGGCGTGGGTCAATGTTGACGACGCGCAAGCCGGGACGTGCCTCTTTTGCCGCCGCGATGCGCTGATAGAGCACCGGATGGCACCACGCGAGATTTGATCCGACCAGCACAACCAGGTCGGCCTGCTCCAGATCCTCATAGGTTCCCGGCACCGTGTCCGTTCCAAACGCGCGCTTGTGGCCTGCCACGGAGGACGCCATGCAAAGACGCGAATTCGTGTCGATATTGGCCGAGCCGATAAAGCCCTTCATCAGCTTGTTGGCGACGTAGTAGTCCTCGGTCAGCAACTGGCCTGAGGCATAGAAGGCGACGCTATCGGGCCCGTGTTCTGCGATGGCCGCGCTGAATGTCCCGGCGACAAGATCAAGCGCCGTGTCCCAATCGCTGCGCGCGCCATTCACCGTGGGGTGCAGCAACCGGCCCTCAAGATCGATCGTCTCACCGAGGGCGGCGCCCTTGGAACACAGCCGCCCAAAGTTTGCCGGATGATCCGGGTCTCCCTTGATGGTGCCGTCTGCGTTCGTCAGAACGCCGCAGCCAACCCCGCAATAGGGACAGGTTGTGCGGGTCAGGCTCATGCGGCAGTCCTTGCCCGCAGGAAGGTGCGGTCCAGCAGAATGCGCCCGCCCTCGACCCGGGCAGGGTAAGTGGTGACGCGGCCCTCGTCGGCGCCCTGCGCCTCGCCGGTCTCCAGCGAAATGACCCAATTGTGCAACGGGCAGGTCACCGACTTGCCATGCACGATCCCCTCGGCCAGCGGCCCCGCCTTGTGCGGGCAGGCATTGTTCAACGCGAACACCTCGTCTTGCGCTGTGCGAAAGACGGCCACGCACCCGAGCGCGGTCTTGACCATTCGTGCGCCGCGCTTGGGGATGTCGCTGAGGGGGGCGATGTCGATCCAGTTGCTCATTCGGCGGCCTCCAGAGACAGGTTGGCAAGAGGCTGATAGCTTTGCGCCTTGTCGCGGGCGTGTTCGGCCCACGGGTCGCGGCGGTAGATGGACTGGCTCAGCTCAAAGCGATCCACCAACGCGGCGCGCTCGGTCTCGATGCGCTCCTTGATCCAGTCGAGCCCGACCTTGTTCATCCATTTGTAGATACGGTCGAGATACTTTGCGTTCTCGCGGTAAAGCTGGGTCACGGCCTTGATCGTGTCGATGGCCTCCTGCTCTGACGCGACCTGAACCAGCAGCTCCGTCTCCTTGACATCCATGCCAGCGGCACCGCCGATGCTGACCTGATAGCCGCTATCGACGCACACCACGCCGATGTCCTTGCAGGTCGCCTCGGCGCAGTTGCGCGGGCAGCCGGAGACCGCGAGCTTGAGCTTGTGTGGCGTCCATGAGCCCCAAAGCTCCTTTTCGAGCTTGATGCCCAAGCCGGTGCTGTCCTGGGTGCCGAAACGGCAGTGGTCGGTGCCAACGCAGGTTTTCACGGTGCGCAGACCCTTGGAATAGGCATGGCCGGAGACCATTCCAGCCGCGTTCAGATCGGCCCAGATGTCCGGCAGGTCTTCGCCGCGAACACCCAGCAGATCAATACGCTGGCCGCCGGTGACCTTGACCGTTGGCACTGCATATTTGTCGGCCGCGTCGGCGATGGCGCGCAGCTCGTTGGGGGTGGTGATGCCGCCCCACATGCGCGGGACCACGGAGAACGTGCCATCCTTTTGGATGTTGGCGTGCTTGCGTTCATTGATGAAGCGCGATTGCGGATCGTCCTGGTATTCGAGGGGCCAATCCGCCAGCAAATAGAAGTTCAGCGCCGGGCGGCAGACATGACAGCCATCGACGGTCTTCCAGGCGCATTCCTGCCAAACCGCGGGCATCGAGGTCAGCCTTTGTGATTTGATCATGCGGCGCACGTCCTCATGGGTCATGTCTGTGCAGCCACAGATGCTTGCCGCAGCGGGCAGGACGAAATCGTCGCCCAGCGTCACCGCCAACACCTGCTCTACCAGCCCGGTGCAGGTCCCGCAGGACGCGCTGGCCTTGGTGGTGGCCTTGATTGCGCCCAGATCAGAGGCGCCCGCAGCAATCGCGTCTTCGATTTGCCCTTTGCAGATTCCGTTGCAGCCACAGATCTCCGCGTCACGCGGTAAGGCTGCAACAGCTGCTAAAGGGTCCAGGGGGGTCCCCCCTTGATAGGCGGGGCCAAAGATCAGCGTGTCGCGCATGTCGGAAATGTCGGTCTTGTCGCGGATCAGGCCGAAGAACCAGTTGCTGTCGGCAGTGTCGCCATACATGACCACGCCGATCACGACGTTGTCGGTGATCACGAGCCTTCGGTAAACCCCGCGCGCCGGGTCTCGGAACACGATGTCCTCGCGGCCCTCGCCATCTGCGAAATCGCCCGCGCTGAACAGATCGCACCCGGTGACCTTCAGCTTGGTCGACAGCTCCTTTTGAACGAACTGCGCGTCCTCGCCCATCAGCGTCGCGGCGGCCACCTTGGCTTGGTCATAAAGCGGAGCGACGAGGCCGAAGATCGCGCCGTCATGCTCCACGCATTCGCCCACGGCGAGGATGTTGGCGTCGGATGTCACCATCTGGTCGTCCACATGGATGCCCCGACCCACGGCCAACCCGCTGTCCTGCGCAAGCGACACGTTGGGGCGGATGCCGACGGCCATGACCAGCAGATCGCATGGCAGCTCGGTTCCGTCATCGAGCAGCAAGGCGCGGACATGGCCGTCCTTGCCCAGTATCTCTTTAGAGTTGGCGGAGCATTTGACCGTGATGCCCTTGTCGACAAGGGCTTTGCGCAACAGGTAGCCCGCCGCCTCGTCAAGCTGGCGCTCCATCAGGTGGCCCATGATGTGAACGACGGTGACGTCCACGCCGCGCGCGGCCATGCCGGCGGCGGCCTCGAGCCCCAGCAACCCGCCGCCGATCACGACGCATTTGTGCTCTGGGCCAAGGCCCATCATGCGCTCCGTGTCCTCCAGGTCGCGGTAGGCGATGACGCCGTCCAAATGGGCGCCTGGCAGTGGAATCATGAACGGATTGGAGCCGGTCCCAAAGACCAGCTTGTCGTAGACCAGCACCTCGCCCGTCGCCAGAGTGACGGTCCGGGCTTTGCGGTCAATGGCTTGTACGAAGCAGCCAAAGCGGGTGCTGATGCCGTGTTGTGCGTACCAGTCGTCATCATGGGTGACGATCTCGGCATATGTCTTCTCGCCGGACAGTACGGGGGAGAGCATGATGCGGTTATAGTTGCCGCGCGGCTCGCCGTTGATCAGGGTGATATCGTAGTCGGCATTGGCGTCGACCAAGGTCTCCAACATCCTGCCCGTCGCCATGCCTGCGCCGATGACGATCAGTTTCTGGGTCATGTCAGTCACTCCGCTGCAATGGCTTTGGGTTTCGGCGTGGCGCCGTGCTCGTATTCCTCAAGGAAGTCGAGCACCTCTTGGCGGTAGGTGTAGTAGTCGGGATGCTCCAGCAGCGCCTTACGGGTGCGGGGGCGGGGCAGGTTCACGTCTGTGATCTTGCCGATGGTGGCCTGCGGGCCGTTGGTCATCATCACGACCCGATCGGCCAGCAAGATTGCCTCGTCGACATCATGGGTGACGCAGATGGCAGTGACCTTGGTGCGCGACCAGACCTCCATCAGCACCTCTTGCAGCTCCCAGCGGGTGAGGCTGTCGAGCATGCCAAACGGCTCGTCGAGGAGCAGCAGCTTGGGAGACAGGGCGAAGGCCCGGGCGATGCCGACGCGTTGCTTCATGCCGTTGGACAGCGATGCCGCGCCTTTGTTCATGCTGTCGGCAAGGCCGACGCGTTCGAGGTAGTATTCGACCACGTCCTGCCGCTCCGCCTGGCTGGCCTTGGGGTAGACCTTGTCCACGCCGATGGCGACGTTTTCCTTGGCGGTGAGCCATGGGAACAGGTTGGGTGACTGGAACACCACGGCGCGTTCCGGGTCGGCCCCTTCGACATTCCAGCCATCGAGCCGGATCGCGCCCTTGGAGATCGGGTTCAGCCCGGCGGCCATGGTCAGCACGGTTGACTTGCCACAGCCGGAATGGCCGATGAGCGAAATGAACTCGCCCTTTTTAATCTTGAGGTCGAAGTTCTCGACCACGGTCAGCGGTCCCTTCGGGGTTGGGTAGACCTTGTCGAGCTGCGAGAAGTTGAGGAATCGCTCTTCGATGGCGCTTTCCTGCGCCTTGGCCACTGCCGCGGGCACGCTGTGGATCGGTGTCACATTTGGAAGTATGCGCGAGCCCTCGACCTTGGAGGCAATGCCCACATCCATGAGATAACTCGTGACCTGCGCGCGCAGAGACTTGAACGCGGCGTTGCTATTCATGGCGATGCGGTCGCGGGAGCGGGGGATGGAGACCTTGAACTCGTCGCCAAGCGTGCCGTTGGGGTTCAGGGCGATGATGCGGTCGGCGAGGATGATCGCCTCGTCCACGTCATTGGTGATCAGCACGCAGGTCTTCTTGTCGGCTTCCCAGATCGCCTCGATCTCGTCTGCGAGGTTGGCGCGGGTGAGCGCATCGAGTGCCGACAGCGGCTCATCCAGCAGCAGCATCTCCGGGTCCATCGCCAAGGCGCGGGCGACGTTGACCCGCTGACGCATGCCGCCCGATAGCTCTGCCGGACGGCGGGTGGCGGCATGGCTCAGCCCCACCATGGCAACGTAATGGTCCACCTTGGCCGCCCGCTCGGACGCGCTGAGATCAGGGAACATCGTATCCACCGCCAGCGCGACATTGCCGTTGACCGTCAGCCAAGGCATCAGCGAATAGCTTTGGAAAATGACGCCGCGCTCGCGGCCGGGCTCCAGGATGGGCGCGTCTTTGAAGGTGACCGTGCCACTGGTCGGCTGCTCCAGCCCCGCCATCAGATTGATCAGCGTCGTCTTGCCGGTGCCCGAGAAGCCAAGGATGACGACGAATTCCCCTTCCTCGACGCTGAGGTTGATGTCCTTCAGGACGGGTGTGTCGCCGTAGCTTTGGCAGACGTTCTTGAACTCTAGGATGCTCATCTGGGTCACCGGTTGTTCGAGAAGGTGAACATGGATTGCAGCGCGTACATCACCCGATCCAGAAGGAAGCCGATCAGGCCGATGGTGAACACCGCGACCATGATGCGGGCGAGCGATTGCGAGCTGCCGTTTTGGAATTCGTCCCACACGAATTTTCCAAGGCCGGGGTTCTGCGCCAGCATTTCCGCGGCGATCAACACCATCCAACCGACGCCCAGTGACAGCCGCAGCCCGGTGAAGATCAACGGCAGCGCGGAGGGCAGCACCAGCTTGGTGATCTTGGTGTAGGTGTTCATCTTCAACACGCGGCTGACCGAAACGAGGTCCTTGTCGATCGAGCTGACGCCAAGGGCGGTGTTTATCAGTGTGGGCCAAAGCGAGCACAGCGTCACCGTGATGGCCGACACAAGGAACGACTTGGAGAACATCCCGTCATTGGTGGTGTAGACTGCTGACACAATCATGGTGACGATCGGCAGCCATGCCAGCGGCGATACCGGTTTGAAAATCTGGATCAGAGGGTTCAGCGCCGCGTTGGCCGTGGCCGACAGGCCCGCCGCGATGCCCAAGGGAATGGCGACAATGGACGCGATCAGGAAGCCGAAGAACACCGTCAGGATCGAGGTCCAGATCTGGTCGTAATAGGTGGGCTTGCCGGTGTAGACGCGCTCGCGGACGCGGTCCTCGCGACGGCTCGCGATAAGGTCGGCATTGCGTTTTTCCTGACGCTCGTAGAACGCGGTCTCGCGGCCTTTCTCGCGCAGGTAATCCGCATGAAGTGACCCGACCTGCTCCCAAACCTGCACGGGTCCGGGCACAGCGCCGAGCGACGTTTGCACTTTGGGCGCAAGGGTGCCCCAGGCCACCAAGAACAGTGATATTGCGAGCAGCGGCACCCCCAGAAGGCGCCAGATCTCGCCCGCCTGCGCGCGTGGGTTGTCGCCTGCGGCGGCTTTCAGGATCGGGGTCAGCCACGCCAGCCCCAGAACCTTGAACCAGGCGTCCGCCTTGTTGATACGGGCGAAGCGCCGCGTGCGGCGCGCCTCTGTGTCGAGCGTTTGTGGGTCAATCGCGGTCATGTCTGATGTCCAACTGCTTCTGTGTGGAAAGGCTGGGAAGGGCGCCCGGCTTGCGGGGCGCCCTTGGGTGTCGCTTAGCCGTCGACCCGGCCATTGGTGACCGTCTGGCCGGATTTCAGACCAATGGGCAGGCTGTCGATATAGGCGTTGGGGGTGCGGCCATCATAGGGAATGCCGTCGATGATATCGGCAGCGGGCGTCGCCACCTTGAAGCCATCGCTGTCCCACGGGAAGTCCGCCTCGTTTGCCATGCCGTCATCGACGAGCATCCGTGCTGCCTGAAGGTAGATGTCCGGGCGATAGACGTCAGCAGCCACGTCGAAATACCACTGATCGGGCTTGGTCTCGTCGATCTGGCCCCAGCGGCGCATCTGGGTCAGATACCAGATCGCGTCGGAGTAGAACGGGTAGGTCGCGTTGTAGCGAAAGAACACGTTGAAGTCCGGCGCGGGGCGCACGTCGCCTTTTTCGAACTCGAAGAAGCCGGTCATCGAGTTGGCGATCACCTCGGCATCGGCACCGACATATTCAGGGCGCGACAGCATCTGCACCGCTTCTTCGCGATTGGCGTTGTCATTTTCATCCAGCCAGATCGCGGCGCGGATCAGCGCCTTGGTCAGTGCCAGTGTCGTGTTCGGGTTTTCCTCGGCGAACTCCTTGGTGATGCCGAACACCTTTTCGGGGTTGTTCTTCCACATGTCGTAGTCGGTGATGACCGGCACGCCGATGCCCTTGAACACCGCCTGCTGGTTCCAAGGCTCGCCCACGGCATAGCCAAAGATCGTGCCAGCCTCCATCGTGGCTGGCATTTGCGGTGGCGGCGTCACTGAAAGAAGCACGTCGGCGCCGATCTGGCCGGAGATGTCTTGCGGGCTGTAATAGCCGGGCTCCAGCCCGCCCGCGGCAAGCCAGTAGCGAATTTCGTAGTTGTGGGTCGAGACGGGGAAAACCATGCCCATGTTGAAGGGCTCCCCGCGGTCCTTGTAATCCTCGACGACCGGGGCGAGTGCCGCGGCGCTGATCGGGTGCTGCGGGCGGCCGTCCTCCATCAATGGCACATTGGGTTTCATCTGTGCCCAGATGTCGTTGGATACCGTGATGCCGTTGCCGTTCAGGTCCATCGAAAAGGGCGTGATGATCGGTGCTTCGGTCCCGTAGCCAATCGTGGCCGCCAAAGGCTGGCCCGCCAGCATATGTGCCCCGTCCAGCTCGCCACTTATCACACCGTCAAGCAGCACTTTCCAGTTCGCCTGCGCTTCGAGGGTGACAAACAAGCCTTCGTCCTCGAAATAGCCAAGCTCGTAGGCCACCGCCAAGGGCGCCATGTCCGTCAGCTTGATGAACCCAAGGGTCAGGTCCTCTTTCTCAAGGTCGAGAATGTCTGCGAAGGCCGGTGACGCGAGGATCGTCGAGGCAGTCAGTAGAGTAGCAATGGTAGTTTTCATCAGATCGTCCTTTGCAATGGCCCGAGAAAAAGGCCGAAAACGAAAAAAGCCGCGCGTAGGGTTCACGGGGGAGGAGGTCCGTGATCCATACGAGCGGCTTTGCTCTTGGGAGGGCAGAAACCAACACTGGTCGCTGCGATCGTTTGGGCGTCGTTGCCCTTTGAGCCAGTGAAGTCTTAGGCGGGCGAATTGCGCAATGGCTTTTCTGCGTTGCCGCGCAATTTCATGCCGCGATGCAGAAACTGCCTACGAATTCGGCACACTCACCCGGCGAAGTCGAAGGTTTTGCCGTCAAAAAAGGCATCCGGAGCAAGAATCATATGGCCACGCGTCGAGGCTACGGCGGTTTCGAACTTCAGCGCACCTTCGACCTTTTCGGACGCGCCGGGCATATCCACCCCGACGCCGCTGAGATTCTGCCGATACAAGTCCGACCGGAAACAGGCCTTGGCCTTCTCGATGCCTACCGCATCCGCGCCAAGGTGGTGCGCGATCCATGCAGCCTGACTGCGCCACGGAAACGATGCGGCATGTCTATTGAAGCCCACGAAACGTTCGACAGTCCGTGGGGCGGCGTGCAGCCGAGGCACGATCTGGCCCGACAGCGCGGGGTCAATGAGGTCCGGCGACATGCTGAGATGTTCGCTGCGCGCCAATATCTCGACGGCCAGGGTTCGGTTCTTGGATGAGTCCAACCAAGATGATGCATGATAAACGGCCCGCATCAATCTCCGCACGGAGTCTGTGTTGTTCTCGACCCAATCGTGGCGGGCGGCCAGCACCTTTTCGGGGGCAAACTTCCAGACATCGCCGCCTGTCATCATGACCTGACCGACATTTCTCTGGACGGCGACGCTTCCCCAAGGCTCACCGACCCAGAAAGCGTCGACGAACTCCTCCGCAACGGCGTCCGCCATGCGCGGTGGCGGCACCGTGACTTCCTCAACGGCGAAACCCTCGTCAGCCGACGTCCAATAGGACAAGAGAAGTCGGTGCATCGAATAATGGAAAGGAACGCCAATGCGCAGCGGCCCGCTACTATGCGCACGGAGCGCAGACAAGAGCGCATCCGCATCCCCGAACGGAACATCGCCCAACTTTGCCGCGACAGCGTTGGAGACACCAAAAACCGTGCCATTCACCGACAATACCATCAAAGTGTCGACCCGCGCTGGCAGTCCGCCCAATCCCATCGACATGGCGACAGGCATAGGGGAAAGCATCTGCGCCGCCTCTAGATGACCCAGAGCCAACATATCGCGCAGCGCAGACCAGGAAGGCTGCCGCACAAGATTGAGGGCGAGCCCCTCTTCGGCCGCAAACCCAAGTTCTTTTGCGATCACCAAGGGCGCGCAGTCCACCAGGGGAACGTAGCCGCAGTTCAGGACGGTCCCGTTCATGATAACAGATCCGCTGCGGTGACCAGCGCCTGCGCAACGTCGATGACCTTGCGGTTCTGGTCCATCGCGGTCTTGCGCAAAAGGCTGTACGCCTCGTCTTCGGACATATCGCGCTGACGCATCAAGATGCCCTTTGCCCGGTCGATGGTCTTGCGGTCTTCCAAGGCCTGTTTCGCCGCGTCCAGTTCCGATTGCATCTGCCGCATGACCTTGAACCGCGCGATTGCTGTCTCAAGAACGGATTTGATCCTTTCCATCTTGAGGCCATCCACAACATACGCGCTGACCCCGGCGTTTAGGGCTGCTTGTGTAAGATCTTCGTCGGTGTGATCCACAAACAGCGCGACGGGGCGTTTCGACGATTCCGTCGCATCAGAAATATGCTCGAGAGTGTCGCGGTCCGGGTTGGTCAGGTCGATCAGAACGATATCTGGAACGAACTCCTTGACTGTCCGGTTCAGCCCCGAAATGCGCGCCAAGGCTTTCACATCCGACCAACCCGCGTCGGTCAATGCATTGATGATGCCGAGAACGCGCTCGGGATCGGGTTCAACGACAAGAATGCGCAAGTCACGGTCCATGCCGCGTGCATCAATCCGGGTCGAGCGAACGTCAACCGCGCGCGCCGAGGGCACGCGGTTCTTCCCTGTGCGTCTGCACCAAAAGCGAGCAACTCCGGTGCCGCTGCCTATCCTTTGCGCGCCTTGCGAGCCAAACGGCCCCCGAAACTCGTCGATGCTTTGAAAGCCACATCGGTCTGGTGATCTAAGCGCAGTTTACTTTCACCCCCGAAATGCCAGTGACGGTGTGTCCCCGGTTACACGGACTCTTTCGAAACAGGGCCTCTCAACTGCCGCAACGAATGGCGGCTCCGGGGAAGGTGCACTGCAGCGAGGCTATGCTGACATCTGAATGGCGCGGATTAGGCGCATCTCATTCCATCAAATACTGGTGTGGCCTGAGCCATATTTTCGATCGAGCACCGGTGCTTCGCTCTACGCTCGATTGCGCAAAAGATGTGACAAGAGCAACAGGCAGGCCAGCGCACCGCCGGCCATTATCACCAATGGCGACTTCCAAAGTATCAACACCGCTGCAAGAATGCGCAGCGAGGATACCCAACCAGACAACGCTGCTTGATCGTAGCTGGCCAGAGCGGAAGCCAGTAAGTACAGCGCTGCTACAAGCCTGCAAAGGAGCAGGATAAGCGAGCCATAATCTGGCTCGCCCGAATATCCATCCATGAGCACGCGCCGTCCGGACTCGTCGGTGATCGTGACGGCCTCGGGGATCAGCAGCAATTCGGGGTACCAGGCGAACACAAAGGGGATCGTGAACATCACGATGCCAACCCGCACTGCCGAGAATGCCGTGCGCATGGGCTCGGCCCCCGTGATCGACGACGCCGCAAATGCTGCAACCGCAACGGGTGGCGTGATGGCCGAGGCCACGGCGAAGTAGAAGACGAACATATTGGCGGTGAAAAAGCTGACGCCGAGCTGCGCCAGAAGCGGCCCAAGTAACAAGGCGACGTTCACATAGGCCGGAACGGTTGGCATCCCCATGCCCAAGAGGATCGCGCAAAACATGGCACAGACGAGTGCGAGCATTAGATAGACGCCACCGGAAATCGGGATGTCGTAGCCCAGAATGCGGATTGACGTGACCTGCTCCAACCATGTTGTGACCGCACGGGTCAGCTCACCCGTCAGGCCACTTTCGTTCAGGAAGGCGGCGATGATCGACACTGCAAAGAGTAAAAGAAACAAGCGCGAGATAAGGATGCCCCCTTCGCCGAGGGCCGTGGCAATCCTGCTGGGTTCTGCGCGAGTATCTGGGTCCAAAAGCATCAGGGGAAGCAAGATCGCGACGGCCCACCAGCCAGCCGAAACGGCGTCGCCGGTTGCGTTGACGATGGTCTGAACGACCGCGTTAGGCAGCATGACCGCAATCCAACTTTCGCCGATCGCATCCTTGTTTCCCAAAAGCAAAAACAGGATCACAAGTATAGGCAGAAAGATGATCCAAAGGTTCCGCCAGTCCTGCCGCTCCATGATCAGATCGTCGGGAATGGTCCGCATCGGCTCGACCTTTTCGCGTCTGGCTTGGAACATGACGGCCAGAAAAATCGAGAAGAAGAACGCAATGGCCGGGATGAAGGCCGCCGTTATCACCTTGGTGTAGGGCACCGCGGTCAGCGCGACCAAGACGAAGGCGGCAATGCCCATGACCGGAGGCATGATCTGCCCGCCCGAAGACGCAGCCGCCTCGACCCCGCCTGCAAATTGCGGCGAAAAGCCATTGCGCCGCATCATCGGAATGGTGAGCCGCCCGGTCGACAGCACATTCGTGACCGGCCCGCCCGTGATTGTGCCAAACATGGCTGAGGAGACAATGGCGGCATGGGCCGGCCCACCGCGCAGGTTCCGCGTCAGCCGCACGGCCAGTTTGATCAGCGACGTGCCGCCCGCCGATGATCCGAAAAGCGCCCCCAAGACAACGTAGGGGAAGACCTGATTGATGATGATGTCCATGAACCGGCCCATGAAGCCATCGGGTGTAATGAAGACATTCGTTGCCTTCTGGATCGCTGAGGCCAAGGCGTCCCCTCCATCCGCGCCCAGTTTGGTCAGAAGGAAGTTGTTGTCGCTCAGCTCAAAGACCCAGATCAGGGCCGTCGAAACTGTGTAGAGGACGACGATGCTCGCCACGACCACCAAGGGCAGTCCCCAGACGCGTACGTTGTACAGAAAGAACAACAAGATGATGGTGAACAGCAGTGGCAGCACCCAAATGCCCAGACGGGCCTGACAGGCAGGCACTTCCGCCTCAAGGGTCAGTCCAGGGATCAAATTGGCCGACCGCGCAAGCGCGTCTTCGATCAGGCGAGCGCGTTCGCCCGTGATCTGGTCGATAAGGCAAACGGAGTCGATTTCGATCCAGAAGCCAACCGCTCCAGCCAAGGCCGCTAGAACCAACCCCATATCAAGGGCGAGACCCAACCAAGCGCGATCGGGTCGTGTCTTGCGCCATGCGCGGTAGAGGCTCGCGTCTAAAGCGACGATCGCCATCATCAGAACGAAGATCGGTGGAAAGAAGATTTCAGGCGGAAAACCGGAAATGCGAAAGAACCGGATGCCTGTTATGTCGCGTGCCCAATCCTGTAGCCCGGGGATTTCGGGCAGCGTGTTGAGCATGCCGATACAGACAAGAAAAAACGCAAGGAACAGCGCGATGCGCTGTCCCTTTGGTTTCACGGTTTGTGCTTTGGCCATGTTGTAGCACCGGCAGCGCTGCTACCCTCTAGGGCCGCGCGCAATCGGCTACGGTATGCCCGGCCTCCTCGTAGGCGCGGATCGCACCGGGGTGCATCGTCAGAGTGACGGCACCACAGATGCCCTGAGCAGACCCGTTAATGTCGCCAAAACTCAGGAACAGGTAAGGACCGCGGGGCGATCCGGTCAGGAACCGCTCTTGCCCGGCCAGATAGGCGCGTGTGATCTGATAGGCCAGTTCTTCGTCCATGGACGCAGGCACGATCTGTGCAAAGGCCAAAGCGAACGTATCGAAGCTGTCGTCATCCGTGACAATCGTGATGTCATTGCCGGCGTATGCCGCGCGATATTCCTCGACCGGGATGGAATAGGCGACGTTGCCGGGGGCGTTCACGATCTGCTGCCCAAGCTCACTGTTCAGGATGTCCGACGGGATATCATAGAGCGTGGTGCCGCCTGCCGCGGCAATGGCGATCTGGCGGCCCGACGGCAGGCCTTCGGGGAGGGTCCAGCCATCGACAGCGCCACCGGTGATCGTGCCAACCGTATCCGGCCAAGGTGTTTGCACGCCTTCGTAGCCTTCGCCGTCCTTCAGTCCGCTGAGCAGCTGGATGGCCGCGCGACCGGTCGTCAGTGCTGCGCCGCGTGGGGGGCCGTTATAGATGCGCTTGCCCTCGATGTCGTCGGGGCTTTGGATCGCCCCGCTGTTATAATGGCCAAAGAGTTGGGCAGAGGGGGCGGAGAAGAACAGCGCGCGCAGGTTTCCGGCCAGCTCGCCCCCGCGTTCTGCCCCGAGGCCGGAATAGGGCCCAACGCCGCGCGACAGCAGAAATGGCAGGATCAGTGGCGCAGGGGCGATGTCCAACTGGCCTTCGGCAACGGCCTGCACCGAATTCGTAAGCGTGGCGCCTTCGGTGATTTGCATGGTGGCGACGCCCGCTGCGTCCAAGACAGCCGCCAAAGTCGTGTCGATGTAATGCGGCGTGGACCCCGGCGACGTCGTTTCGGCTGTAAGTGTCGCTTGTGCGAAACCGGCGGTTGGCAACATGGCCAAAATCGCCCCGGCGATGGTTTTTCTGATCATGGCTTCCTCCCAATGCAGCGCTGTCGCGCAGGCAAATGACCCGCTTGTTGCGGGTTTCCCAAATGCAACGTTACAAAGATTATGTGACTTGTCACGTAAAAATTTTGCTGATCTTATTGCTCTCTATGGAGACCAAATGACCAAGCAGCCCAGAACCAACCTCGACAGGGTCAACGCGCGCCAGCTTGAACAGAACCGCAATCTGTTCGGGCGCTTGTCTGCGGCGTCCTTGGCATCACGCGTGCAGGCGCAACGCATGCTGAAATCTGCCGGAGAGCTGTCGATCACCGAATGGCGGGTCCTCTGGGATCTGGCTGAGGCCGGCCCGCTGACCGTCACCGAAATGGCGGCAATACAGCGAACCGATCACGCGCTGATCAGCCGTGCGGTCCCCGGCATGGTGCGAAAAGGATATGTGACAACCAGCATCAGCGAAGCAGACCGCCGGCAATCGCTGATCGCGCTGACAGGCTATGGACATCAGGTTTTCGAGCGGACGTCGCTAGTCATGTCAGCCCGCCGCGCGGCACTTTCCCGAACGTTTTCGGAAAAAGAGCTCAATACCTTCATCGAGCTCATCGACCGTTTCGAAGCCTTCGTCGAGGCACCGCTGTCCGAAAATCTAAGTATAGAGGTTGCGCAATGACCGACCGCCCGAATGTGCTTTGGATCATGGCCGATCAACTCAGGTTTGACTACCTGAGTTGCTATGGCCACCCGCATCTTCACACGCCGCATATCGACGCGCTGGCGGCGCGCGGTGTACGCTTTGATCGGGCTTATGTGCAATCGCCGGTGTGCGGCCCGTCGCGAATGTCAGCCTACACGGGCCGCTATGTGCGCAGCCATGGCTCCACCTGGAACGGAATGCCGTTGCGGGTAGGCGAGCCGACCTTGGGCGATCATCTGCGCGAGGCTGGCGCGCGCGCGGTGCTGGTCGGCAAGACACACATGATCGCAGACCGCGAGGGCATGGCGTGGCTTGGCATTGATCCCAAAAGCGAGATTGGCGTGCGTCGCTCCGAGTGCGGTTTTGAGCCGTTCGAGCGCGACGATGGCCTGCACCCCGACAGCCCACGTCAGCAATGGTCGGCCTATGACGATTATCTGGTTGCTCATGGGTACGACAGTGAAAATCCATGGGAGGATTTTGCCAATTCCGGCCTCGATGACGACGGTGAATTGCTCTCGGCCTGGCTTTTGAAGAACTCGCGCCTGCCAGCCAATGTGCCCGAAGAACACTCTGAAACGGCCTATATGACCGACCGCGCCATGGATTTCATGCGAGACGCCAAGGCCGATGGCAGGCCATGGATGTGTCACCTGAGCTACATCAAGCCACATTGGCCCTACATCGTTCCAGCGCCGTATCACGACATGTATAACGAGACGCATATCGTTGATCCGGTCCGCTCCGACGCCGAACGCAAGACCGATCACCCATTGCTGCGCGCGTATCTGGACGCCCGTGTTTGCCGCAGTTTCTCACGCGATCACGTGCGCACACACGTCATCCCAGCCTATATGGGGCTGATCAAACAGCTCGACGACAACCTTGGCCGGTTGTTCGCGTGGATGGATGAAAGGGGTCTTGGCGACAATACCATCATCGCCTTCACCTCGGACCATGGGGATTACATGGGTGATCACTGGATGGGCGACAAGGATTTCTATCATGAGATGGCGGTGAAGGTTCCGCTCATCATCAGCGATCCAAGATCGCAGGCCGACGCAACCCGTGGAACCGTATCCGATCAATTGGTCGAGATGATCGACCTTGCGCCAACCTTCATGAACGCCTTGGGCTGTGAGGCAAAACCGCATATCATTGAGGGTCGTGATCTAACGCCAATCCTGCACGGTTCTGAGGGCTTTTCGCGCAAGTACATCATCAGCGAGCATGATTATCACTGGTCCGAAATGGCGAGAGCGCTTGATGTGCCGCAAGAGGATGCTCATACGACGATGATCTTCGATGGCCGCTGGAAATACATTCGCTGCGAGGGGTTCGAACCGGTCATGTTCGATCTGGAAACGGACCCAAGTGAGCTCCAGAACATCGGCCAATCCGACCGCCCCGAACACATCAGCACTCGCACGCGGATGGAAGCCGCGCTGCTACGCTGGGCGACGCGTCACCACACAAGGATTACCGCAACGCCAACAGTCCTCGCCCGCCAGAAGCGCGCCGCGCAGGATGGTATCCTTATCGGGTTCTGGGACGAAATTGAATATGAGGACACCACTGGTCAGGCCTTCGCCGCACTCCAGCCTGTCGGAAAGGTTTGATGTTGAACAGCACCTTTCCCACGCGCCAGATGTGAGCAACGCGCTTGCGAACGGTTTTCAAAAGAGACTTTGTGCAAGGCTATATTCTCGCAGTGACTCTCAGACGCGACCAATGGATCAGCGACTTCGTCCTCCCGACGACCTCGCTTCCACCCCCAATCCTTCGAAGTACGCCCAATTGCAAAGTCAGACGGTGCATCGGCAGATGGCAACGATGTGGACCGCGGACGCCGTATTTTGGCTAGGTCCTGAAGGTCCGACATGGGCCTTCATCGACGAAGAGCTGAGGTTTAGTTCTTCGTGAGTTGCGCTAGCTCCAACGCCGACGGAGAGCCCAATCTGGACGTTTGCTGCTCATTTCGCGTGTGCGAGCATTGTCGCCTCTTGGTCGGTTTGCGTTTTTCTGCGTAGTACGAAGCCAAGTGCTCCGAGACCCGCCAAAAGCAGAGGTAGCCCTGCCGGCAAAGGTACCGGCGCGACTTCTGGTATCCGGGGGTCGATCCAGCGATTGTCGACGATGTTCAATTCTGGGGCGTTGACCGTAAAGCCATCCGGCAGGATAAAAGCCGGCCCCACTTTGGAAAAGCTCAAAGAGTTGAAGGCATCCAAAGTGCCCGTCGCTTGGTTAGCACCAAAGGCTGACGCGGAAGTGTTCGTGTCCATATTGAAAATAACGCTGAACGGTTGGCGCCAATCATGCCTGATCAAAGGCATCATCGCGGAGGAAAAATCATCGTAATCTGAAAGCAAGTTGACCCAGTCGGCACCAGCACCACCTCGGACGACTGCGCTATTGGAAGAGAAATTGCCTGGGCTGGGACTCCCGCTGAGTGACACGGTTGCCGTTATGCCCGCGCCCCCACCCGCCTGTCCCGTGTCATTTGCAACCGCGCCGGTGGCCGTGCCCTCCAAGGACGCATTCAGCTGCAGGTCAATTGTGAAATCGGTATTGAACGGAATGTCGGGGTCATCGACATCAAATAACGGTGTCAGGAAAATGTCGCTCATGACGCTGCGCGCGCCACCCTGTATGCGCACACTGCCAGCCGGGCCAAGAGAACGATCAAACGTCGCCGTCGCGCGATAGGCAATGACGCCTCCGCCTGCAACCGAATCTCCCGCCACGGTGCAATTCACCCCGCCATCGTTCAATGTCACAGCAACATCAGAATTCGAGCTGGTGGATTGCGGGGCGGTGCTGCCACACCGGCCAGTACCACCTCCGCCATTAATAATTGAAACAGAATTGCTGATTGTCGCGGCTTGCGCCGAAATCGACAGCCCAAGGAAAGCAACACAAATTGTCAGAATTGTCTTCATTTCAATGATCCCCTCATAAATCCGCTCAAATCTTAAAGGTGAAGTTCCCGCTCCGCATACGACGTTTGTTGTATGCGCTAACGCAGCCACCGTTTATTCTGATCCTCATGTCTGTGCGTAAATCTGATGAAAAGCTCCGGGATGTTTTGCGGCACGGCGCAACCGATCCATTTGCATTTGAAGCCTTCGTTGACGCGTGGAATTCGTTCTTTGAAGTGCCATCCGCGAGCTCTGGTGAACTCGAGAATGAGGCAGGAGTTGCGCTTGAGCAGATCGAAGAGAGTCTGAACACTGATATCGTCGCCCCTCAGATAAGGCGTATGCTGAATGCCTTTTCCAATCCGGCATTCGTTGTTCGGCGTGACGGGATCGTTTTGGCTCAGAACCTCACGGCAATGGGGCGGCTGAAGGTTGATCCGGGCGACAGGATTGATGCGCTGCCAATTGGATTAATTGGCGGTGCGACCTTTGGGGATTATCTGGGTGAGCTGTTCAGCCGCAACGAGAAAGACCGCGACGTAGAGTTCTGCCGTGCTGTTGTGGCCCCTGACGACAAGGCTGTCACTATTGCAACCTTCGTTCCCGGATCAGCTAATGCGGCGCCAAAAAGCGCGATTGTGTTTGCGATTGACCCAAGCTGGCCTGCTGGTCTTGTTGTTCTATTGAAGGAGGCATTTGGCCTGACCGATGCCGAAGCCGCGGTCTTGCAAGCCTTCATGCAAGGTGACGATCTGGTGACAATTGCCAAAGCACGAGATCGGTCTTGGGCGACCATCAAGACGCAGCTTCATACAATCATGACAAAAGTCGGGGTCACAACTCAGGCAGATCTCATGCGAAATGCTTTGGCGCTGTCACAATTCCAAACCGACATCGGTGACATGGCAAGTCTGGCGCGGCATCCCCATCGCAAACGCGTCAATTTGCTCCGCGATGCGGGACGTAGCGTCGAAGTCGTTCTTGCCGGCGACCTCCGGGGGAAACTCGTGGTTTTCCTTCCAGATGCAACTCTGTTTACGTTCACGGCAGAGGCCGAAGAGCAATTCAGGACTGCCGGCCTATGCGTCGCAAGTATTGCACGCCCCGGCTATGGCGGATCTGACCCAACGTCCAATCCGGACTACGTCGCGGCCATGGGCGAAGACATTATGGCATTGCTCGATCAGCTCGGAACCAAGCGCGCAGTCCTGATGGCTCATAGCACAAGTACCGGTTACGCCTATCGCTTGGGTGGATTAATTGCGGAGCGGCTTGAGAAGATGGTGCTTCTTTCGACGCTGGTCCCTGTTCCATATTACGGATCTGCGGGGATTAACTCGCCTTGGGCTGGGGCGTTGCTCCGCGGCGCACAAGCTTCTCCGCGTCTGTTTAAAGTAATGGTCTCCGCCGGATTGAAAACCTGGAAAGTGATCGGTAGCCGCCGGTTCGCGACGATGCAGCTGCGCGCAAATCCCGAAGACGTTACTCTTGCCACGAATCCACAATATCTCGAGGAACAGGATGCGGCTGTCGCGTCGATTTCGGCGCAAGGGATCGAACACGCCATTCCAGATTTGATGATCGCGACACGGGACTGGGCCGATTGGGCAAGGGCGTGCAAAACACCCGTAACCTTGTTTCACGGTGCCAAGAATCCGGTTGCGCCGATTGACCCGGTTCGCGCATTTGCGGCGGACTACCCAGATTTGATCGATTTAGTTGAGGTTTCCGAGGGCGGTTTCATGGTTGCGGTTTCGCACGCACAGCAGTTGATGGACATCTTGGCCTCCTGAATGTGCAACAAATGACCTGCTCGACTACGAGGTTGGTCTTTTCTAATGAACCTGATCAAATTCTGCAGTACCTTCCGTTCGCACTTTATCTCTCGAGGTCGGATTTACCCCGCAGACTGTAGCCCAAACACTTCCAGATCTTACGCTCGAAGCCAATGACAGCAACGCAGGTTGCGACCGCAGATTTGAGATGCAGGCGCTCAGAGGCAGCTCTGGGCCGTCTCCATAGACGCGGACCGGCCATAGCCCCAAGACGCCAATGCCGCGCTGAGCTTGAATTTACTGAACGCGTCTTCATTCATGCGTTGCTTATGAGCCTGCTCGTTAAAGCCGAGCGCTGACAGCGGGTCTCAGCCGAGCGGCTTCCCTCGACCTATTTGACAGTTTCTCAGAATTTTTAGGCAAACTTGCCCAATCCTGAAATACGAAACTTCCCTAACGTCAAGTTATCGACAACTCGACAGGGAAAAAGCACATGACTTACTTCAGCACAATCAAGCTCCGCATCGCTGGGACGGCTCTCGTACTGGCTACATCCGCAATGGCCACAACGGCTTCCGCACAAGGGCTTGGCATTCCGATCATGCCGAACCTCGACTTCCCGCAGGAGGGCGCCTTTGAGAGCAAATCCGGCAAGTGCTTTCTTTTGATCTGCTCGGCCAAGCCGCAGGTCACACAGGACGCAGCCGACATCGCCACCAAGGTCGGAGAGAAATCATGAAGCGCATCTCTCTCACTGCCGCCGCTCTCGCCATTTCTGCAAGCACCGCTTTCGCGGGCAGCACATTCGACATGAGCGCCACGCTCAACGGCACGACCGAGCGTCAGATGACCGTGATGAGCGAAGGCCACATGGCCGGACTGCTGATCAGCCAATACGCGCCGGTTGAGGGGGCAGCGGGCAACCCGATGAACGGCATGACGGGATCGTGCACCGGTCATATGGTGATCGCGGCACCGGCAGCTTCGGGCGGTGGCCTTTGCGATTTCAACAATGCGGCTGGCGACAAGATGGTGATCTCTTACGAGGTGATCGGCCTGAACCGCGATGGCGGCATCTCCGGCTCATGGACCGCCCATGGCGGCGCGGGCAAAACCGCGTGCGTTCAGGGAGGTGGCAGCTTCGTCAATTCGGCCATCACAGATGCCGGAACATTCGAGCAAAAAGTCACGGGAGCCATCACGCTTCCCTGAGCAGAGGTCGCGACCTTTGCGGAATTGCCGGGCCTTCAGGGGCTCGGCAATTTTTGTGCGCCGAACAGATGCGGGTCGTTGCTGTCGAACATCGCACCGACGGTGCGAAAGACCGACAGGGCCTCGGCCAACTCGCGTGTCGAGGTCACGCCGATCTTGTCATGCACGGACTGGATCTGGTTGCGAATGGTCTTTTCGGCGCGACCCTGGGTTTCGGCGATTTGCGCAGGTGACTGCCCGGCGACCAACGCGCTGCACACGTCCGCCTCTCGCCTTGTCAGCTGGAAGACGTCCTGCAAAAGGTCCGAATTGATCGGGGAATTACCTTTCGTTCCGAAGAAGACGGCGAAAAGCTGGCTTTGGCCAAACACGTCCATCTCTGTCTTGAGATTGGTCATCATAGTTGGATGGAAGGGGGCCACGCAGATGGACGCCGGATGGTTGCCGTAATCAACAACCAGGCCACGCGGGTCGCTTTCGGTTTTCGCTTCGCGCAAAGCCCTGCGAAACAGCCCGTTGTCAGTGTCATCGACCAGCGAAATCAAACCGGACGGCGCGTGGTGCATCAAGACGCTGCGATCGATCAGTTTCTGCCCGGCGGCATTAGCCACCTGTAAAAGCCCTTCCGCATCGACGATGATCAAAGGCAAGGCGATCCCGTCAAGAAAGCCTTTGTAGGTCTCTGCTGCCTCTTTCGCCATATAGAGCGCTCGCGCAATTCGCGCCCCACGCACGACATGGGGCGAGATCAGCTCCAAAATGTGCTTCAGCCTGAGCTGATCCGGGTGAGCATCTTCGGAGTCTACCTCCGAGAAAGTCAGCACGGCAGTCCTGTTTCCATTCACCGCAAAGCAAAGCGTCGTCCAATGCCCGAATCCTGCTGGCTCGAAAAACGTCTTGTAGGCCGGCGTTTCGCGATACTCAGCATCGCCATACCATTCTCGAGAACTGGCGATATTCCCCAGTCTTTCGCTGACGGGGACGTGCTTTACGCTGGACACGTGTCTGTCGCTCTGAACGTCGTCTCGAATGTGTCCGTCCGGGGCCAAGGCGTCATAATGAAGTTGAGCTTGCGCGGTCACAAAACCTGAGGGCGAATACGTGCCCATGACGCGCGGGCCATCAAACGTCGTTGTGACACTCCCGAAACCCGGACACATTTCACAGATACGCTTGCGCAAGGCGAGCCACTGCTCCGGTTCCAACGCGCTGTCATAGACCAGACCAATGAGGTCGCTGAGGTCTTCGGGTGATAGGTCGTTGCTGATGGTTTGTTACTCCAAAGCAGGTGCGTACATCGGCCCGAACAGATGCGGGTCGTTGCTGTCGAACATCGCGCCGACGGTGCGAAAGACCGACAGGGCCTCGGCCAACTCGCGGGTCGAGGTCACACCGATCTTGTCATGCACGGACTGTATCTGGTTGCGAATGGTCTTTTCGGCGCGGCCTTGGATTTCAGCGATTTGTGCGGGCGATCGCCCGGCGACCAATGCACTGCACACATCCGCCTCTCGCCTTGTCAGTTGGAAGACGTCCTGCAACAGCCCGGTATTGACCGCTGCGCCGCCTTTTGTGCCGACGAAAACAGCGTAGAGCTGACCGCGGTCGAAGACGTCCTTTTCGCTCTTGAGATTGGTCATCATCGTGGGGCTGAACGGAGTGATACATAAGGACACCGGCTCGTCATCCAGATCGACAAGCAGGCCATGCGGCTCGCCCTCACGTTGAGCGCCACGGAGTGCCCTTCTGAAGCCCGCATCATTGTGCTCATCGATCAAAGCGATGCGGTTCTCTGACGATGATGCCAAGAGTGCGCCGCGATCAAGCAGCCTTTGCCCTGCCGCATTTGTCATCTGCAATACACCGCCCGCGTCGATGATGATCAGTGGCAAAGCAATTGCATCAAGGAACCCTTTGTAGGTCTCCGCGACCTCTTTGGCCATGTAAAGCGCTCGCGCGATACGTGCACCACGCACGATATGGGGCGACAGCAATCTGAGCAGTTTTGTGAGCCCGTCATAGTCAGGGACAGGGTTCGCGTCTTCGATTTCGAGGAAATTGAGTGCGGCGTAGCGATTGCCACTGACCGCAAAAATCACTCCGGTCCAGTGGCCACAGCCAAGATGCCTAAGGCCGTTCTTATAGAGTGCCGAATTTCGCAATTCTTCGTCCGTCATGACATTGCGAGAGATGCGTGGGGCGCCGGGGGCCGGCGTGTCGTTTCGTGTAATTCCGCGCAGGGTATCGGTAATGCCGTCAGTGGCGACATAACGTCCTTCATCGGTCGTCGTTTCGTAGAAGTCTTGCAAAGGCTGTTCGACAAAATTGCCAGGATTGTAGATCCCCATGACTTTTGGCCCGTCAAGTGTCTGGCACATACTTAGAAAGCCAGGGAAGAGCTCATGGATCCGGCGCTGAAAACTGGACCATTGTTCCGGCTCCAGCGCGCTGTCATAGACCAGACCGATGAGATCGCTCAGGTCTTGCGGCCCGATGTCATTCACAGTTTGCATACATCGTTTCCTCGCAGCCTTTTCGCCTTGCGCCTTTCAATTCTCTCTTCATGGATTTGCGGCCCCAAGGTCACTAATGCAGGTAAGTTTCGCGCAACTCCCGTCGCAAAACCTTGCCCGACAGGGTCACCGGAACCTCGTCCACGAACCTGATAATCTTGGGGATCTTGTAGTTGGTCAGACCCTTCCTGCAGGCCGCGAGGATGGCGTCTTCGGTCAGGCTGTCCTCTGAGCGCACGATGAAGGCCGCCGGCGCCTCGCCGGTCGCGTCGTCGGGAATGCCCACAACGCCGACCTGAGCCACGCCCGGCAGCTGCGAAATCGTGTCCTCGATTTCGTTCGGGGCGATGTTGAAGCCGGACACAAGGATCATGTCCTTCTTGCGGTCCACGATCTCGATGAAACCATCCGCGTCCATAACGCCAATATCACCGGAATAAAGCCAGCCGTCTCTGATCGTCGCTGCGGTGGCGTCGGGCTGGTTCAGGTAGCCCGACATCAAGGTCGGGCCGCGCCCGATGATTTCGCCGGGCTGGCCCTGCGCGACGTCCTGGCCGTCATCATCGACGATACGCACCTGCGATCCGGGAACCGGCACGCCGACAGACCCAAACCTGTTCTGGTCGATCGGATTAAATGTCAGGATCCCGGCGCATTCGGTCATGCCGTAGCCCTGACAGATCTCGATGCCGGTCAGGTCCTTGAACTTTTGCGCCACACCCGTGGTTTGCGCGGCCCCTCCGGACGCACAAAGGCGTATATCTTGCGCCATCTCCTTTTTAAACCAATCGGCCGTCAGCAATGCTGCATAAAGCGTGTTGATCCCGGCAAGCCACGTGACATCGTGCTTTTCGAACGCCGTCTTCAGATTTGAAATTGGTCTGGGACTGGGCACAAGGACGCAATGCAATCCGTTGCGCAGACCCGCGATGAACGACAGTGTATAGGCGGTGATGTGATAGAGCGGCAGGACAACCAGTGCGGTGTCGCCCTCCGGCCGCAACAGGCTCTTGGTCATAAGTTCTGCCTGATAGGCGTTGCCCAGCACGGCCTGATGGCTCAGTTCAACGCCTTTGCTACGCCCGGTTGTCCCGCTTGTATACTGATAGAGCGCCGTGTCGGTGGGTTTGACCTCGGCCGTGAAGGCCGTAATATCCACCGTGGCAGACTTGGCCCGCCCTGCATCCAGTGCAGCGGCGAGGGTCACGTGATCGCTACGCATCGGCGGGATTGCCCGTTTCACCCGTTTGAGGACGAAGCCTAGCAGGGCGCGTTTAAACGGCGCAAAGAACTCCAGCAGGGACAGCTTTACAACATGACGGACCGCGGTGTTTCGGATCACCTGATCTACCTTGTCGCCAAACAGGTCGATGATCACCAGAACCTGCGCGTTGCTGTCGCTGAGCTGATGCTGCATTTCCGGCGCGGTGTAGAGCGGGTTGATATTGGTCGCGATGCACCCCGCCTTAGCAATACCCAGCGAAGCCACCCCGAACCCGATACAATTTGCTGTCATCAGGGCGACCGTGTCGCCCGCCCTGAGGTTCAGCACCTCGCGCAAATAGATCGCGAAGTATTCAGCCTGTGTGCGGAGTTCTGAATATGTGACCGAGGTTTCGGCCCCGGTCGGCAAGATCGTTGTGAGGGCCTTTCTTGCCCCGTATTCCTTGGCCGAGACATCCAACATCTTTGCAATGGTTTGTGCCTCCATGTTTGCCAGATCGAAATTCTGCGCCTCGGGCGAATAGTGAGTCGTCCAACGTTGTTCCATAAAAATGTCCCCCTTAATCAAACATGCACACCGCGGGACCCATAAATGTGAGTCCCGTTAAATCACCTACCAACAAGCGTATAGCACATTGGATGACAAAATTCCGGATTAGCGGATGTGAATGAGTGCAGACGTGTTCTCCCGGGCTTCGGTTGAGAGTCAGTCGCGCAACTTCGTGTTCCGGCAGGTGCCTGATTTCGGGTGCAGGGTTACTTTGGAATTCTCAGAAGAACGAAAGGGGACATCGGCACGGTTGCAGCGCTATCTCGCATTGTGTCGCGAAGTGTAAACTCGACAATTCTCCGCTCTTGCGGCGATCGGCAGCAATGCAGGCCGCACCTCCAGCATTCTAATGCCCAATCTAGCGACCGCTTTAGGTCGCCCGTGTGAGCGACCCAGAGTCTTTAAATTTCAACGACTCAGGCATCCTTTAGTTCGAAACCAAGATATCTGACCTCGCCGTCCATCTTTGCGTGACACAACAGACGCAAACGGCGCGCAGGTTGCCGGTGCTCGACGGGCGAACTGGAGCCGGAGATTTGGCAAACGAGATAGCCATAAAGCGGAGCGACGTGTCGGCTGATAGCCTACTCCGACGAGCATCCCGTTTTTGACGGAAAGTCCTATGTGTGGATCGCGGGCACCGACTATTTGTACAGGTCCATATAGCGGATAATCGTCGGCCCGAGTGTGATCAGGAATAGTGCTGGCAGCATGAGCGACGCCATGACCCCGGACATCTGCACCGGCAGTTTGTTTGCCTTTTCCTGCGCTTTGAGCTCGCGCGTTTCGCGCATCTCCAACGCATAGGCGATCAGCGCATCCGAGATGCTTGTTCCGTATTCCATGGACTGAATGATGAGCGCTACAAAGGCGTTCACTTCCTCGATGCCCATCCGCTCGGCCATGTCCGACAAGGCTTGCTCGCGGTGACGACCGGCCAGAACCTCCGCCTGACACATCAGAAATTCCTCGCTGATGGCCGGGCAAATATTTGCCAGGTTTTGCGCCACGCGGGTCATAGCCGTGTCAAATGCCAAGCCCGCCTCGGACGAGATCTGCAGCAAATCCAAGGCGTTCGGAAACCCCTGTTCGATCTCCAGCTGCCGCGCCTTGATTTGACGGTGGAGCCAATAGGTCGGGCCATAAAACCCAAGGGCAACGGATACCGCCAGAATCTGCATGACCTGAATTTTCGTGAACGTATTCAAGTAGGCGTCAATTGATGTCGGCACGTTGATAATCTCACGCACCGAGAAGAACAGCAGCGCAAGGAACGGCACGATCATTGCTGTCACAAGGCGGAATACGAAGAAGTTGCGCACCGAATCCGGCCCGTCAAATCCCGCCTGGCGCAAGCGAAAGCGGATTTGGGTCCGCTCAGATCTGTCTTCGGGGATCAGGGCCTTCAAAATGCCCTCTGGCACCTTGTCCATCGTCTTCATCAAGGCCTTGCGGTCGGACGTTTTGGTGTAGCCTTGCGCGGTCGCTCGCATGCGATCTGCCACAGGGTCCCGCATCACAGATCCGAGGTAGAGCCCCATGAACACCAGCAACACGCCAAGACCGATCCCGAGATAAAGAACCGTGTTTGCGTCAATCGCAAAGCCTGCGAAGTTATAGATCATCGCGCCACCCTAGAACCGAAACGTCACGAGTTTGCGGAGCACCAGCGCATTACTGACCACCAAGATAACTACGGCCGCTGCCATCCAGATGAACTTCGGGTCGTCGCTGACACTGGTATAGTAGTCCGGCGCGGTAACGGTCGTGGCACCGTACATCAGGAAGGGCATGGCTGACAGAAGCAGCGCGGAAATTCGGCCCTCTGACGAGATCGCTTTGATCCGGCGACGCATGGCGAACCGCTTGCGGATTACATTCGCCAAAGTTCCGAACATGCCACCCAGATTGCCGCCGGAGCCGTGCTGGATGCCAATGCTTGCGGCGAGATAGTGCATATCCTCCTGGTCGATCCGCCTGGCAAGGTCATTGAAGGCCTCGGGCAGATCCTCGCCGTAGGCGATCTGATCCGACACCAGGCCGAACTCGGTTGCGATCGGATCCTTCATCGTCTTTGCGACATTGGAGATCGTGACGTTGAGCGGATGCCCCACGGACAACCCGCGCTTCATGAGGTCCAGTGCCTCCGGCAATTGCAGCGAGAAGGTTTCGACACGGCGACGGCGGACGATATTGATGACGTTGAGCGGGATCACGAGACCAGCGGTCACGGCACAGGCCAGCGCGGGCCAGACACCCAGCTTGATCTGCCCGAACAGGAAGATGACAACGCTGACGCCAAAACAGATCAGCAAGAACGGCAACGGCTTCATCGTAAAGTCAGCCTGCTGCATCTTGGCCGGGATAGAGCCGAAAATCGGGATCTTCTGCCACCGGCTGTTGGTGATCGGTCTGCGCAAAGACTCAAGAACATCTTCGGTCGACATGCCCTTGGACAGCATTTTGAGCCGCTTCGTCTTGCGGTAATTGTCGCCATCCGCAGACCAAACGCTTTGGCGGATACCTTCGGCCAGAACCAGGACCCCGATGCAAACACCGATATATACAAAGTAAACTGGGTCTAGCGCCGAGAACTGGTTCATTTCGCGACCTGCTGCGCGGTAAACGTGCCAACGGGGAGCTTGATGCCTGCGGCCTCCAAGGTCTCGGCACATCGGGGGCGCACACCGGTTGACCCAAAATGTCCAATGACATTTCCGTCCGCGTCGATGCCGCTTTTCGTGAACTTGAAGATGTCCTGCATCAGGATGGTGGATTCCTCCATCCCTGCGATCTCGGAAATGCTCATCACGCGGCGGGACCCATCTGCGAGACGGTTCAACTGCACGACCACATTGATACCGGACGAGATTTGCTGGCGGACGGCCGACAAGGGAAAGTCGTTGCCCACCATCACCACCATCTGCTCAAGCCGCGCGATGGAATCGCGTGCGGTGTTGGCGTGAATTGTGGTCATGGATCCGTCATGGCCGGTGTTCATCGCCTGCAACATGTCAAACGCCTCGTTGCCGCGCACCTCGCCGATTATGATGCGGTCAGGGCGCATCCGCAGAGCATTCTTGACCAACTCGCGTTGAGATATCTCACCACTGCCTTCCACATTCGATGGTCGCGTCTCGAGGCGCACAACGTGGTCTTGCTGCAACTGAAGCTCTGCTGCATCTTCGATGGTCACAATGCGTTGGCGGTGGTCCACATGGGACGACATGGCGTTGAGCATGGTGGTCTTGCCCGATCCGGTCCCACCCGAAATCAGCACGTTCATACGTGCCTTCACGATGGCCTCAAGAAACGTGGCAGCGGCGCTATTCAGCGCGCCAAATTCCACCAGCCTTTCGAGGGTCAGCTTGTCGGCGGAAAATTTGCGGATCGACAGCGACGGGCCGTCAATGGCGCACGGGCGGATGATCGCGTTGACCCGGCTGCCATCCTCGAGCCGCGCGTCGACCCAAGGCTGGCTTTCGTCGATGCGTCGGCCCACCCGGCTGACTATCTTGTCGATGACACGCAGCAAGTGCCGCTCGTCGCTGAAATGCACGTCGGATTTCTCGAGGATGCCGCGGCGTTCGACGAAGATCTTGTTGTGACCGTTCACCAGGATATCCGACACGGTTTCGTCGGCCATCAACGGCTCCAACGGACCAAGGCCAAGGACCTCGTCCATCAGCTCGGTCACAAGGGTTTTGAAGCGGTCCGCTCCTAGTTGCGGGCCGTATTGCTGAAGGTCCTGCGCCACCAAGGTGCCGATTTCCCGGCGCAATTCATCATGACCCACTTTTTCGATTGCAGCGAGGTTCATGCTTTCCAGCACCATCTGGTGCATCCGCTGCTTCAGCTCAAGCCAGGCCGCTGCCACTGCATCCACTTGCGGCCCGCGCGCCGCCGTGGCGTTTGGAACCGCAGGTTTCTTCTGCAGCACGGCCATCGCATCGATGTTCACTGGGGTCGCCGTGGCTTGGGTTTCGGCTTGATGGCCTTGAAATGACTTGAACATGCGCCTGCCCCCTAAGCCTGACGCCGCTGATCGGCGGTAAAGTAGCTCTTCAGGCTCACAACCATCGGAGCCATGGCCTTTTGCACGATCGAGCGCGGCTTGGCCGTCACCAATGGTTGCCCTCGGTCGGCTGCGAGTTTGGCAGAGCGATCATCACGCGGCACCCAATGGGTGAACTTGCGATCAAGAAACTTCTCGGCCTCCCTCACCGCAGAGCTCGTCGAAAACGGTTTGCGCTCGAGCATGACGACCACCTCCAGCGGCAAGGAGACGTGGTCCTCGCAGTAGAAATCGATCATGCGGCGGGCTTGGCGGACCGAATGCACCGAGGTGTCTGACAGCAGGAACATCTTGTCCGCGCGGGCCAGAACCGGGTCGAGCCAATCGACCATCGTGCGTGGCATGTCGATGACGACGTAGTCATAGGACATGCGCAACTCATCCAGCAGAGATGCCATCATGTCAGGGCGCATCGCGGTCAGTGGTGCGAATTCCACCGGCGCGGCCAGCACGTCGATGCCGGACGGGTGGGACACCATGGCCTTCGTGAGGAAGGTCATGTCGGCGATCGAGCCGCTGCGCAGCATCTCGATCAGCGCGCCGTTGCTCTCGACATCGATGCTGGCCCCCAAGGTGCCGTTCTGCAAATCCAGATCGACCACCGCCACACGTGGGGCTTCGACCTCTTTTGCCTTGCGCGAACGCTTCGGCTTTAAAGCCAGCATCGCGGCGAGGTTCAGGGCAAATGTTGTCGCACCAATCCCGCCGCGGGTCTGGGCCACACCAATGACCAT